>NZ_JBIAVJ010000025.1:0-113997 GCF_042894025.1 Streptomyces sp. NPDC001549
CGGCCGAGTACTCACACCATCACGAACGGCCGAATCGTCACACCGGTCACGGCTGACCAGGACATCTCACCAAGATCCTGTTACGAGCTCTAAGGCGTTTCTAAATCCCTGACCTGCCGAATCGCGCGAGACGCACGGGGCATCTGGAGCCGTGGGTGGATTGCCTGCTCCACCCAGCCACGGTCGCCCGTACCGGCCGCGTCTCGGTGTGGATCCCGGCACGCGCCGTCGGCCGGACAGCGCGCTCAGCGTGCTGGACTGGCGCTGGCGCGGCAGGCTAGGGGCGTGTCGGACCAGACGGAAATCATCGTGCATCCGGTGTCCCCGAAGGGTGGCCGGAAGGTCACCGTTCATGCGCTCGGCGTGGACGTGGACCTCGGGCGTGCGCACACGCCGAGGGACGTTGCCGAGTTCCTGCGTCGCGCCGGCCTGGAGGACGTGGACCTGAGCGAGGACGGGCCGATCACCTGGGAGGGCGGCGGCCCCGAAGTGTGGAGGCGCCCCGATGCCTGAGGGCCAGCGGTGGCACTCGGGGAGCCAATCGGGGAGCCACCGGAGGCAGCACAAGCCGGATCTGCCTGGACTGCCATGGACAGGGGGGAGCCGGAACCCTTGGGGTGGAAGGGTTCCGCGAGGCCGCTTCCTCAGCCCCTCTTTTCCCCCGACTTAAGAACGTTCTAAGAGGTTCTCTCAGAAGCCTTTGGCAGGCTTTGCCCCATGAGCTCCACGGACAGCGCAGGCAGCGCAGGCAGCACACGCGGTACAGGCAGCGCAGGCGGCACGGGCAGGCAGCGCATCCTCGTCGTCGACGACGAGCCCGAGGTGCGGGCAGCCGTCGAGGACGGCCTCGCGGTCGAGGGGTACGAGGTACGGGGTGCCCCGGACGGGCTCGCGGCGCTCTCCCAGGTCGCGGCCTGGGAGCCCGACGCGGTCGTCCTCGACGTGATGATGCCCGTACTCGACGGCCTCGCCGTCTGCCGGCAGCTGCGGGCGCTGGGCGACCGTACGCCCGTCCTCGTCCTGACCGCGCTCGGCTCCGTCAGTGAGCGCGTCGACGGACTGGAGGCGGGCGCAGACGACTACCTCGTCAAACCCTTCGCCCTGGACGAGCTGGTCGCCCGGGTCCGCGCGCTCCTGCGACGGGCCGCGCCCGGACCCGCCGGCACGGCCGCCGCCCCGCTCGGCTTCGCCGACCTCGTCCTCGACCCCGCGACCCGGACCGGGCGCCGGGGGAGCCGTCCGCTGGAATTCAGCCGTACCGAAGCGGCCCTGCTCGAACTCCTCCTGCGCCACCCCGGCCAAGTACTCCCGCGCGAGCTGATCCTCGAACTCGTATGGGGACGGGACTTCGGGCCCGACTCCAACTCCCTCGCCGTCTACGTCGGCTACCTGCGCCGGAAACTGGAGGCCGCGGGCGGGGCCCGGCTGGTGCACACCGTCCACGGGGTCGGCTACCGGCTGGACGCGGCGTGAGCGGCGGCCGCCGGCGGCTCGGCCGGGTCTGGCGCAGGCGCGGCCCCCTGCGCACCCGGCTGGCGCTGTCGGTCACCGCCGCCGTGGCCCTAGTGGCCGTCGGCGTGTGCGCGGCGGCGTTCCTGGTGGTCCGGTCCGCACTCTACGAGCAGCTCGACCTCAGCCTCACCCAGTCCGCGCGGCTCGCCGCCCAGCGCAACCCGGGGGCCGGGCCGGGCACCCTGGCCGGGGAATGCCGGTTCCTGGCGGCTCCCGCCTGCGCGGAGGTGGTGGCCGCCGACCCGGCCAAGGACCCTGAAACCCCGGGACTGCTGCCCGTGGACCCGGCCGCGCGGGAGGTCGCCGCGGGACGGAAGGCCCCCTACTACACGAACATCACGGTGTCCGGGTATCCCGCCCGGATGCTCACCACCGACTACGCCAAGGGGCGCGCCCTCCAGGTGGCCCTGCGGGCCGACACCGTCGAGGACGGCATCGAGGAGGCAGCCCGGTGGCTGGTGCTGACAGCGGTGATCGGCGTGCTGCTGGCCGCCCTGCTGGGGTCCTGGGTCTCGCGGACCGGCCTGGCCCCGGTCACCCGGCTCACCGCGACGGCCGAGCGGATCGCCGCCACCCGCGACGCACGGCACCGGATCGAACTGCCGCCACCGGGACGGGAGGACGAGATCACCCGGCTGGCCGCCAGCTTCAACACCATGCTGGGGGAGCTCGAACAGTCGGTCGCCGCGCAGCGCCAACTGGTCGCGGACGCCTCCCACGAACTGCGCACCCCGCTGACGGCACTGCGGACCAACGCCGAACTGCTGGCCCGGGCCGACCGGCTCACCCCCGACCAGCGCGAGCGCGCCTCGGCCGCGCTGGGGCGGCAGCTGCGGGAGGTGACGGGGCTCGTCAACGACCTGATCGAGCTGGCACGCGACGAAGAGCCGCAGCCGCTGGTGGAACAGGTCCGGCTGGGTACGCTGGTGGAGCACTGCGCGCAGGCGGCGCGGACGCACTGGCCGGCCGTGCCCTTCCACGTACGCGTGCCGGCCGAGCCCGTCGTGGTGCCGGGGGTACCGGCGCGACTCAGCCGACTGCTGGGGAACCTGCTCGACAACGCGGCCAAGTTCAGCCGGGGCGGGCTGCCCGTCGAGGTGGAGCTGGTGGCGGGCGTCCCGGGCGGCCGGGGACCGGAGCTGACGGTCCGTGATCACGGTCCCGGGATCTCGCCGGAAGACCTGCCGCACGTCTTCGACCGGTTCTACCGGGCCGGGGCGGCCCGCGCCCTGCCGGGGTCGGGGCTCGGTCTGGCCATGGCCCGGCAGATCGCGCGGGCGCACTCCGCCGAGCTGACGGCGGAGGCCGCCCCGGGCGGGGGCGCGCTGTTCCGGCTGGCGTTCTGAACGTTCCCGGCAGCTGCTCCGTGCGACGGGAGCCTGCGCGATGGTCCCCATGACGAACGAACGGGCCGTGACCGGACCTGCAGGGGCGGGCGGGATCCCGGACCTCATGGCCGTACTCGGCCCCTACGGCGCGGCCCTCTGGCGGCCCTCGCGCTCGCCGCGTCCGCCATCGGCACGCTGCTGGTCACCGCCCCCATCGCCCAGGCCAGTTGGGGCAATGAGCTGCAGGCGTGCAAGAACGCCTACGGCTCCGAGTACTACATGGGCTGGGAGATCCCCACGGTGGAGTGAGGACCAGCCCGGTTTCGTCGACGGAAGCTTCGGCCCCAAGACGTACAACGCGGTGGTGAACTTCCAGCGCAGTGCCTTCACCAAGGGCGGTGCGGACGGCGTCGTCGGCCGCTACACCTGGCACCACCTGATCGCCACCGTCTACTTCGAGTAGTCCGAGTGGGCGGCACGCCCACCCTTCACCGAAAGGAACTTCTGGCATGAACACCATCAGGCGTACGGCGACCCGCGTCGGAGTCCTGGGCGCGACGCTGCTCATGGCCGCCGGATTCGCCGCCCCGCAGGCCTCGGCCGGACGGCATCGGCGGCATCGTCGGCATCAAGACCTGGGGATACCTCATCCCCGCCGCGGAGGGCTGAGTCCCGCTTCCCGGTTGTGATCTTCGTCCCGGTCCACGACGGCACCTCGGTCGGGCGGCCGGTCTGCGGCAGGGTGTCCGGTAAGGAGTCCGAAGACGGGGGAGAGATCCGGTGAAGCGGCACGTCGAGTTCGAGCGTCTGCACAACTTCCGTGACCTGGGCGGCTATCGGTCCGCCGACGGCCGCACCGTCCGATGGGGGACGGTGTACCGGGCCGACTCGCTCGGCAAGCTGGCGGGCGGCGACTGGGAGCGGTTCCTGGAGCTCGGGATCGGGACCGTGATCGACCTGCGGTACCCGTGGGAGATCGAGACCAAGGGGCGGGTGCCCGAGGCGGACAGGTTTCGCTACGTCAACCTGAGCATCGAGCACCGGCCCTACGACCAGGCCGAGATCGATCCGGACATCGACCCCTGGCGGTACCTCGCGGACCGGTTCGCCGAGGTCACCGAGGACGGGGCCGAGGAGATTCGGCAGGTCCTGGAGGAGCTGGCGCAGGCACCCGGCCCCGTGGTCTTCCACTGCACCTCGGGCAAGGACCGGACCGGGCTCATCGGAGTCTTCGTACTGACCCTGCTCGGGGTGGACCGGGCCGACATCCTCGCCGACTTCGCGCTCACCGAGCTGGCCACCGAGCGGCTCGCCGCCGACTGGCGGGCCGCCCACCCGGGCCGGGTCATGAAGTGGCCGAGCTACGGCCGCGCCCCCGCCGTGATCATGGAGTTGGTGCTCGCCGACCTGGAGGCCCGGTACGGATCCGTGCACGGCTACCTCAGGGACCGGGCCGGCCTGTCGGAGCGGACCGCGGAGCGGCTGCGCTCCCGCCTGCTGACCGGCGACGGCGACAGGGACGGCGACATGGACGGCGACAGCGACGGTGGGGACGGCGGCCGCGCGACGTGAAGTCGCTCTGGTGGCGCCACCGGCGCGTCTCCTACCATCGGAACACGGGTGGGGGAGGGGGGTGCGTTCATGGCAGCGCACGTAGGGCGGCTGGAACGCTTCGTTGCCTGGGTGCTGCGGAACGCCGACGTCGTGGTCGCCCTGGGCATCGCGATGGCGGTCGGATTCCTCGACATCTTCGGAGACGTCATCAGTGACGACGTCTCCTCGGGTGCCACGCTCGTCGTGCTCGGCCTCCTCGCGACCGGGTCGATCGTGGAGCGGGTGCGCCGACCCGCGAGCATCCAGGAGGCGATGAGCGGGACCCGGCAGGCCCTGGAAGACCTCGCGATGGTGCGCTCGCTGTCGGGCAACGAGGTCGGTGAGGCGCTGCGCAAGGCCCGCCAGCACACCAACCTCTGGTACTTCAAGGGCGGTACGGGCACCTACCTGCGGGCGGTCACACTGCCCCTGTGCGTGGCCGCCGCGAAGGAACAGCGCTCGCAGCTCAACGTGAAGATCGACATCGTCAATCCGGCCGACGAGCGGGCCTGCGCCGCGTACGCCCGGTTCCGGCAGATGTTCGGCGGGCAGCGTCGCGGAGACGACGTGTGGACCACCGACCGGGTCCGCCGGGAGTCGTACGCGACCGTCCTCGCCGCCTGCTGGTACCAGCGGCAGCTGACCACGCTGGAGATCAGCGTGCACCTGTCGGCCGCCGTCCCGACCCTGCGCTTCGACCTGTCGGAGACCTGCCTCATCATCACCCAGGACGACCAGTCCCGGGTGAACCTGCTGGTGGAGCGCGGGCAACCGCTCTACGACTACTACGTGACCGAGTTGCACCAGAGCCGCGAGCAGGCGACCGTGCTCGATCTGCGCGTCGCCTCCCCGCTCGGCCAGGAGCCCACCGTCGACGAGGTGCGGACGCTCTTCGACGACCTGCGGCTGCCTTTGCCGCGCGTCTTCACCGACAGCGACATCGGCAAGATCATCGAAAAGGCCCTGCACGCGGAGGACCCCTACAGGAGGTGATGCGCTCCGGCGCGTGCCCATGGACCGCGAGCTCGAAAGCACTCTCGTCACCCTGGAGGAGATCGCCTCCGGGACACGGGAGTTACGTGCTGTCCGTCATCCGCTCGGATTTCTCTGCCTGCCACTGCTGAGAGAGGGTCCGCGCGGAATCTGCGTGCATCTCTTCGAGATCGGCAACCGCGCCGATCCGGACGCGTCACCGATGCACGCCCACAGCTGGGAACTGCGCAGCCGCGTGCTGTACGGGCGGGTGGCCAACCTGCCCGTACGGACGAGCGAGGTGCGGGACGGCGAGGAGGGCGCCACCCACCGGGTCTTCGAGGTGCTCAGCGGGAGCGACGGCGTGGACGAGATCCGGCCGACCTCACTCCTGGTACGGAGCGAGCCCGGACCCGCCCACATCAGCGCGGGCGGGGAGACGTACACCCTGCCGGCCGGCGAGTTCCACGCCACCGCACTGGAGGGCGTGGAACCCGCGGCCACCCTGGTGCACGGCATGTCGATCCCCGGGCAGCTCGACCTCTCGCTCGGCCCGCTCGACGGCCGACCGCGCCGCACGACCCGCCGGCTGTGCGACACCGCGCAGACCGTGCGCAGCGTCCACACCGTCCTCAGGAGGATCGATGCCCAACAGCGGGCCTGATTTCGACCATGAGAGGCAGGTCGCCGTCGCCGCGGCGGAGGAGGCGGGCGGCCTGCTCCGCAGGCGTTTCGGCACGGCACGGTGCGTGCGTACGAAGGGCGGGTCGGGGGATGTGCAGATGGACCTCGACCTTGCCGCCGAGAAGCTCGTGCTCAGCCGGATACAGCGCCACTTCCCGCACGACCGGATCCTGTCCGAGGAGGCCGGGCTCCTCGACGCGGCGGGCGAACGGACCTGGCTGGTCGACCCGCTGGACGGCAGCAACAACGTGGTCATCGGGCTGCCCACGTACGCGGTGGGGATCGGGCTGTGCCTGGGCGGCACCCCCGTGATGGGAGTGGTCCACGAGCCCGTCACCGGGGAGACCTGGCACGCGGTCAGGGGGTACGGGGCCCACGGGCCGTCCGGCGCGCTGACCGGCCCCGGCCCCGCCCTGCCACGCCCGGGCCCCGTCGTCGCCTGGACACAGGGGTACGCCGTGGAACGGGGCGACGCGACGGCGGTGGCCCTGCGCGCGGTGCTGGAGCTGCGCTGCCGGCGCGTCCTGCAGCTGTGGGCGCCGCTGCTCGGCTGGAGCCTGCTGGCGCGCGGCACCATCGACGCCTTCGTCGGCTACCGCGCCGAGGGCGTGGACCTGCCGACCGGGGCGCTGCTCGCGGCCGAGGCGGGCGTGGAGCTGCGCACGCTGTCCGGGGCGGCGTTCAGACCCGGCTTCGCCGGGGCCGACACCGGGCGCAGCTTCGTGGCGGCCCGCGGCGAGACCCTCGCGTACCTCCTGGGCGAGGTGGGGGCCATCACCCCGGGCGTCTAGGGAGCGTCAGGCCGGGCTCGAGGGCAAAGCCGCCGCTCGCCTGGATCTTGGATCCGGGCCAGGTGCCGCCGAAGGCGGCGACCACGGAGAAGAGGGCAAGCAGGATCGGTGCGTGCGCTTTGAGGAAGCCCATCACGCCCCTGATCCTGCGCGAACGAAGCAAACGCCGCCGCTGTCGCTTGCCATGCCGCTCAGCTTCGCCGTGTCGTCGAATGCAACCGAAGGTCTTCTTGGATCTGAGCGTGCCAGGATGCCGGGGACACGACCGCCAGCACGTCGACGGGCAGGAGCCAGCCATGATCAGCGGCGCACATGTCATCCTCTACAGCCAGGACGCCGAGGCGGACCGCGCCTTCATCCGTGACGTCCTCGACTTTCCCGGCGTCGACGCGGGCGGCGGCTGGCTCATCTTCAAGCTGCCCCCGACCGAGATGGCCGTGCACCCGACCGACGGCCCGCCCCGGCACGAGTTGTTCCTGATGTGCGACGACCTTGATTCCCAGCTCGGCGAGTTCCACGCGCAGGGCGTCGAGATCACCCGCCCGATCAGCGAACAGCGCTGGGGCAAACTGACTGCGATCCGGCTCCCCAGCGGAGCCGAACTCCCGCTGTACGAACCGCTGCACCCCATCGCCCACAGCCTGTGACCCCACGTAAAGTTCGGCCGATCGCGCCACGCCGATCGGCGGGTCCTGATCGCCCGGACCAGTCCTAAGTGGTGGCCGCCAGCGCCAGTGTTGCCGCCAGCGTGCCCGCCACCGCCAGCACGACGCCCGTACCGAAGAAGCGGCCCAGGCCGATCCGGGTGCCGTGCCAGCGGCACCGCTCGAACCACAGGAGGGTGGCCAGCGAGGCCCACGGCGTGATGACCGGCCCCACGTTGACGCCGATCAGCTGGGCGAGCAGCTGCTCGTGATTGGCCACCGGAATGGCCGCCTCGCCCGCCAGATAGGCCGGGAGGTTGTTCAGCACGTTCGAGAAGCCCGCGCCGACCGCCGCCGACCTCAGCATGCCGACGACGCCGTTGTCGGAGCCCATCGCCGCCGCGAGGATCTCGTGCAGCCCGTGGGCGTTGACCGTCTCCACGACCAGGAACATCCCCGGGACCAGGACCAGGAGCCGCCAGGGGATCAGGGAGAGGCGCAGCGTTTCCCGGCTGCGCACCCAGAAGGCCACGACCACGATCAGCGCGGCCGCCATCGACGCCGACCACAGCGGCACGTCGGCGAGCAGGATCGCCAGCAGGAATCCGGCGCACGCCACCGCGCTCACCCGGAACAGGACCCGGTCCGCGGGGCGCGGCAGGGGCGGAGGAGTGTAGCGGGTCTCGCCGCGGCGCCCCGGGCGCCAGTAGAAGCCCCACAGGCAGGCCATCGTGACCGCGATGGCCGCCAGCTGCGGCGCCCACATGGTGGCGGCCATCTCCGACGGGGTCAGCGCGATCCGGTCCGCGGCCAGCAGGTTCGTCAGGTTCGACACGGGAAGCAACAGGCTGGCCGTGTTCGCCAGCCACACCGTGGTCATCGCCAGCGGTACGGGCGCGATACCGACCCGGGTCGCCAGCGCCAGCATCACCGGGGTCAGCAGGACCGCCGTCGTGTCCAGGTTGAGGGTGATGGTGGTGACGGACGCGAACAGCACGCAGAGACAGAAGAGGAGGGGGTACCGGCCCCGCCCCGCCCGGGCCACCCAGGTGGCGACGACGTCGAAGACCTCCGCCTTGCCGGTCAGTTCGGCGAGGACGATGACGGTGGCCAGGAACACCACCAGCGGACCGATGCGCTCCAGCACGTCCGCGGCGGGTCCGGTGGGCAGCAGGCCCGTGGCGACGCACAGCGCACCGAGTGCGAGCAGGCCGCAGGCCAGCCAGTCCAGTGGATGCAGTCGCCTGAGGAGAGACACGGCGAACAGGTTCGCACAAACACACGCCCCGGCATCAGACGGGGCGGAAGGAATCGGACAGGCCTGCCCGGGCGGGGTGTCCGGCGCCCCGCGCGAGATCGCCTCGTCCTTGACGGGACAAACCCGCAGCCGGGGGCACGGCCCTACGATGGACTCATGATGACGGACGGGCAATTCGGCGCTCCCGCAAGAGAGTTCGACTTCTTCATCAGTTACTCCCCGGCAGACGAACAATGGGCCGCATGGATCGCCTGGACCCTGGAGGAGGCCGGCTACCGCACGGTGGTGCAGGCCTGGGACTTCGTACCGGGGACCAACTTCATAGACTTCATGGACCGGGGAGTCAGCGAGTCCCTGGCGGTCATCGCCGTACTGTCCCGCCACTACGAGCGTTCCACCTACGGTCGCATGGAATGGCAGGCCGCGCTCCGGGCCTCGCCCGAGTCCCCCGAACGGAGGCTGCTGACCGTCCGGGTGGACGAGATCCCGATCGAGGGGCTCCTCGCCACGATCACCTACGTCGACCTCGTCGGAGTGGCGGACATCGACGCGGCCCGCTCCCTGCTGCTGAACCGGGTCGGGCAGGCCGTCGACGGCCATGCCCGGCCGGGCCGCCGTCCCGGCTATCCGGGGAGCGGACCGGGACCCGTCCGCCACCCGGAGCAGCCCAATCCGGGCCAGCCGCAGCCGAGCGCGCTCGCCGGCCCCGGCTGGTCGGGGCGCCGGCGGCCGGCCCGGGCGCCGCTCTACCCGCAGGCCGCCGCAGCCGGCCACAGCGCGCAGGACACCGTGACCGTCCTGCACCTGGCCGGGCCCGACTTCGGGCGCGGCCGCGAACCCGACTCGCTCAGCCGGCAGATCCGCGGCGACCTCATCATGCTCAGGGACGCGGGGGCACCCGCCCCCGACCTGATGGTGGTCACCGGCGACCTCACCGCGTCCGGCAGCCCGCGCGAATGCGACCAGGCCCTCAGCTTCCTCACCGCCCTGCGGTCCCAGCTCGACCTTTCCCCCCAGCGCGTGATGGTGGTACCGGGCGCGCAGGACGTGAACCAGGCCGCGTCCCAGGCCTACTTCCACACCTGCGAGGCCGACGAGGTGGCACCGCAGCCGCCGTACTGGCCCAAATGGCGCCACTACACCCGGCTGTTCCGCGGCCTCTACCAGGGCCTGGACACCGTCTTCGACAGCGACCAGCCCTGGACCCTCTTCCCGGTGCCCGAACTGAGCACGGTCGTCGCCGGATTCAACTCCTCCATGGCCTACAGCCACCGCCCCGAGGAGCAGTACGGCTTCATCGGCCGCGACCAGGCCGCCTGGTTCGCCGAGGCCATGCGCCGGTACGAGGAGGAGGGCTGGCTGCGCATCGGCGCGCTCCGCCACCCGCTCACCGACGGCCGCCGCCCCGGTGACGCGGTCGGCGGCCCCGGCGGGCTGCGGGACGCCGACACCTTCGCCCGGCTGGCCGCACCGCGGCTGCATCTGCTGCTGCACGGGCCGACCGGCGGCCCGCGCACCACCACCTCGGCCCCCAGCCGCACCCAGCTCGCCGGGGCTTCCGGGGCTTCCGGGGCTTCGGCGGCTTCCGCGGGCGCCGGTGAGCTGCCCCTGTTCGGCTCCGCGGCCCCCGCCAGGTTCCAGCTGCTCCAGATCGGCGCCGAGGGCGTGACCCGGTGGGACGACCGGATCACCTCCGCGTCCGAAACCTTCCCCGCCGCATGGCGGCAGACCCGCCGGGTCTTCCCCGTACCGGAACTGCCCGCCGTCATCGACGTCGAGCCGGCCGGCGGCCGGGCCCCCCTGGACGACCCGGCCGCCTCACTCGCCGAACGGGTGAAGGAGATCTGCCGCGTGCGCCGGGAAGGCGTACGGCTGCGCGACGTACCGCGCCGTGAACCGGGCGACATGGTGCAGATCATGGCCACCTGGCAGGAGCAGGAGGACGGCGTCGTCCAGCAGCAGCGCATAGCCGTCCACCCCGGGAGCCCCACCGAGGAGGAAGTCGACCGCTTCATCGCCCAGGTGCACGCGACCGACACCGGCTCCGAGGCCGTCCTGGTGTACGCGGGCGACGCCCCGGCCGGCGGGCTGCGCCGCCGGGCCGCCGCCCACGGCGTCCGGGTCCGGGTCCGCAGCTTCATCGAGTTCCAGGGCCTGCTCGACCTCCGGGGCTACGTCGCCGCGCAGACGGCCCGGCTCAGCAGCAGCGAGCAGTACGCCCCCGGCCTCTACCTCCCCCAGCGCTACCGTGACGCCGACCGCCCCGACGGTCAGGACGGTGCCGGCCAAGAACGTGACGGACTCGTCGAGGAGCTGCTGGAACTCCTGGAGTCCGATCACGGCCGGTTCGTCCTGCTCCTCGGCGACTTCGGACACGGCAAGACCTTCGCGCTGCGCGAGCTCGCCCGGCGCATCTCCGAACAGCTCCCGCACCTGACCCCGCTGCTGATCCCGCTCAATTCCCTCGACCGGGCGCACAGCCTCGAAGGCCTGGTCGCCGCCCATCTGGCCGGCCACGACGTCGACACCATCGACCTTCGGGCCCTGCGCTACATGCTCGCCCAGGGCCGCGTCGTCCTGCTCTTCGACGGCTTCGACGAACTGGTCAACCGGGTCAGCTACGACCGGGCCGCCGACCACCTCCAGGTCCTCCTCGACGCGGCCGTCGACCACGCCAAGATCGTCGTCAGCAGCCGCACCCAGCACTTCAAGTCGCACGCCCAGGTCCTCACCGCGCTCGGCGAGCGCGTCGGCCTGCTCCCGCAGCGCAGGATCCTGGCCGTCGAGGGCTTCACCCCCGCCCAGATCCGCTCCTACCTCGTACGCAGCTACGGCGACGAGCGCGCCGCCGACCGCCGCTACCAGCTCCTGCGCAACATCCCCGACCTGCTGATGCTCTGCCGCAACCCCAGGCTGCTCTCCTTCGTCGCCGACCTGAGCCAGGACCAGCTGCGCGCGGTCGCCGGAGCGGGCCGGGCACTCAGCCCCGCCCGGCTGTACGAGGACGTGTTCACCTCCTGGCTCGACCACGAGGAACGGCGCGGCCAGGGCGGGCCCGGCGCGCCGCCCGGGCTCACCATCGACCAGCTGTGGGCCGCGGTCACCGCGCTGGCCTGGCGGCTGTGGGAGAGCGGCCGCAGCGCCCTGCGGCTCGACGAGCTCACCGAGACCGTGGCCGACACCCTCAGCGAACTCACCGAGTCCCCGCTCACCCCCTCCGAGCGCGCCCAGGCGGTCGGCGCGGGCAGCCTGCTGGTCCGCAGCGACGACGGGGTCTTCCAGTTCATCCACGGCTCCGTCATCGAATGGCTGGTGGCGCGGGAGGCGGCCCGCCAGCTCGCCCGCGGCCAGCACACCCTGCTCCTCGCGCGCCCGCTCAGCCAGCTCGCCGTCGAGTTCTTCTGCGACCTCGCCGACCACGAGCAGTGCGCCCGCTGGGTGCGCGACGTCCTCGACTCCCCGGGGCGCGCGGTCAGCGAGGCCGCCCGGGCCAACGCCGTCCGGATCTCCGACCGGCTCCGGGTGCCGGCCAACGCCGACCTGCGCGGCGCCCGGCTGGCCGGTGAGGACCTCTCGCACCGCGACTTCTCCGGGGTCGACCTCAGCGACGCCGACCTGACGGACGCCCGGCTGATCGGCGCCAACCTCTCCGGCGCGCTGCTGCGGGGCACCCGGTTGACCGGCGCCCGCCTCGACCGGGCCGACCTGAGCCAGGCCGACCTGACCGGTGCGAACCTCAGCCGGGCCCGGCTGACCCGGACCGACCTGCGGGGCGCCCTGCTGACCGGCAGCCGCTGGCACCGGGCCGCGCTCATCGACGTGACGATGGACGACGCGGTGCGGTCGGCCCCCGAGCTCGGGACCGCCGCGATCGCCCCCGGGATGCCCGTGGACGCCGGGTTCCGGCCCTCCGCCGTCGGGGTCCCGTACGGCTTCGGCATGCGCACCAGCCGCCTCCCCGAACCCATCGCGTACAGCAGCGACGGCGAACTCCTCGCGGTCGGCAGCGAGGACGGCTCCATCCTGGTCTGCGGCGCCGACGACGGCCGGGCCGTCCGCACCCTCCAGGGGCACGAAGGGCGCGTGTACGCCGTGAAGTTCCGGCCGGACGTCATCGCCACCGGCGGCTCCGACGGCGCCGTGCGGCTCTGGGACCCGGTGACCGGGGCGTGCCGGCACCACCTGCGGGTCCACCCCGACGGCGTGTGGCCGGTCTCCTTCGACGCGGACGGCAGCCTGCTCGCGACCGGCGACCGCGAGGGCCTCGTCACGGTCTGGGACACGGCCACCGGCGAGCCCGTGCACCGGATGCCGGGTCACACCGCGCCCGTCTACACCGCGGTCTACGGACCCGACGGCCTGCTGCTCACCGGCGACGCCAGCGCGAAGGTACGGCTCTGGGACCTGAACACCGGGCACTGCGTCAGGGAGATCGACGGCCACCAAGGGGCCGTCTACCGCGCCCGGTTCAGTCCCGACGGGACCCTCTTCGCCACCGCCGACCGGGGCGCGGCCGGGCAGGGCGGCACGGTGCGGATCTGGCGGACGGCCGACGCGCGGCTGCTGCACGAGTTCACCGGACACACCGGCCGGGTGTACGTCCTCGACTTCCACCCCGAGGGCAACCTCCTCGCCAGCGGTGACACCGACGGCCAGGTACGGCTCTGGGATCCGGTGGTCGGCACCCCCGCGGGAATCCTCGAACGGGGCACCGGAGCCGTCTACCAGGTGCTCTTCGGCGACGACGGGAAACTCCTCGCCGCCTGCGACAGCAACGGCGCGGTCCGGCTGTGGACGGTCACCGGGCGCCCCCACGGGTACACGATCGCCCTCCATCCCCAGCAGCCGACCGAGCACCGCGGCACGGCCTGGGCGTGTGCCTTCCGGCCCGGCGACAGCCAACTGCTCACCGTCGGCAACGACGGCGGCGCGCAGATCTGGGACGCGGCCACCGGCCAGGGCAAGCGCATCCTGCGCGGCCACGGCCGCCGGATCAGCGGTGTCGCCTTCAGCGCGGACGGCACGCAGCTGGCCACAGCCGGGAACGACGGGGTCGTACGGCTGTGGGAGACGCGCACGGGCCGGCGTACGGAAGAGCTCACCGGGCGCGGCGACCGGCTGGTCTCGGCGGCCTTCAGCCCCCTCGAAGCCATCCTCGCCACGGCCAGCAACGACGGCGACATGTACCTCTGGGACCCGGTGGGCGGCGAGTACCTGAGGGAGCTCGACGCCGAGACCGAGCACGTCTGGGCGGAGGCCTTCAACGCCGACGGGACCCTGCTCGCCACCGCCAACGACGACGATTCCGTACGCGTCTGGTTCCGCCCCACGGGTTCCCCCGTGTCGACACTGACCGAGCACCGGGGCCGGGTCCGCTCGATCGCCTTCCGCTCGGACGCCGACGTACTGGCCACCGGCTGCGACGACAGTTTCGTACGGGTGTGGGACGCGAGGACCGGAGGCCTCCTGGAGCAGCTCGGCGGGCATGCCGACCGGGTGTACGGCGTCGCGTTCGGCCCGGGCAGTGCCTGGCTCGCCAGTGCGAGCTGGGACGGTACGGCCATCGTCTGGCGGGACGGGCAGGCGGATCGGCGCCTGCGCGGACGCGGCGGCAGGCTGTGGGCGGTGGCCGCCCACCCGAGCCGCCCGCTGCTGGCCACCGGCGGCGACGACCGGGCCGTCGGCCTCTGGGACGCGGCGACGGGGGAGCACCTCACCGACCTCGTCGGTCACACCGGCCGGGTGCTCTCGCTCGCCTTCTCCCCGGACGGCACGACCCTGGCGAGCGGCGCCGAGGACGGCACCGTACGGCTCTGGAACGTCCCGGCGGACGGGGGACCGGCCTCCCTGCGCGCGACGCTGATGGGCATGACGGGCGGCTGGGCGGCGCTGACACCGGCCGGCGGGTACAAGTACGAGGGCGATGTGGCCGGTGAGTTCTGGCACGTCGTGGGCATGTCCCGGTTCACCCCGGGGGAGCTCGACGAGTACCTGCCGGGCATCCACCGGCTACCGCTCGGCGAGGAACTCTGACGCCCCGACGGGGATCACGGGACGGCTTAGGGTTGGTCCGCATGACGCACACCGAAACAGAGGTCACCGCGGAGCTGGTCCGGGACCTGTTACGCGACCAGCACCCCGATCTGGCGGACCGCCCCGTGCGGTTCGGCGCCCGTGGCTGGGACAACCAGCTGTGGCGGCTCGGGGAGGACCTCGCCGTCCGGCTGCCCTGGGCGACGCCGTCCGCGGACGCGCTGCTGCGCAAGGAGCACGCCTGGCTGCCCGCCCTCGCCCCGGCCCTGCCTCTGCCCGTCCCCGTCCCGCAGCGCATCGGCGAGCCCTCCGAGAGGTTCCCGCGCCCCTGGATCGTCACCACCTGGGTGCCCGGCGAGCCCGCCGACCGCACCCCGGCCACGAACGCCGCCGACGCGGCCGAAGGGCTGGCCGCCTTCCTGACGGCCCTTCACCGACCCGCTCCCGACGGGGTACCCGTCGGCAGCTACGGCCGCGGGGGGCCGCTGGCGGCAACCGCCGACGGGTTCGCCCAGGGGCTGGCCTCGGCCACCGGGCAGGGGCTGATCCCCGACCCGGACGCCGTCCGCGCGGTCTGGGAGGACGCCGTCGCCGCGCCCGTCTGGGCGGGCCCGGCGCTGTGGCTCCACGGCGACCTCCATCCGGCCAACGTCCTCACCGCCGACGGCTCCTTCTGCGGCGTGAACGACTTCGGTGATCTCTGCGCGGGCGATCCGGCCTGCGACCTCGCCGCCCCCTGGATCCTGCTGCCGGACGGCGCCGCCGACCGCTTCCACGCCGCCTACCGGCCGACCGCGGACGACGCGACCCTGCGTCGCGCCCGCGGCTGGGCCGTGCAGCGCGCCCTCGGCGGCATCCTCATCGGTGAGGCCGGCGTCCGTGGCCGCCCGGGCGGCAAGCCCACCTGGGGCCCACCCGCCCAGGCCGCACTGCGACGCCTCGTGGCGACGGCGGGCTGACCGGACCGGCCGCCGCCGGCTCAGCCGAGGGAGGAGACGCACGGGACGACGACTCCGTAGAGATCGGCGATCGTGGCGAGCGCGGCGTGGTGGAGCTGCTCGGCGGACACCTCGGCGACCGCCGTCCGCAGCGGCCGGGTCGCGCACGCGTCCGCGACGACCGTGGGCCGGTTGCCCCGCAGGAACGCGCCTTCCGCGGTGAAGGTCACGCACATGTGGGTCATGAACCCGGCGAGGATGATGTCCTTGTGGCCGGCGGCGTCGACGTGGTCGCCGAGGTCCGTCTCGACGAACCCGTTGGGGACCGTCGGTCGACCGCCCGCCAGCTCGCCGACGAACACCCCTCGGTCGAGGTCGACGCCGATCCGATCTTCATCCGGGACCGGGACGTGTGGACCGGCGCCGGGATCAGCGCCTGCCTCGACCTCTCGCTCGCCCTCGTCGCCGACGACTTCGGCGAGGCCGTCGCCCTGCGCGTCGCCCGGCAGCTGGTGATGTACCTGAAACGGCCCGGCGGGCAGAGCCAGTTCAGCGTTCCGCTCGAACCGGTGTCGGCCACCCGGCGCATCGAGGACCTCCGCCACTACATCACGCGGAACATCGCCGGGCAGCTCACCGTCGCCGACCTCGCCGAACAGGCGCACGTCGGCGAACGGCAGCTCAACCGGATCTTCAAGACGGAGCTCGGGATGACCCCGGCCGCCTACATCGAATCGGCCCGCGTCGAAGTGGCCCGGAACCGGCTGGAGTCCACGGACGACACCCTCGAACGCGTCGCGACCGTCTGCGGCTTCAACACGACCGACACCCTCGTCCGTGCCTTCCGCCGCAAGCTCGACACGACGCCGACGGAGTACCGCAACCGCTTCCGGGCGACCTAGTGCTGTGACCGGCCCCGGCTCAGGCCGTCGGGAAGGCCAGCAGGGCCACCGGAGCCGAGGTCGGATGCGTCGAACCGCCGGCCGGTTCGACGGTGACGCCCATCCCCGACGCCGCGTTGACCGGGCCGTCGAGCAGGGTGGCCGTCGCCGGGGTACCGGTGTCCATCAGACCCGCCGAACGCATCTTCCCGCCGCCGTCGTTGTACCAGAGCTGGTACACCTTGCCGCCGGGCGGCGCCGGCATGCCGGAGGCCGCGAAGACCGCCTGGTTGCGGGAGGCCGAGACGACCACCGTGCCCACCGCTCCGCCCCGCAGCGGCGCCGTGGCCACCCGGGCGTCGGCGGCCGCGAGGACCGCGCCGACCGCGTCGTTCGTGAGGCGGGCCTGCTGCGCCTGCTGCCGGGCGTCCTCGGCCTGTTCGTACTGCGACACCGCGACACCGCCGAGCGCCACGGCCGCCGCGAAGCAGGCCGCCAGGGCCCAGTTCGACACCGGCCGCCAGCGGGGCCGTACGTGGCCGCCGCGCCCGGACCCGGACTTCACCGTCGAGGGCCCTTCCTGGCGTACCGTCGCGATCCGGTGCATCACCGCGTCCCGCAGCGCGGGACTCGGCGGCGCCGCCACGGCGAGCCCGAGGCGCGTGACGGTCTCGGAGAACTCCCGGACCTCCTGTGTGCAGGACACGCAGTCGGCGAGGTGCCGCTCGACGGCGGTCCGCTCGTCCGGTTCCAGGGCGTCGAGCACGTACGCGCCCGTCAACGTGTGCGGATCCGCGGTGTTCACACGCCCACCCCCAGGCAGTCACGAAGCCGGATGAGCCCGTCGCGCAGCCGTGTCTTCACGGTACCCAACGGCAGGGCCAGCAACTCCGCGACCTCCCGGTGGGTCAGGCCGCGGTAGTACGCCAGGGTGACCGACTGCCGCTGCAGTTCGCTCAGCCCGTTCAGACAGCGCCGTACCTGCTCGCGCTCCAGTCGGCTCTCCACCTGCTCCACCACCTCGTCGTAGGCCGTGGTGTGGTCCAGCAGCGCCGCCCGCTTCTCACGGTTGGTCGACGCCTGCGCGGAACGTACCCGGTCGACGGCCCGGCGGTGGGCCAGGGTCAGCACCCAGTTCATCACCGAGCCCCGCGAGGGCTGGTAGCGGGCGGCGGTCCGCCAGAGCTCGACCAGTACTTCCTGGGCGACCTCCTCGGACTGGGCCGGGTCCCGCAGCACGGTCCGTACGAGGCCGAGTACGGGGCCCGACACCGCCTCGAAGACGGTCGTGAACGCCTGCTGATCACCGCGGGCCACCCGGCCCATCAGTTCCGGCAGGTCGGGAGCGGCCGACGGATGCCGGCCTATGCGCACGTTCTCTCTCACCGGGGAGGTCCTCCAGGAGTACTCGGTTGCACAGCTCATTCGGAGCCGAGGGGCAGGTGGATGGGTCGCGGCGGACATGGCCTTCGAAAGCCCCCGAAACATTGTCCGACAGCCTGTGCGGCTTGCCATCCGTTCGGGTGAGGGGGCCATCCGGATGAGGACCGGTGCCGAATAGGCGGCGTGACTCACCGCTGGGTGAGTCCCGTAGACGCAGGAGAGACCATGAGCATTCACACCTTCCGCCGTGCCGCCCTCGTCGTGACCGCCGCAGTGCTGCTTCCGCTGGCACTGTCCGCCTGTTCGGAGGAGAGTACGAGCAATCAGGGGGCCGCCGCGCCCGACGCGGTCTCTTCACCCCAGCCGATCGGCGAAATCGACACGGGCGCGGGCGGTCCGTTCGGCCCGGCGTGCGCCTCGGTGCCCAAGAGCGGCGCGGGCTCCTTCGACGGCATGGCGCAGGACCCGGTGGCCACCGCCGCTTCCAACAACCCGGCGCTGTCGACCCTGGTCTCGGCCGTGAAGAAGGCCGGCCTGGTGGACACGTTGAACAACGCCCAGAACATCACGGTGTTCGCGCCGACCAACGACGCGTTCGCGAAGATCCCGAAGGCGGACCTGGACAAGGTCCTGGCGGACAAGGCGACCCTGACCAAGATCCTCACCTACCACGTGGTGGGCGAGAAGCTCACCCCGCAGCAGCTGGGGAGCGGCTCCTTCCAGACCCTCCAGAAGGGAATGATCACCACCAAGGGCTCGGGCACCGCCTACCAGGTGAACAGCTCATCCAAGGTGGTCTGCGGCAACGTCCCCACCGCCAATGCCACCGTCTACATCGTCGACACGGTCCTCATGCCGAAGTAGGCGCGCTCCGGACGATCAGCTCGTGGGCGGCGGTCCGTGCATCCAGCCGGACCGTGCCCCCGGAAGAACTCCGGGGGAGCACCCGCGACACCCGATCGGAGCAACTCCATGACGGACGCACAAGGACCCTCGGTCCCGGGCACACGGTGCCTGGTCACCGGAGCCACCGGCTACATCGGCGGCCGGCTCGTCCCCGAGCTCATCACCGCGGGCCACCGGGTGCGCTGCCTCGCCCGCACCCCGGAGAAACTGCGCGACCACCCCTGGGCCGGGCAGGCGGAGATCGTCCGCGGCGACGTCACCGACGCCGCGTCGCTCGCCCCCGCCCTGCGGGACGTGGACGTCGCCTACTACCTCGTGCACGCCCTCGGCACCGGGCGCGACTTCGAGCACACCGACCGCCTCGCCGCACGGAACTTCGCCGAGCAGGCCCGCGCCGCCGGCGTCCGCCGCATCGTCTACCTGGGCGGGCTCACCCCGAGCGGGGTTCCCGACCGGGACCTCTCGCCCCATCTGCGCTCCCGCGCCGAGGTCGGGCGCATCCTCCTGGACTCCGGGGTCCCCACCACGGTGCTCCGCGCCGCCGTCGTCATCGGCTCCGGGTCGGCCTCGTTCGAGATGCTCCGCTACCTGACCGAGCGGCTGCCCGTGATGATCACCCCCAGCTGGGTGCGCACCCGTATCCAGCCCATCGCCGTCCGCGACGTACTGCGCTACCTGGTCGGCAGCGCCCGCATGCCCGCCGACGTCAGCCGCGCCTTCGACATCGGCGGCCCCGACGTCCTCACCTACCTCGACATGATGCGCCGCTACGCCCGGGTCGACGGGCTGCCCCAGCGGCTCATCCTGCCCGTACCGGTCCTCACCCCGCGGCTCTCCAGCCACTGGGTCGGCCTGGTCACCCCGGTTCCCCGCGCCATCGCCCGCCCCCTCGCGGAGTCCCTCAAGTACGAGGTCGTCTGCGACGAGCACGACATCGCCACCTGGGTGCCCGACCCGCCCGGCACCCCCCTCGACTTCGACACGGCCCTCGCCTACGCCCTCCAGAAGGTCCGCGACGCCCAGGTCCTCACCCGCTGGTCCTCCGCCTCCGTGCCCGGCGCGCCGAGCGACCCGCTGCCCACCGACCCCGACTGGGCCGGCGGCAGCCTCTACTCCGATGTGCGTGAACGCACCGTCGAAGCCTCGCCGCAGGCCCTGTGGCGGGTCGTGGAGGGGATCGGCGGGGAGAACGGCTGGTACTCCTTCCCGCTCGCCTGGGCCGTCCGCGGCTGGTTCGACCGGCTCGTCGGGGGCGTCGGACTGCGCCGGGGCCGCCGGGACGCCGCACACCTGCGGGTCGGCGACTCCCTGGACTTCTGGCGGGTCGAGGAGATCGAACCCGGCCGGCTGCTCAGGCTCCGCGCCGAGATGCGGCTGCCCGGCCTCGCCTGGCTGGAGATGTACGCCGAGCACGACGAGGACGGCCGCACCCGGTACCGGCAGCGGGCGCTCTTCCACCCGCGCGGCCTGGCCGGCCACCTGTACTGGTGGAGCGTCTCGCCTTTCCACGCCGTGGTCTTCGGGGGCATGGCCCGCAACATCGCGCGCACGGCGGAGGCGGGCGAGGACCGCGGCCCGGCCGCATCCGCCGGATCCGCAGCATCCCCCGCGTCCGCTGCATCCGCCGCGGCCGCCCGCGCCGAATGACGGGCAGGGCCAGCCCAGCGACCACCGCGCGGCACCTCCAGCGTCCGCCCGGTGGCCCGATGCCAGGAGCAGCACCATGAACGTCTCGGTCGTCCTGTTCACCTCGGACCTCCGCGTCCACGACCATCCGCCGCTGCGCGCCGCGCTGGGCCCGGGGAACGAGACCGTTCCGCTCTTCGTCCGGGACCCGGCGGTGGACCGCGCCGGCTTCGCGGCGCCCAACCGGCTCGCCTTCCTCGCGGACTGCCTGGCCGGACTCGACTCCGGGCTGCGCGAGCGCGGCGGCCGGCTCGTGGTGCGCTCGGGGGACCCCGTCGCCGAGGTGTGCGCCGTCGTACGGCAGG
Organism: Streptomyces sp. NPDC001549; assembly: GCF_042894025.1. Taxonomy (NCBI): domain Bacteria; kingdom Bacillati; phylum Actinomycetota; class Actinomycetes; order Kitasatosporales; family Streptomycetaceae; genus Streptomyces; species Streptomyces sp. NPDC001549. Next base: position 20,915 of record NZ_JBIAVJ010000025.1, read on the forward strand.
CCGACGCCGACGAGGTGCACATGGCGGCCGGGTGCAGCGCCTTCGCCCTGCACCGCGAGCAGCGGCTGCGCGGCGCCCTGGAGGCCGACGGGCGGCGCCTGTACGTCCACGACGGTGTGGTCACCGCCCTGCCCGCCGGCGCCGTGACACCGAGCGGATCCGATCACTTCGCCGTCTTCACCCCGTACTTCAGGCGCTGGTCGGGCGAGCGGCTGCGCGAGCCGCTCGCGCCGCCGCAGGAGGTCCGGGTGCCCGGCGCGATCCGCTCCGAGGCGCTCCCGTCCCGCGCCGCGGTCGCGTCCGTCTCGGCGGGCCTGACCACCGGGGGTGAGCGGGAGGGCAGGCAGCGGCTCACGGACTGGCTGGGGGAGTACGCCGACGGGTACGAGGAGGGCCACGACGACCTCCCCGGCGACGCCACCTCCCGCCTCTCCCCGTACATCCACTTCGGCGCGGTCTCGGCGGCCGAGGCCGTGTACCGGGCGCGGTCCCGGGGCGGGGCGGGCGCCGGGGCCTTCGTCCGGCAGCTCTGCTGGCGCGACTTCCAGTACCAGCTCCTCGCCGCCCGCCCCGGCGCCGCCGCCCGGGACTACCGCACCCGGGCCGACCGCTGGCGGCGCGGCAAGGCGGCCGAGGCCGACCTGCTGGCGTGGAAGGAGGGCCGCACCGGCTACCCCGTGGTGGACGCGGCCATGCGGCAACTCGCCCACGAGGGCTGGATGCCGGGCCGGGGCCGGCTGCTCGCCGCGTCCTTCCTGACCAAGACGCTCTACATCGACTGGCGTGCCGGAGCCCGCCACTTCCTCGACCTGCTGGTCGACGGCGACGTGGCCAACAACCAGCTCAACTGGCAGTGGGTGGCCGGAACCGGCACCGACAGCCGCCCCAACCGGGTGCTCAACCCGGTGATCCAGGGCAAGCGGTACGACCCCGACGGCGCGTACGTACGGCGCTGGGTCCCGGAGCTCGCCGGACTGCCGGGCCCGTCGGTCCACGAGCCCTGGCGGCTGGCCGGCCTGGAACGGGCCCGGTACGACTACCCGGACCCCCTGGTCGGACTCCCGGAGGGGCTCGCCCGCTTCCGGCAGGCCCGCGGCAAGGACGGCCCCTGACACCACCGGCTGTCGGCGGTCACCGCCGGGTGCCAGACTGGACGGGTGTTCGGAAGACGCCTGGTCCGGGCCCGTCACGTGTCCGCCGCTGCTGTCACCCTCGCCGTCTTGCTCGCGCTGTGCGCGGGGGCGGCGCCCGCGGGGCCCGGGACGACGGGGACGGTCCCGCCCGCCCGGTGGACATCGGCGGCGGGCGCCGCGTGCTGCTGGACTGCCGCGGATCCGGGTCCCCGACGGTCGTGCTCGTGTCCGGTGCCGGGGGCGCGTCGGACGAGTGGACGCACATCGCGGACGCCGCGCGTCCGGAGGCCGGCCTGAAGCCGGATCCGTCGGCGGTGTTCCCCGAGGTCGCCCGGTTCACGCGGGTGTGCGCCTACGACCGTCCCGGCACGACCCGGCTGGACGGTACGCCGAACCGCTCGACGCCGGTCACCCCGCCCACCACGGCGGCAGCGGGGGTCAGGGACCTGCGGGCGGCGCTCGCCGCGGCCGGCGAGCATCCGCCGTACGTGCTGGTCGGCGCCTCGTGGGGAGCGATGATCGCCTCGCTGTTCGCGCGGACCGAACCGGCGCGGACCACCGGGGTGGTGACCGTCGACGGCGCCTCACCGTTCCTGAAGGACACCCTGACACCGGCCCAGTGGTCGGCGTGGATGGACAAGATCCGGGCCACGAACCCCGGGAAGGGCCTGGAAACACCCGACTACCCCGCCGCCGTACGGGAGCTGCGCGGGGCGCCGGCCCTGCCGCGTGGCCTGCCCGCCGTCGTGCTCACCTCCCGACCATCCGTGGGACCTCTCGGTCGGTGGCGGATCGACCTGGCCGGCCTGGCTGGCCGCCCAGCGGCGCCTGGCCGACGACCTGCGGGCCCGGCACGTCACCGACACCGGCAGCGGCCACGGCATCGCCGCCGAGCAGCCGCGGCTCGTCGTGCGGGCGATCCGTGACGTGGTCGAGCAGGCCCGTGCCGGTCAGGAGCGCTGAGGGGCCGCGCCTCCCCCTCCTCCCATCGCGGTCGTCGCCGCCTCGCACAGTCCGCGCAGCAGACCCAGGGCCGCCCGCAGCCCGCCGGGGCGCAGCATGCCCGGGGCGGGTACGGGCCCCGCCCAGCCGGGGCCCGCCAGGAGGACCGTGGTCCGGGCCCGGGCGCCCTTGACGCCCCAGACGGTGTCGGCGACGTGCCGGGCCAGGGCGTGGTGCGCGGTGGAGCGGGCCTGGGCCCACAGCACGACCGCGACCGGCCCCGTCCGGCGCACGGCCTGGTCGAGCGCCTCGGGCGGCACCGCTGCCCCGAACATCCGGGCGGGCAGGCCCAGTTCGGCGAGACCGGCGGCGAGCGCCTCCAGCGGGAGCGTGTGCTGCTCGCCCGGTACGCACGCCAGCAGGATCGGGGGAGCGCTCGCCCGGGGCCCGGACAGCGCCCCGATGCTCACGCGGCGCAGCGCGGTCGAGACGTGCCAGGAGAGCAGGTGCTCGACCTCGACGTACTGGTCGCCCGAGGTCTCCCACTTGCGCCCCACGGCGTGCAGGGTCGGCACCATCACCTCCTCCCAGGTGGTGACCAGGCCGTACTCGCCGATCAGGGAGCCGAGCATCTCGTCCATGGTCGGTGAATCGAGGCGGACGGCGGCCCGGCCCAGCCCCCGGCACTCCTGGCGCACGTCGCCGAGCGGCAGGCCGTTGCCCGATCCCGGCTGACGGGCCGGTGCGGCCGGTGCGGCGGGGGCGGAAGCGGGCGCGGAGGGCGCCGGCCCGGCCCGGGCGGCGCGCGCGGCCTCCGCGGGCGGCACGCCCGACGCGGTCAGGCGGCACATCTCCTGCAGGACGGCGATGTCCCCGGAGGTCCACCGCCGGTGCCTGCCGTCCTCGCGGGCGGCCGGCCCGATGCCGTACCGCCGGTCCCAGGAGCGCAGTGTCGTCGGGGCGACCCCCAGCCGGCGTGCCACGGCTCCGGTGGTGACACCGTGCGCGGCCTCGGCGGCCTCGCCGGGCTGTGCGGACTCGTTCATGGATCCATCATGCGACGCAGAATCGATGCGAGTGGAATCGATGCGCCGACGGGCCGGAATCTGGACGGGAACCGGTCCCGGCCCCGAGGAGCAGTCGCCATGAGCGCACAGAGCGTCACCGTCCGGCCGTCCCCCGCGACCGCGGCCGGGGAGCAGCTTCCCGACCACGAGGTCGCCGAGGGTTTCGTACGCGGCGACGAGCGGTGCCTGAGCGCCGCGTACCGGCGCTGGGGCGGGCTCGTCCTCGCCCTGGCGGCCCGCACCCTCGGCGATTCCAGGGAGGCCGAGGACGTCGGCCAGCAGGTCTTCCTGGCCGCCTGGCAGGGCCGTGCCAACTACCGGCCGGAGCGCGGGCCGTTCCCCGGCTGGCTGGTCGGCATCACCCGGCGGAAGATCGCCGACGCGCTCACCGCCCGTACCCGCCGACTCGACCTCGTCGCCGCGGCCGGCGCCGCCCTGCCGCCCACGGGCGAGCCGGCGGCGGGCCCGGAAACCGTCCTGGACCGGCTGCTCGTCACCGGCGAACTGGCGAAACTGCCCCGCGCGCAGCGCGAGGTGTTGGTCATGACCTTCTATGCGGATCTCACGCAGACGCAGATCGCCGAGCGCACCGGACTGCCGCTCGGTACCGTCAAGAGCCACGCCCGCCGGGGGCTTCACCGGATGCGCCACTGCCTCGGCGGTGAGGCGCGCGGTGGCGGCAGTGCCGGTGGAGGCGGTGGAGCCGGCCGGTCCCCGGCAGCCGTCGAAACAAGATCCCATCCGCGGCCCGTCCGGCACCGAAGTACCTGTGAAACGCCCGGCACCGGCCGTGCGGGCAGGCGAGCGCGAGGGGTTGAGTGACGTGGACCGGCGGAGAGTCGCTGTGGTGGGCGGGGGCGTGGCCGGGCTGACGGCCGCCCATATCCTGCAACGCACGTACGACGTGGTGCTGTACGAGGCGGACGACCGCCTCGGAGGCCATGCCCACACCCATGAACTGCCCACCGAGGACGCGGGAACGGTCCACGTGGACAGCGGTTTCATCGTGCACAACGAGCGCACCTACCCGCACCTGCTGCGGCTGTTCCGCGAACTCGGCGTCACCACCCAGGAATCCGAGATGAGCATGTCCGTACGGTGCGACGGCTGCGGCCTGGAGTACGCGGGCGCCCGGGGCGCGGCCGGACTGCTCGGCGGAGGCAACCTGCTGCGCGGCCGCCACCTGCGCATGCTCGCCGAGGTCCCGCGCTTCCACCGCGCCGCCCGGCAGCTGCTCGCCTCCCCCGACAGCGGGCAGACCCTGGGGGAGTTCCTCGACCGGCGCGGCTTCTCCCGTTACTTCGTCGGCCACTTCGCCATCCCGCTCGTCGCGGCCGTCTGGTCGTGCGCACCGGACACCGCCCTCCAGTACCCGGCCCGGTACCTCTTCCGCTTCCTGGCCCATCACGGACTGCTGTCCGTCAAGGGATCCCCGCAGTGGCGTACGGTCACGGGCGGTTCGGCGAGCTACGTGGCCAAGGCCGCCAAGAACCTGACCTCCGTCCGCACCTCGACCCCGGTCCGGGCCGTCGTGCGCGCCGCCGACCACGCGCGCGTGCTCACCCCGGACGGCGACTCGACCCCGTACGCGGCGGTGGTCGTCGCCGTCCACCCCGACCAGGCGCTGCGCCTGCTGGCCGATCCCACCGAGGACGAGGTCCGGATCCTCGGCGCGTTCACGTACTCCCGCAATCCCACCGTGCTGCACCGCGACACCTCGCTGCTGCCGCGCTCCGCGCACGCGCGCGCCTCCTGGAACTACTGGCTCCCCTCCTGCTCGGCCCGGCCCGAGACCGTCCAGGTCAGCTACGACATGAACCGGCTCCAGCGGCTGCCGACCGCCGAGCCGCACATCGTCACCCTCAACGCCCGCGGCCGGGTCGACCCCTTCGACGTGATCGCCCGCATGGTGTACGAACACCCCGTCTACACCCCGCAGTCCGTCGCCGCTCAGCAGGAACTGCCCCGGCTGAACACGCCCGTGACCGCCTTCGCCGGCGCCTACCACGGCTGGGGCTTCCACGAGGACGGCTGCCTCTCCGGCGTCGCCGCCGCCGAGGCCCTGGGGGTGCGGTGGTGAACGGCACCTCCGCGGGGCGGGACGTCCCGCCCCGCGTACCGGCCCTGTACGAGTGCACGGTGGCCCACGCCCGCACCACCCCCGTCCGCCACGCCTTCCAGCAGCACACCTACCTGTGGCTCATCGACATCGACGAGCCGCCCCGCATACCCCGGGCACTGCGCCCACTGGCCCGGTTCGACCCCCGGGACCACTTCGGCGGCCGGGCACCCACCCTGCGCGCGGGCCTGGAGGCGCAGCTGGCCGCCCACGGGGTGAAGAACGCGGACGGGCGCGTCCTGATGCTCGCCCACGCCCGGGTCCTCGGGCACGTCTTCAACCCGCTGACCCTCTACTGGTGCCACGACCGCGCCGGTACCCCGGTCTGCGTCGTGGCCGAGGTCCACAACACCTACGGCGAGCGCCACTGCTACCTGCTGCGCCCCGGCGCCGACGGGCTGACCGACGTCCCCAAGGACTTCTACGTCTCGCCGTTCTTCGCGGTCGAGGGCTTCTACCGGATGCGGCTGCCCGTCCCCGGGGACCTGCTCGACCTGACCGTGCAACTGCGCCACGACGACGGGACCTGCCCGTTCACCGCGACCGTGACGGGCCGCCACCGCCCGGCCGGTGCCCGCGCCCTGCTCGGCGCCGCCCTGCGCCACCCCTGGTCCACCGCCCGGGTCTCCGCCGGCATCCGCTTCCAGGGCATCCGCCTCTTCCTCCGCGGCCTCCCGGTCCGCCCCCGTCCCGTCCGTCCCACGCAGGAAGGCACCCTGTGACCGTCTCGTACATCCCGGCCCGCGAGAGCGCGCTCGCACCCGTCGACCCGGCGCGCTGGCCCGACGTGGCCCGGCCGCCCCGCGCCTCGGCCCTGCGTACCGCCGTCGCCGAGCGGATCATCGGCCGGGCCCTCGCCCGGCTCCCGCTGCGGGTCCGGCACGGGGGCGGGGAGCCGCCCGCCTTCCGGGTTCCCCGGCAGGCGGGAGCGCTGCCCACCCTCACCCTCCACGACCCCGAGGCCTTCCACCGCCGGATCGGCGCGGACGGCCTGATCGGCTTCGGCGAGTCGTACATGGCCGGGGAATGGGACAGCGACGACCTGGTCGGCGCGCTGACCGTCCTCGCCACCCACGTCGACGACCTGGTGCCGGCGCCGCTGCGCCGACTGCGCGAAGCCTGGGTACGCGGGCGCCCGGAGCAGCAGCGCAACACCCCCGAGGGGGCGCGGGAGAACATCCACCGCCACTACGACCTGTCCAACGAACTGTTCACCCTGTTCCTCGACCGGAGCATGAGCTATTCCTCGGCCGTCTTCGCCGCCTTCCCCGCCTCACCCGCCACCTTCACCGCCGCCCAGCACCGCAAGATCGACCGGCTCCTCGACCTCGCGGACGTCGGACCGGGCACCCGGATGCTGGAGATCGGCACCGGCTGGGGCGAGCTGGCGATCCGGGCCGCCTCCCGGGGCGCCGACGTGCTGACCGTGACGCTCTCCGCCGAGCAGCGCGACCTGGCCCGCGAACGCATCGCCGCGGCCGGCCTCGCCGACCGGGTCACCGTCGAACTGCGCGACTACCGGCACGTCGAAGGCTCCTTCGACGCCGTCGTCAGCGTGGAGATGATCGAGGCGGTCGGCGCCGAGTACTGGGCCACGTACTTCGCCGCCCTGCGCCGGCTCCTCGCCCCCGGCGGCCGCGTCGCCCTCCAGGCCATCACCATGCCGCACGAGCGCATGCTCCTCACCGCCCGCACGCACACCTGGATCAGCAAGTACATCTTCCCCGGCGGCCTCATCCCCTCCCGTGAGGCGATCGCCCGCGCGAGCGGGGCGGCCGGGCTGAGCACCGTGGCGGACGACGGCTTCGGCGACCACTACGCGGAGACGCTGCGGCTGTGGCGCGAGGAATTCGACCGCCGGGCCGACTCCGTCGCCGCCCTCGGCTTCGACCGCACCTTCCACCGCATGTGGGAGCTCTACCTCGCCTACTCCGAGGCCGGATTCCGCTCGCGCTACCTGGACGTGCGCCAACTCCTGCTCACCGCCGACCAGCACGGGCCACGGGAGCCCCGATGACCGTCGAGACCCAGGCCCAGGCCCTGTCCGCCGACGTCGACTGGGGCGCGCTGTCCGTGAACCTGGCCGCCGCGGCCGGCGCCGCGTTCGCCGTCATGCTGGTCACCTTCGCCGTGGCCGCCGTCAAGGGCCTGCACCGGATCGTCGACATCGCCTGGGGGGTCGCCTTCGCCGCGGTGGCGCTCACCAGCTGGCTGCTGTCGAGCGGGTACGGCGACGACGGCCGGCGTCTCGCCGTCGCCGCGGCGACCGTCGTGTGGGGACTGCGCCTAGCCCTGCACATCGCCGGGCGCGGCCGGGGGCACGGCGAGGACCCGCGCTACGCCCGCATGCTCGCCCGGGCGCCGGGCAGCACCCGGCTCTACGCCCTGCGCAAGGTCTACCTCCTGCAGGGCGCGCTGGTCTGGCTCGTCTCGCTGCCCGTACAGGCCGCGTCGTACGTGCCCGTTCCGCTCGGGCCGCTCGCCGCCGCCGGCCTGCTGCTCTGGGCGGCCGGACTGCTCTTCGAGGCGGTCGGCGACCTCCAGCTGGCCCGCTTCAGGGAACGCCCCGAGCACCACGGAACGATCATGGACCGCGGTCTGTGGAGCTGGACGCGGCACCCCAACTACTTCGGTGACTTCCTCGTCTGGTGGGGTCTGTATCTGCTGGCCTGCGCGACCTGGCAGACTGCGGCACTCACGCTGGTGTCACCGCTGGTGATGAGCGCGCTGCTGATCTGGGGCAGCGGCAAGAGACTGTTGGAGGCGCACATGGCGGACCGGCCCGGGTACGCCGCCTATGCCGCCCGCACCAGCGGGTTCTTCCCGCGCCCGCCGCGCCGCATACGCCGGGAGGCGGGGTGACGGCCGGGACCGAGCGGGACACGGAGGCCACCGGCGAGGGCCGCGCCCTCGTGCTCCGTACGTCCCCCGCGACACCGGCGGCCGCGGTCCTGCTGCTGCACGGAGGGCGCGAGGAGGGGCCGGAACCGCCGCCCCTGGTCAACCTGCCCGCGCTGCGGATGCGGCCCTTCGCGGCCGCCGTCGTCCGCGCGACGCGCGGACGCGACGTCCTGGTGGCGGAGGTGCGCTACCGGCACCGCGGCTGGAACGGCTCCCGCTGCGACGCCGCCCGGGACGCGGAGGCGGCCCTCGCGCGGCTCCGGGGACTCGCCGGGGACGTACCGGTGGTCCTGGTCGGCCATTCGATGGGCGGCCGGGCGGCGCTGCGGGCGGCCGGCGCACCCCTGGTCCACGGCGTGGTGGCCCTCGCCCCCTGGTGTCCGCCGGGCGAACCGGTGGACCACCTCGCGGGCCGCCGGCTCTACCTGCTGCACGACGAGGAGGACCGGGTCACCTCGGCCGCCGGCTCCTGGGAGTTCGTCCGCCGGTCCCGGCTCGCGGGCGCCGACGCCACCGCCATCCCGATGTCCACGGGCGGCCACGCGATGCTCCGCGGCGCGGGCGCCTGGCACCGGCGTACCGCAGCGCTCGTCACCAGCCTGGTCACCCGGGACTGAGGCCGGCCCCCGACAGGGCCTGGAGGCCGATCGAGCGGTACTCGTCCAGCACCGCGAAGCCGGTGCTGTCGTACAGGCTCATCGCGACGTCGTTGCCGCCGAAGACGTTGAACATCATCGCCTCGTCGCCGCCCTGCCGGGTGGCCCACTCGCCGACGGCCATCGCGGCCCGGCCGTAGCCCTTGCCACGTTGCTCCTCGTACACCTCCAGCGAAAAGCCGAAGGTGACGCCCGGAAGGAAGCCGTGGTTCACCCAGCCGGTGCCGACCGCCTGGCCGTCGGCCTCCATCACGTAGAAGGCGTGGCCCGGGGTCAGGTACCCCTGCGGGAGGTAACGGGCGAAGTCCTGGCCGGACTTGGCCTTGGCCTGTTCCGGGGTCAGGGTTCCGGCCCGGACGATGTCCGCGATGTACGCGGCCTCCTCGGCGGCGTACCAGGCCGGGTACTCCTCCTCGGTGAGCCGGCGGACCGTCAGGCCCGGCGGCAGCTCGCGCCGTTCGGCCGTGGCACTCATCCGGATCTGCTGCCGTACGGGGTAGTCGGCGAACTCCCCCGCTCCGCCGGTGAGCCGGACCTCCACCCGCTGCGCCCCCTGCTCGGCGCACCACCGCTCGGCCCACGCGCGCCCCCGCGGCACCGTCAGGTCATGGATTTGGCCCACGGTCGCGCCGTTGTCCTCCGACACCCCGACCGCGATCCACCCGGTGCCGTCCGTGGCGACCGTCCAGCCGTCGACACCCTCCACCGCCCGCTCCAGCAGGGCCCGGGCCAGCGGCTCCGCACAGCCCGCAGCCCGGTACCCGGCCAGCACCCGCTCCTCGAACCCGCCCCGCCACCCGGCCTGGTCGGCCACGATCCGTATCCCGTTCATCCGCCCACCCTAGGCAGGGCCACCGCCCGCCCACCGAACTTTTCCGTCGGCCGGCAGGACACCCCCAGGGGGTGAACGACCAATCCGGCGGCGGCAGCGCTGCGAAGTCACCGGTGTGAGCATCGACAAGGCAGTCATCGAGCGGGGAGCGGCGGCCTCGCTGGCCGGGCTGGTGTCCGGCTACGCGGCCCTGGCACTGGCGGAACTGGCCGCGGCCGGGATCCGGCCCGAGGCCGGTCCGGTCACCGCCGTCGGGGGAGCGGCCATCGACCGCACACCGGCCGGGGTCAAGGACTGGGCGATCCGCACCTTCGGGGCCGACGACAAGCTCGTCCTGCAGCTCGGGATCCTCGCCGTGACGGCCCTCCTGGCGATGGCCCTGGGCCTGCTGGCCGTGCGCAGACGGCGGACCGCGGCGGCCGGCGTGTTCCTCTTCGGGCTGGTGGGAGCCGTGGCCGCGCTGAACCGGCCGGACTCCGACGGGTTCGCCGATGCCCTGCCGTCCCTGGCCGGCGGCCTGGCCGGGGCCGCCGCGCTGTTCGTGCTCACCGGACCGCTCGTGGCCGCCCCGCCCCCGGCCGGGCCGACGGGCGGGGACACCGGCTGGAGCCGCCGCCGCTTCCTGCTGCTGACGGGGGCCGCCGCCGCTCTCGGTACCGGGGCGGGGGCCGTCGGCCGGGCTCTGACCTCGTCGCACTCCGGCGACGCGATCGCCTCCCGGGCGGCCGTGGTCCTGCCGCCCCCCGCCTCACCGGCGCCGGACCTGCCCCGGGGCGCGGCCCTGCGCGTACCGGGGGTCAGTCCCTTCACGACGCCGAACAAGGACTTCTACCGCGTCGACACCGCGCTGGTCGTCCCCCGGGTCCCGGCCGGGACGTGGCGGCTGCGGATCCACGGGAAGGGCGTGCGCCGAGAGCTGAACCTCTCCTTCCAGGACCTGCTCGCCCGGCCGCTCATCGAGCGGGACATCACCTTGACCTGCGTCTCCAACGAGGTTGGCGGACCGTACGCGGGCAACGCCAGGTGGCTCGGCGCCCGCCTCGGCGACCTGCTCGCGGAGGCCGGCGTGCGGCCCCCGTCGCAGGGCGGGCCCGCCGACCAGCTGGTGGCCCGCTCCGTCGACGGCATGACCCTGGGGGCTCCGGTCGAGGACGTCATGGACGGCCGGGACGCCCTGCTCGCGGTCGGGATGAACGGCGAGCCGCTCCCGTTCGCCCACGGCTTTCCGGTCCGGATGGTCGTCCCCGGGCTGTACGGGTACGTGTCGGCCTGCAAGTGGATCGAGGACATCGAGCTCACCACCTTCGACGCCTACGACCCGTACTGGGTCAAGCGCGCGTGGGCCGCGCGGGCACCGGTCAAGACCCAGGCGCGCATCGACACCCCCAAGCCCTTCGCGCGCCCCGCCATCGGCACGGTGATGGTGGCCGGCGTCGCCTGGGCCCAGCACCGCGGTATCGACCGCGTCGAGATCCAGGTCGACGACGGACCGTGGCAGGAGACCGATCTCGCCACCGAGGACACCCGCGACACCTGGCGCCAGTGGTCCTACTCCTGGCAGGCCACGGCCGGTACGCACACCCTCACCGTCCGCGCCACCGACCGGACGGGCGAGACCCAGACCGAACTCCGCACCCCGACCATCCCCGACGGGGCCAGTGGCCGGCATTCCGTCGTCGTCATGGCCGAATAGGCGCCGGACAGGCGCGGGACGGGAGCCGGACGGGCGCCGGACGGGTGCGGGACAGGCGCCGGACGGGTGTCGGGAACACCTTTCCGGCCGACCTGTGGTGCCACCTCGGCCAAGCCCGTGAGCAGGCCGGTACGCGCCTATTTGACGTGCACCTGCTAGGGCAAAATGGCAGATGTCACGGGCAAATCGGTACGGGAGGGTGTGGTCTTGGCGTTGCTGTCCTTACCGGTACGGCGCATACGGGCACTACGGGGGACGGGCGGAGTGGGATCGGGCCTGCAACGCGCCCAGTCCTTCCTGATCGTGGCCACCCTCCTGTACCGGGCGAGCCATCTGACCGTGGGCGCCCTCGCCGTCGCCCAGCGCCGGTCGGAACTCCCCCTGCAGTACGCGGGATTCGCCGCCGCCCTCGGGCTGAGCGCGCTGACCTACGGCGCCGCCCTGCGGCGCGGCTGGTTCGACCGGCGGCACATCTGGGCGGACGTCCTGGTCACCGGCTGCGTACTGCCCCTGGCCCTCTGCACCTGGGGCGGGGTGCGCGAGCCGCCCACGATCGCGTGGGCCATGCTGCTCGGCGGGTCGGCGAGCGCCGTCGCGGCCATCTCCCTCGAACGACTCCAGGCCCTCACCGTCATCGCCCTGCTCGTGGTCACCCACTTCATCGGATACCAGGTGGTGGGCGCGAGCCCCGCCGTCGTTCTCGGCCATCTCAACTCGATCGTGTCCTCGGCCGTGATGACCTGGCTCTTCCGGTGGTACCTGCTCCGCCAGGGCCGCCTCCTCGACGAGGCCAACGCCCGCGCGGTGGCCGCCGAGGCCCACAAGGCGCGCTACGCCGAACGGCTGGAACACCACCGGGTGCTGCACGACACCGTCCTCGCCACCCTGACCACCCTGGCCTCCGGCTCGGTCGACGCCAACGCCCCCGAGGTGCGCCAGCGCTGCGCGCGCGAGGCCGCGTACCTGCGCCGGCTGATCCAGCAGACCGCCGCGGAGGTCCACCACCGGGAGATCGGCACGGCCCTGGAGGAGGCGGTCGGATCCGTCGAGAGCCTCCAACTGCGGGTCACCGCCCAGTACCACGACCTGCCGCAGGTGCCCCCCGAGGTCGCCGCCGCCCTGGGGGACGCCGTCCGCGAGGCCCTGAACAACGTACGGCGCCACGCGGGCACCGGACACGCCTACCTCACCGCCACCAGGGACCCGGACGCACGCGGGGGAGCCGTCGTCACCGTCGTCGACCGGGGGCCCGGATTCGACCCCGAGCGGTGCGAGCCCGGCCTCGGCCTGCGCGGTTCGGTCCACGGCCGGATGGCGGAGGTGGGGGGCCGGGCGACCGTGGACACCGCCCCCGGCGAGGGCGTACGGGTGGAGCTGAGATGGCCCGGGTGATCACCGTCTCGGTGGTCGACGACGACCGGATGCTCCTCGACGGACTGCGGGCCTGGCTCGGCGGCGTACCGGAGCTGCGGCTCGTGGCGACCGCCGCCACCGTCGGGGAGCTCCTCGGCGCACCGGACGCGCAACGTCCCTACGGCTTCGGGGCGACGGGCTACTCCCCGCCCGACATCGTCCTCCTCGATCTCGTCCTGCGCGACGGCTCCGCCCCCGCCGACAACATCCGGCGGCTGCTGCGGACCGGCAGCCGCGTCCTGATGATCAGCACGGTGCCCGACCAGTCCCGGATCATCGAGGCCATCCGGGCCGGCGCCGACGGCTACCTGACCAAGGACCACGACCTGCCCACCCTGGTCGCCGCCATCAAGGACCTGGCCTCGGGCCAGGGCGCCCTCTCCGCGGAACTCGCCTTCGCCTGCGCCTACGACGACAGCCCCGCACGCCCCCGCCTCTCACCCCGGGAACGACAGATCCTCCTCGACTACGCCTCCGGACTGACCCTGAAATCCGCCGCCCGGCGCGCCGGCATCACCGTCCACACCGCCAAGGACTACCTGGACCGGGTCAAGGCCAAGTACCAGCAGGCGGGCCGCCCCACCTACACCAAGCTCGACCTGGCCCGACGGGTACGGGAGGACAGTCTCGACGCGGGCTGACCACCCGCACAAGCCCCCCAAACGGACGGCTACAGGGGGCACACGCACCGTCCCTATCGTCATCCACGGCGGCGCCTCGGAGGGCCCGCCGGAAAGGGGACGAGCCGGTGTCCATCTTCTGGCCGGCGCTGCCGGAGGACTGTACCGCCGCGGGCCCGGGCGGCGGCCCGCACCCGAGGCGAGGGGAACTCGTCGGCCGCGGAACCGAGATGGGGCAGATCATGCTCGCGCTGGCGGCCGCCCGGTCCGGGCGCGGCACGGCACTCTTCGTCACCGGCGAGCCCGGTGTCGGCAAGACCCGGCTCGCCACCGAGGCCCTCGCCATGGCCGCCGAGACGAACATGGTCACGGTACGGGGGAGGGCCAGCGCGGTCGGCTCACCCGTCCCCTACCGGCCGCTGGTCGAGTCGCTGCTCCTGCTGTCCCGGGCCGGCCTGCTGCCCGACCCGGAGGAACTCGGCCGCTACGGGCCGGTCATGGCCCGGCTGCTGACCGGCGCCCGGAACACGGACGCCGACGCCGCCCCGCACCTCGTCGTCGCCGAAACCATGCTGCGCCTGCTCACCGTCGTCGGGGAGCGGCAGGGCTGCCTGCTCGTCCTCGACGACCTGCACGACGCCGACGCCGGAACACTGGCGGTCGTCGAATACCTCCTCGACAACATCGGGCACCAGCCGGCCGTACTCCTCCTCGTCACCGGATGCGCGCCCTGCGCGGCGACCGAACTCGCCACGTGGGCCCGCCAGCGCGGGGCCGCCGCGGTGCTCGACCTCGCCCCCCTCAGCCGCCCCGACGTGCACCTGCTCATCGCGGCCGAGCTGCGCGTCCCCCCGGCCGAGGTCTGCCCCGACCTCGTCCACCGCGCGCTCGACAGCAGCGCCGGAATCCCCTTCGTCGTCAAGGAGCTCGTCCACGACCTCACCGGCCGTCCCGCCCGCCACGACCCGGGAACGCCGGCCGTCCCGCCCACCGTCGCGGACAACGTCAGGCGCCAGGCCGGGCGGCTCGGCCCGCTCGGCGTGGAACTCCTCGGCATGGCGGCCCTGTTCGGCCGGCGCTTCGCACTGCCCGTACTGGAGCGCGCCATCGGCCGCGACCACGCCGAACTGTCCGCGGTCCTGCGCACCGCGGTCGCCTCGTACCTGATCACGCCGGACGGGCCGGGCGCCCAGTGGTACACCTTCCGCTACCCGCTGGCGGCCGAGGCCCTGCTGGACGACCTCGGCCCGGGGGAGCGGGCCAGGTACCTGCGGCGGGCCGCGCGCGCCCTCACCGATCTCCACCCCGGGCTGCCGGGAACGTGGTGCGAGCACGCCGCCCAGCTGCACGAGCACGCCGGCGACACCCCCGAGGCCATCCGCCTGTACTCCGAGGCGGCCGGGCGGGCGGCGGGCGAGGGCGCGGTGGACCGGGCGGTGGAGCTGCTCACCCGGGCCCACCGGCTCGTCGAACCGGGTACCGCGCCCGAACTGCACGCCACGGTGCTGGAGCGGCTGCTGGACGCCGTCGCCCGCTCCGCGCGGTTCGACCGCCTGCCCGCGCCCGCCGCCCTCCTGGACACGCTCGGCGGCGACGGCGGCGAGCACGGCGTCCCCGCCCAGCGGCGCGCCGGACTCCACGCCCGGCTGAGCGACATCGCCACCCTGACGGGCCGCCCCGCGGAAGCCCTGTGGCACCTCGACATCGCCCGCGCACTGCTCGGAAGCCACCCGGCCGACCAGTACGCCGCCCTCGTGGACCTCTCCGCCGTGCACGTGGAACTGAGCCGGCTCGCCCCCGACCGGCTGCGCACCGCCACCAGGTACGCCCACCGGGCCCTGGAAGCCGCCCAGCGCGTCGACCTGCCCGACGTGGCCTGCAGGGCCCTGCTGCTGCTCGGTCAGCTGGCCCGGGAACAGGACGAGCCGACCGCCGCGGCCCACTTCCGGCGGGCGCGCGCCATCGCCCTCGCCCGCCGGCTCCCCGTCCCGCGCATGGCCGCCGACGTCCACCTGGCCATCGTCGCCGCGAGCCACGACGGCCTGCCCACCCGGATCGAACAGGCCCGGCAGGAGGCCCTGGGCATGGGCCTGCTGCCCCTGGCCCACGAAACCGGCTTCGTCCTCGCGCTGGACCGGATCCAGCACGGCCGGTACGACGAGGCCCGGGACCGGATCCGGGAGGCCGCCGCCGATGCCTCACGCCTCGGACTGGGCCGCCCCCTGGCCATGCTGCGGCTCGCCGAGGCCGTACGGTACGCCCACCAGGGCCGCCGTGCCGAGATGTGCGGAGCGCTGGAGCGACTGGCCCCGCTGCTTGACGCGGCGCCCGGCGTACGCGCGATGTCGTACGGGCTGGCGCGGGCGTTCTGCTCGCTGCTGGAGGAGCGGCACGAGGCCGCCGGGCAGGAGTTCGCGCAGGCCCTCGCCTACGACGCGGAGAACCCCGCGATGGGCGGGTTCGGCAAGCACGGCATCATCCTGCTGCTCGGCGTACTAGCCGGCCGCATGGGCCGGCGCCACCACGCCGAGGTCACGCTGGCGAGCGCCGGCTCCACCCGCTGGAACCATCAGTTCACCGGCCTGGCGCACGCCGTGCTGCTCGGCCGCGAGGGCCGCCCCGACGAGGCGACGGCCGCCGCGGGCAAGGCACTGGAGGCGGCCGAACCCTTCCCCATGGCACGCAGGCTGTGTCTGCGCCTCGTCGCGCAGCCGGCGTACGACGACGGCTGGGGCACGCCGGTCGAGTGGCTGCGCGAGGCGGAGGAGTACTTCCACGACGCCGGACTCCAGGCGGTCGCCGGAGCCAGCCGGGCCCTGCTGCGCGGGATGGGAGCGTCGGTCCGGCAACGCCGCACGGGCACCGAGCGGGTGCCGCCGGACCTGCGCCGCTGCGGGATCACCGTCCGCGAGTTCGAGGTGGCCCGGCTGGTCGCCGAACGCATCAGCAACAAGGACATCGCCGGCCGGCTGCACATCTCGCTGCGCACCGTCGAGAAACACGTGGCGAGCCTCCTGCAGAAGACCGGCCACCCGAACCGGACGGCCTTCGCCACCGCCACCCGCGACCTGGTGGCCTAGGTCCTGTCGTCGAAGTGGCGCCGGGCCTGGAGGCACCTCCCGGCGGTAGCTGGGGGAGGCACTTCGACGACAGGACCTAGGGGGTTCCTCCGGGGTCAGGAAAGGCGGGCCAGCGGGTGTCCGGCCGTCAGGGTCACCACACGGTCGAAGCGGCCGTCGAGGTCCTCGTCCCCGTGGTGCACGACGAGCAGCGCGCGTCCGGCGGTCCGCTCGCGCAGCAGCCGGAACACCAGCTCCCTGCCACGGTCGTCGAGGTTCGCGAACGGCTCGTCCGCGAGGTACGCGTCCGCGTCCTCGCACAGGAGCGCGGCGACCCCGACGCGCTGGCGCTGGCCCGAGGACAGCTCCGAGGGCAGCTGGCCGGCCGCCGCGTCCAGGTCCAGCGCGGTGCGCAGCCGCTCGTCGGGGACCAGATCGCGCACCGGCAGCGGGGGCAGGTTCACCGGAGCGGTCAGACTCGCCACCCGGGGCGGCAGGGTGACCGACCCGGCGTCGGGGGCGAGCGACCCGGAGATGATGTGCAGCAGCGTGGTCTTCCCGCAGCCGTTGGGACCGCGCAGCAGCACGTGCTCGCCGGCGCGCAGCTCGAAGGTGTCGAACGAGACCCCGGCCACCCCGGCCACCCCGCTCTCCCCGGCCCCGGGCCCGTCCCCGTCGGCGCCGCCGTACACGACACGGGCTCCGTGGATCCGTACCAGCGCCCCCTCGTCGTGGTACGGGGTCTCCCGGGCCTCCCGCAGGGACTCGATCCGTTCGAGGACGGCGGTGCTCCGGCGGGCCTGCGGAATCATGTTGATGAGGTCGAACATCCCGGTCACCGCCCGCCACAGCGAGTTGACGAAGGCGAGGAAGCTGCCGAAGGACATCCGGCCGGAGAAGACGAAGAAGGCCCCGACGATCATCGAAGCGGTGTCCGACAGGTTCATCACCAGGTCGCTGAGGGTCCGCTGGCGCTGCGCCAGCCGGAAGTTGACGAAGGTGATGCCGAGGAAGCCGCGCAGCGCGTCCTGGTTCGCGCGGCGCGTTCCCGGCAGCAGCGACGGCAGACCGCGCAGGGCGGGGAAGGCCTCCAGGGTCCGGGTCAGCGTGTTGACGTACCGGGCCTCCGCCTCGCGTTCGGGACCGGTGTTCTCCTCGATCCGCCTGCCGAGCCGGTTGCTCACGAACACCAGCGGCGGCACGATCACCAGCAGGACGAGGCTGGCCTGCCAGGACAGGTACAGCAGCACCCCGAGGAAGACGACCGAGGTGACCGCCTGCCGTGCGATGCGCAGGGACACGTCGACGGCGGGCAGCACCCCCTGGGACACGTCGTTGTGGATGCGGCTGACGTACGAGGCGTTGCCCGCCCGCGACACCTTCCGGCCGTCCAGGCCGAGGGCGCGGGCCAGCAGCTCCGTCTCCAGCACCAGTGTGAACGCGTTCTCGAACCGCTTGCGCCGGCAGGCGATCCAGTACCCCGTGAGGTTGAGGGTCAGCCCGAGCGCGAGGTAGGTGAGGCCGAGGAAAAGGAAGCGCCGCAGGTCGGCGGTCAGGATCGCCTCGTCGAACAGGGCCTTGAGCAGCAGCGGGTGCAGCAGCGCCTCCAGCCCGCTCGTGGTGACCTCGGCGACGAGGATCACCACGAAGGGGGCCCGGTGCCCCCGCAGCGTGCGCCAGAGCTGCCTCACCGGCCTGCCTCGTCCAGCAGGAAGTCGGCCGGGCCGCCCCGGTTCACCCGGTGGAGCACCCGCAGCACGCCCGCCGAGCCGGTCAGATAGTCGGTGGAGCAGCGCAGCAGCCCGTCACCGGGCAGTCCCAGAAGGGGCGGCCGGCCGTCGGCGCGGGGCAGTCCGAAACGTTCCGCGGGCTCGAAGAGGAAGACCTTCCGGACGAAGTCGAGCTGGCGCAGCGCCGTGTCGCGGTACGACCGGTCGCCGGTGAACTCGGCCGCGTCCAGCAGCGCGTCGGCGACCCCGGCCATGCCGAAGGCGTAGCCCGGCATCACCGAGTACCGGACGTCCAGCCCGCGCAGGACGGTCCGGGCCGCGTCCATGTCCCCGTAGCGCAGCAGCACCTTCAGCACGCCCGCGGAACCGACCTCGACGTACGGCTCCATCGTCCCCTCGTGCTCGAACATGACCGGGCCGCCGTCGTCGTCGATGGGCTTGGCGTGGGCCATCTCCCAGGCGAGCGCCTCCCGCCCGAGCCGCAGGTAGCGCGCCTCTCCCGTGATCTGGTGCATGCGCAGCAGGAACATCGCGACACCGGCCTGCCCGAAGCCCAGGCCGGTCAGCGGCTCCTTCGCCGTGAACTCGTTCAGCCAGTGGGCCCGCCCGCCGTCCCGCTGAGCCGTCTCGCACAGCGCCTGCGCGCACTCCTGCGCCGCGGCGAGGTCGCGGGGGTCGTGGCCGCGCAGGAAGAAGCGCAGGTTGGTCATGCCGACCCCGGAGAGGCCGTAGTAGAAGGTGTGGTCGCCCTTCTCCACCGCGCGCTCGTTGGCGCGGGTCAGCAGCTCCCTGGCCGGTACGCCGAGCCCGAGGGAGTCGGCCGCCCAGGCGATGCCGGACAGGCCGTTCATGAGACCGTCCGGGTAGCGGGCCGGATCGATGCCCGCCAGCCGGCTGTTCAGCCAGGCACGCCACTCGGGCCGGACCGGGACACCGCTGGAGTGCAGCGCCCACAGGACGCCGCTCGCCCCGAAGCCCAGGCTCAGCGGGTTGGTGACGTGCGCGAAGGGGTCCACGGGGAAGAGCGTGTCGCGGCCGGTGTCGGCGGTCGCCTCGACGAACGCGGCCACCCCGGCCTCCGCCTCCGCCAGGGCGAGCCGTTCCTCGACGACCGGGTGCCGCGGCAGGGCCTCGACCGCGTCGAGCAGGCCGGCCTCGTCCTCCAGGGCCTTCAGCAGGCCGGTGAGGTCCATCCGGTCCTGGGCCAGGTCGGTGATCAGCCGGTGCACCCGCTCCGGCCAGCCCAGTCCCTCGGTGATGAAGATCCGGTACAGATCGAGGACGTCCTCGCGAAGGAACGACATGGCGGCGATCGGGAAGATGAAGTACGCCATGGTCGACGCGAGGGCGTACCGGTCGCCCTCCGGCCCGTGCGCCTTGAAGCGGTTGCGGGAGAGGCTGAACCCCGGCGTGTAGAGCTCGACCGGCTTCGCCAGGGCGGCGTCACCGCTCTCGGCCAGCCGGCAGGCCTCCAGGTCGACGATGGTCACCTCGTAGGTGTCCGGGTCGATGAGCAGGTTCGCGGCGGTGAAGTCGGCGAGGATCACACCGCGGTCGTGGGCGGCCTGGATCGCGCGGGCCAGCCCGCGGAAGACGGCGAGGAATATCCGCAGGTACTCCCGTGACCCCTCGATGTCGAACCCCGGCCGCGCCAGCGGGTTGCGTTCCAGCAGCACCGAGCGGATGTCGGAGCTGTCGACGAACTCCTCGGCGATGTAGTGGTGTTCCCAGTGCCGGAACTTCGCGATCGGCGCCGGGTACGAGCCCGCGTCGGCCAGCCGGTTCAGGAACATCCACTCGCGGCCGAGGATGTCCACGGCGTCGTGGTCCTGCCGCGGGTTGATGTTGGTGTGCGGGCGGGCTTCCTTGAGCAGCACCGGGCGGTCGTCGTCCGCGGTGTCCTCGGCCGTGTACACGCCGCCGCTGTTGGAGAACTGGATCGCGCCGGTCACCCGGAAGCGGCCCCCGAGCAGGCCGTCGTCCCCCTCGTCCTCGTCTGCGGGCTGCTGCCAGTCGTCGAACGGCCAGGGCACCCAGGAGGGCTGCGCGTGGCCCGGGCGCCGGTCGTCGGGGACGGGTCCGTCCGGTCCGAGGATCCGCGGCAGGCTGCGGCCGAGGACGTCGACGGTGTGGGTGCCGAGGAACTGGCCGTAGCGGAAGTAGAGGGCCTTGCTGTCCCGGTACCGCAGGTCCGACAGGACGTAGGCGCCCTCGACGCCCTTCAGGAGGCGGGCGAGGTCGGCCAGGCACGTGCGGAACTCGTCGTCGTCGCGCGGGTAGACGGTGACGAGCTTGCCGCCGCTGCCCCGGGAGATGGCCTTGGAGTTGAGCATCTCGAAGACGTTGAGATCGAGAGCGATCTTGAAATCGATCTCGCGTTCCGTCAGGTGGCCGATCACCGAAGAGGCGACCTCGCGTACGTGGCGGTGGCTCGACGAGACGTGGATCTTCCAGCCCTGCGCCGGCAGGTTCTGGTTGTGCCGGAAGCTCCACCAGATACCGCTGCGGACGAACCGGGCCCGCACCCGCTCGTCGAACGCGGCGAGGAAGTGGTCCGCGTTCGGCTCGTAGAAGACGTCGAGCGGGTCGAAGAACAGTGTGTCGTTCCACGCGAAGAGGAAGCGGTAGACCCAGCGTTCGTTGCGCATGTCAGCCTCTGTGATCGTCCGAGGGGCCGCCGGCAGCAGCGGCTGCGGCAGCGGCCGTCGGGAACGGTGGGTCCGTGCGGGGGCGCGCCGAGCCCACGCACGGACCCGGCAGGTCAGTTCGGGTTCTGCGGCTCGCGCGGAGCCTTGCAGCAGTCGCTGCTGCTGCTCGTCAGGCTGATGGTGGCGGCAGCACTGGGCGTGACGCGGGCCTCCATGTTCTGAAGCTTGAGGACGCTCATCCGGATCACCTCCTCGAAGGTCGGGTGCGCGGGTCGCGCTGATGTGGATTCCTTGCCGGCCGATCGGCAGGTCCGACTCAACGCCATCCGCTCCACCCGCACATGGGCGGTGGCCCCGCATAATCTCCGCCCGCGCCCCCCACCGGAATGCCGCCCGGCACGGGGAGGAATGGTGGTGGTCCGCACGCTCCGGCCGGCGGCACCCGGTGTGGTAGAGAAGGGCGTTGTCAGAGGCGGTGTCTAGCCTCGGGGGTATGTCTGAGACTTCCACGGGTGCGCCCGACGACCTGAATGCCCCGTTCGACGGTCCGCGGTGGACCGTGCAGTGGGCCGACGGCCCCGTACCGGACCAGCGGCGGCTGCGTCCCCTCATCGGCCACACCGGAACGGTTTCGGCGATCACCACCGCCGTTCTCGACGGGAGCCCGGTGGTCGTCACGGCAGCCGCCGACCGCACCCTGCACGTCCGGGACCTGACCACCGGTCAGCCGGTCACGGCCCCCGTGACCGGCCTGGAGGGCGAGGTGACCGCCATGGTCGCATCGGTGGTGGACGGGCGGCCGGTGGTCGTGACCGCAGGCTCCGGTGACACCCTGCACCTGCTGGATCCGGTGGGCGGGGAACGCCTCGGCGAGCCCGTCACCAGCCACCACGGCCGGGTGCTGGCCCTGGCCGGCGCGACCCTGGACGGCCGGCCGGTCGTGGTCACGGCCGGCGCCGACCGCACCGCGGCGATCTGGGACCTCGCCACCCGCCGCCCGGTCGGTGAACCGCTCACCGGCCACACCAGCAGGGTGACCGCCGTCGCGACGGCGGAACTGGCGGGGCGGCCCGTCGCGGTCACCGGAAGCTGGGACAAGACCGTACGGCTGTGGGACCTCACCACCGGCCGGCAGATCGGCGAACCCCTGACCGGCCACACCGACTGGGTGACATCGGTGGCCACCACGCTCGTCGACGGCAGGCCGGTCGCGGTCAGCAGGAGCCGGGACAAGACGGTGCGCCTGTGGGACCTGGCCACGATGCGGGAGACCGGCGAACCCCTGACCGGCCACACGGATCCGAACGGGCCCATGGTCGTCACCGACGGGGGCGCCCGGCCGGTGCTGGCCATCGGCCAGGGCCGGGCCGTGCGGTTCTGGGACCTCGCCACGGGGCGGGAGGCCGGGAACGAGTACGCGCTGCCGCTGCCGGCGGCCGCGCTCGGGGCCGCGCCGGGCGGGCGGCTCGTGGTCGCCTTCGGCCCGGAGGTCACGGTGCTGCGCCCGGCGGCAGGTTGACTCAATCGGACCGTACCCCTCCGGTCGGTCGGGAGAATCTCAGGAGCAAGAGGCGGTGATCGACCGTGCGGGTGGGGGCGAGTGAATGCGCCGCTGACGTACGGAGGTTCACCGATCCCCCCAGTACCGTGAGAGGCACCACGATGACCACACACCGCGTCAGGCGTTACGCGGCACGCACGTTGACCATGGCGGTCGCGGCCTGCGCCGTCGCTGCGGCGACCACCCTTCCGGCATCCGCCGCCGACCAGCCGACCAGGCAGCTGCTCATGGCGGACTGTGCCTCGGGCGAAGGCAAGTGCACCTTCAACTCGCCCCAGCTCGGGGAGGCGTACCTGGGTGAGCTCCGGCAGGTGTCGAACTCGCTGTTCAACTGCAGCACGTCCGACTCCACCCAGTCGATGACCTGGGACGACACGGTGGGCTCCACCGACTCGCTGGGCGTCTCCGTGACGGCGGGAGGTAACATAGCGGGCATCGTTGACCTGAGCGTAACCGCGAGTTACAGCCATAGTTGGTCGAGCAGTCATTCGGAGAGCAGCTCGCTCAACATGACGGTGAAGCCCGGCGAGGTCGGATGGATCTCACGTGCCCAGGTGATGCAGAAGGTCTCCGGTACCTGGCAGACCCACTACGACAGCCCCAAGTGGAGCCACTACTACTGGTTCTTCCAGGACACGATCACCAGCCCGGCCAAGAACGGCACGGACGGCAAGAGCAACGCGGTGGTGGTCAAGACCCGCAAGATGACGCCCTCGGAGAAGCGCTCCTGCGCCGCCGAGGGCCACCAGGGCCACACGTTCGTACAGTCCCGCTGAACCACCCCGGCCCCGCCCCGCTTCCCGGGGCGGGGCCGGACCGCATGGGCCGCACCCGGTCCGGCCGGTACGAGGAAGCCCTGACGGCGACGGACGGGGCCGCGCGGCTCTACCGGGAGCGGATGGCCGACGCCCGGGCCGGGCGGCTCGAAGCCCTGGGCGCGGCCGCCTCGCTCGCCTGCGTCCTGGTGTTCCGCTGCGAGGCGCTGTCGAAGCCCGGCCGGTGGGAGGAGTGCCTGCGCACCGCCTCCGAGGCCGTGGCCCTGAGCCGCACGCAGCAAGGCCGACGCGCCCTTCGCCGCGCCGCTGGGCGCCACCCGATGGGCCTCGCCACAGCCCTGTGAGGACTCGGCCGCCCGCAGGAGGCCCTCGCGATGGCCCGGGAGTCCGTCGGCCTGTACCGCAGGCTCGCCCGCGCGGACGCCGCGTACCGCCCGCAGCTCGGCAGCGCGCTCAGCCTGCTCGGCGTGGCGCTGTCCCGTCTGGGGCTGCACGCCGAGGCACGGAAGGCCACCAAGGAGTCCGTCGCGCTGTACCGGCGGCTGACCTCGGCGGATCCGGCCGCGCACGCCGTCGGGCTCGCCCAGGAGGCGGTGGACCTCTACCGGCAGCTGGCGCGGGCCGAGCCGGCGGTCCACCGGCGGGACGTGGCGATGGCGCTCGGCAACTCGCCCGGACCCACTTCAGCCGGGAGGCGTCGCCGGCCGCCGCGGAGGAGTCGGTCGCCATCCTGCCCGACCTGGGCCAGGGCGATCCCCGCGTCCACGGCGCCCTCCTCGCAGACGCGCTCTCCCTGCTCGCGGCGGCACCGGCCGGCCTCGGACGGCTCCAGGAGGCGGCCGGCTGCGGGCACTGACCGCGCCGCCCGGAGCCGAATAGCGGGACCGCCGCCCGGCCGGGCTGCCGGGTGAGGGGCGCTTTTAGCCGGTGTTCCTGAGGGTGTCAAGTCCCGAGTTTCCGGAACATGACCCGGATGTGGCCCCCGGGGCTTACTTGTGGTGCGGGCCTCACCGGAAACAAAACGAGGCAGACGAAAGAAACGGAATACCTCCCCGAGGATCCCTTCTCTCGCCGATATCACCGCAGCGTCCCGGAAAACCGGGCACGTCTTATACCTCTTGAACCTGTAGGAGAAAGTCATGAACCGCAAGATGCACACCAGCAACGTTGTCCGTCCCAGCCGTCGCGGTTTCCGCATCGCCACTCTGGTCGCCGCGGCCGCTGTGGTCACAGGAGGAGTCGTGCTTCCGGCGTCCATGGCCTCGGCCGCTCCGGTGGCTTCCCACGTCGCTACGGCCCTCCCGAACGGTGGGGGCGCCGGAGGTGACGGTGGCAAGGGCGGTACCGGCGGTCTCGTCGGTGGCGCCGGTGGCGCCGGAGGCTCCGGTGGCGGCAGTGTCCTGGGCACCGGCGGCAAGGGCGGCAACGGCGGTACCGGTGGAGACGGCTTCCTGGTCGGCGGCGCCGGCGGCGGTGGCGGCGGTGGCGGCGAAGGCCGCATCGGTGGCGCCGGTGGTAACGGTGGCGACGGCGGCTTCGGCGTCCTCCAGGGCGGCAACGCCGGTGGCGGCGGCGGGGGCGGCGACGGCTTCATCAAGGGCGGCAAGGGCGGCAACGGCGGCAACGGCGGCTTCAGCTTCTTCAACGGAGGCAACGGCGGCAAGGCCGGAGACGGCGGCCTCGGTGGCCTGATCGGTGGCGCCGGCGGCAACGGCGGCGCCGGTGGCGGCAGCCTCTTCTGACCGCTCACCGCAGTACCCGGCTCAACGGGGTGGAGGCCTTCGGGCCTCCACCCCCCACCCCCCAGTCCCACCCCCCTCGTCGGTATGTGCCGAAACGGAGAAACCCCTCATGTTCACGAAGCCCTGGCAGCGTCCGATCATCCTGGTCACGGCCTCTCTGGCCCTCGTCACCGGTACGGCGTGCGCCGCGCAGGCGTCGCAGTCCCACACCCCCACGGGCATCAGCGCCTCGGCCCCGGCCGACCAGCCCGAACACTGCATCGGGTTCGGCGCCGGCGGCAAGGGCGGAGAGGGCGGCAAGGGCGGACGGGGCGGCGAGCCCGGTCAGCCGGGTGAGCCCGGCAAGCCCGGCGGGACCGGCTGCTTCAAGTTCGAGGACCTGCCGGACAAGCCGAAGGCGGATCTGACGGTGGTCGACAAGGTGCGCATCGTGCTCATCGTGCTGGCGGCCGACGACCCGGACGAGACCACGAAGAAGATCGCCGAGAAGTACAAGATCTCGGACGAGCAGATCGACACCTGGAAGAAGTACTACGTCGACGGCGACTGGTTCGCCCTGATGGCGGACGACGTCCGCTCGTGAGGCCCCGGCGCCCCGGCCCTCAGCGGGCCGGGGCGCCGGCGAAACCTCGGGGAACGAACGGCCGGACATGAATCGGCCCATTCGACGGAAATGCGGGAAAGCGGGAAATCGGGAGACCGCAACCGCGTCACGGAAAACAATTCCAGGCAAGGGAGAATCTCATGCGTACGCGATCCACGAAGTTCCGGCTCGGTCTCATCATTTCGGCGACTCTGATCGGCGCGGGTGCGATGGCACCGGTCGCCACGGCGGCCCCGGCGCCGTCCGCCCAGACGGTCTCCGCGTTCGGCAGCGGCGACGCGCGTCCGGGCGGGGGCCGGTTCGACGGCCGGGCGGCGCTCGGCGGAGTCAAGGTGGACAAGGGCAGCGTCCGGGTCGGCGACCGGGTCTGTGCGGGCAACTGCGAAGGATCGGTGAACGGCACCCAGGGCGGCAAGGGCGGAATCTGCGCCGGGCTGTGCAACGGGAGCGCCAACGGAGGCAACGGCACCACGGGCGTGCCGGGCGGCAGCGGTACGAACGGCGGCAAGGGCGGAATCTGCGCCGGGACCTGCAACGGCAGCGCCAACGGAGGCAACGGAGGCAACGGCGGGGTCGCGCTGCCCGGTGGTGACGGCGGCAAGGGCGGCAACGGCGGGGACGGTGGCCTCTGCTTCGGCTTCGGCTGCGGGACCACCGGTGGCTTCGGCGGTAACGGCGGCGCCGGCGGCAGCGACGACGACTGACCGCCATGGATCGCAGTGCGCACCGTGACCGGTTCCCTTCGGGGACCGGTCACGGTGCGCGTCCGTGTGCGCGTCCGTGTGCGCGTCCGTGCCGCTCGACGGGGCGGCGCGCGGATGGGCCGCTCGATAGACTTCCAGGTATGGAAGAGCGGCCTGCCGCGTCCGGCGGCGTCACCCAGCCGGGTGAGGGGGGCGTCCGATGAGCGAGGTGTCCAACCTCAGCGTGTACGCGGGCCGTGCCTCGGGCCTCATCGGCAAGCGGATCGCGGGCTACCGGGTGGAGCGCATGATCGGCCGCGGTGGCATGGCCGTCGTCTACTGCGCGAAGGACCTGCGCCTGGACCGTACGGTCGCGCTCAAACTGATCGCCCCCGAGCGCGCCCGCGACGAGACCTTCCGGCGCCGCTTCACGCACGAATCGCGGGTGGCCGCGTCGATCGACCACCCGCACATCGTGCCCATCTTCGAAGCCGGTGAGACCGACGGCGTCCTCTACATCGCCATGCGCTACGTCTCCGGCCTGGACCTGCGCGCGCTGCTGGACCGCGAGGGCCCGCTGCCCGTGGCGACCGCCCTGCGCATCGCCGCCCAGGTGGCATCGGCGCTCGACGCGGCCCATGACCACGATCTCGTGCACCGGGACGTCAAGCCCGGCAACATCCTGGTCGCCGCGGGCACCGACAGCGAGCACCCCGAGCACATCTACCTCACGGACTTCGGGCTGACGAAGAAGTCGCTGGCGCTGACCGGGTTCACCACGGACGGCGAGTTCGTCGGCACGCTCGACTACATGGCGCCGGAACAGATCTCGGGCAGGCCGGTGGACGGCAGGTGCGATCTCTACAGTCTGGCGTGCGTCGTCTACGAAACCCTCGCCGGCGGGCCGCCCTTCCAGCGCGAGGAGGATGCGGCGCTGTTGTGGGCGCACCAGTACGACCCCCCGCCCCCACTGACGGAACGGCGGCCGGGAATCGCTCCCGCCGCCGCCGACGTACTGACCAAGGCTCTGTCGAAGCTTCCCGAGGACCGCTACGGGTCCTGCCTCGAATTCGTGGCCGCTCTGCGCGACGCCACGGGAGGCGGCACCGGCCGTTACGCCGATCCGCCGTCGCGGGAGGATTCCCGTCCCCCCGGTGTCCCGGGGGACTCCGTGCCCCCGAGGGAGCCCCCGGTCTGGGCCCGGCCGGTCTTCTACGGCCTGCCCGGCGGCGGTCCGTAGACCGCCTCGCCCGTCACGGGCGTTTCCGCATTCCTTCGTACGTCGTTCCTGCGCGATCCGTGCGCGGTTCCTGCGGCTGTCACAGCCCCATGGAGATGGCCAGGCGGGTCATCTCGGCCGTGGTGCTGATGTTCAGCTTGGCGCGGATGCGGCGCAGGTAGGCGTCGACCGTGTGCTTGGAGAGCCCCATCTGGCGGGCCGTCTGCAGGTAGGTGCAGCCTGCGGCGATGTGTCGCAGTGCCTCCTGCTCGCGCGGGGCGAGGGTGGGGGCGGCGGCTTCGGTCTGCGGGGCGACGAGGGTGAGACTCATGATTTCCTCCGACGGAGCGGCCTGGTCATCACTGCTCACGTCCTCGGAAGCAGGGGACGTATACCGGAATGTCGGTGTTTGTCCCTGATAAAGAGCTTGTCGGCGGGACTTCATGGAGGTGTCCGTCGACTGTCACAGGCGCGTCACAGGGAACATTTCCGTGCATATCACCCGGCCTCGTACGCGT
The DNA here is from genome assembly GCF_042894025.1 of Streptomyces sp. NPDC001549. Taxonomy (NCBI): domain Bacteria; kingdom Bacillati; phylum Actinomycetota; class Actinomycetes; order Kitasatosporales; family Streptomycetaceae; genus Streptomyces; species Streptomyces sp. NPDC001549. The sequence continues at coordinate 48,831 of NZ_JBIAVJ010000025.1, forward strand.
CCTCAGTACTCGCTGAGGGACTGCTCGGCCCAGATGGTCTTGCCGATGGCCGCGTGCCGGGTGCCCCAGCGCTGGGCGAGCTGGGCGACCAGCAGCAGGCCCCGCCCGCCCTCGTCGAAGGTCCGGGCCCGCCTCATGTGCGGGGCGGTACTGCTCGCGTCGGAGACCTCGCAGATCAGGGTGCTGTTCTTCTCGTGGATCAGCCGCAGCTGGATGGGCGGCTGGCCGTACCGGATCGCATTGGTGACCAGCTCGCTGACCAGGAGCTCGGTGACGAAGGCGGCCTCGTCCAGACCCCAGGACGTCAGCTGGTCGGTGGTCTGGCGCCGGGCCGTGGCGACCACGGAGGGGTCGGAGGGCAGGTCCCAGACGACGACCTGGTCGGCGTGCAGGCCCCGGGTCCGGGCGACGAGCAGGGCCACGTCGTCGTCCGGGCGGTGCGTCAGCATGGCCGTCAGTACGCGGTCGCACACCGCGTCCAGCGTGTCCGCGGGCCGGACCAGGGCCGCGAACATGCTGTCCAGCGCCTCGTCGATGTCGTGGTCGCGGGCCTGCAGCAGACCGTCGGTGTACAGGGCGAGGATGCTGCCCTCGGGCAGTTCGACCTCGAGCGTCTCGAAGGGCAGACCGCCCAGGCCCAGCGGGGGACCGGCCGGGACGTCGAGGAGGTACACGGAGCCCTCCGGGGAGACCACTGCGGGCGGCGGGTGGCCGGCCCGGGCGACCGTGCAGCGGCGGATGACCGGGTCGTAGACCACGTAGAGGCAGGTGGTGCCGATGCCCCCGGCCGTCTCCCCGCCGGACTCCTGGTCGCCCTCGTCGGCGGACAGGTGGATGACGAGGTCGTCGAGGTGGGTGAGCAGCTCGTCGGGTCCCAGGTCGACATCGGCCAGGGTGCGTACGGCGGTGCGCAGCCGCCCCATGGTGGCGGTGGCCCGGATGCCGTGGCCGACGACGTCCCCCACGACCAGCGCCACCCGGGCGCCCGACAGCGGGATCACGTCGAACCAGTCGCCGCCCACCCCGGCCTCGCCGGCCGCGGGCAGGTAGCGGGAGGCGATCTCCAGCGCGGCCTGGTCGGGCAGCGTGTGCGGGAGCAGGCTGCGCTGCAGCGTCATGGTCGTCGTGTGTTCCCGGCCCGACCGGTACGCGTTGCGGATCCCGGCCGCCGCCCGGGCCGTGAGTTCGCCGGCCACCCGCAGGTCCTCCGGCTGGAAGGGCTCCCGGCGCCGGTGGCGGCTGAAGACGGCCACACCGAGCGTGCCCCCGCCGGCCCGCATCGGCACCACCATGATCGAGTGGGCCCCGTACTCCCCGATCCAGGCGGCCCCGGGGTCCTGAGCCGCCCACCGGGCGAGGTCCGGGTCCGCGGCCCCGTACACGGCGCCGTGGCCCGCGACCAGCGCTTCGACGGGCGGCGAGAGCGGCGGATAGCTGGTCGTGTCCCCGACGGCGACGCCGGACTCGGGGGTTCCGTCGAGGACCGACCGCGCCGCGGCGCGGCACACGGTGACCGGCCCGTCAGCCTGGACCGAGGACGGCTCGTCGCCGCGCGGGAGCGGTTCCAGCAGGTCGACGACCGCGAAATCGGCGAACCGGGGGACGGCGGCGTCGGCCAGCTCGTGCGCGGTGCGGACACTGTCCAGCGTGGTCCCGATCGGCGCGGTGTCGACCTCGTCCGTCAGGAGCATCTGGTGCTGGACGCTCTCCACCCCGCTCCGGTCGTGCGCGGCCAGGCAAACGGCGCGCACCCGGCCGTCCGGGTCCCGCAACGGCGCCAGCGAGGTGGCCCAACCGTGCTCCGCGCCGGCGCCCGTCGGGTGGACGAAGGCCTCCATGTACTGCGGCTCACCGGAGTCGAACGCCAGGCGCATCCGGCGCTCGGTCTCGTCGCTCACGGGATCCGGCGCGATCTCCGGCAGCCGTAGACCCCGCATCTCGGCCTCCGTCAGGGAGAGCGTGCGCTCCATGCCGGCGTTCGCCCGCACCAGGCGCAGGTCCGCGTCGAAGACCGCCAGAAAGCACGGGGACTGGGTGAACGCCCATTCCTTCATCGGTTCGTCCCAGGGAGAGCGGCGCGCGCCCCCGACGGCGGACACCACGAACCATTTGGTGGTCCCGCCGCTGGACGTCCAGCGGTGCGCGAGCAGGGCCACCTCCATGCGGTGACCGTCCCGGTGGCGCAGCGCCACCGTGCCGCTCCACCGCTCCTGCTCGGACGGCACCCGCCGCGCCGCGTCACCGAGGACATCGGCGAGCCGGTGGGCGGCGGGCAGCCCCACGACCTCGGACGGCACATAGCCGAGCAGCCGGGTCGCGCCCTCGCTCCACTCGGTGATGACGCCCTGCTCGTTGATCGTCGCCGAGGCCGTGTAGGCCGACTCGAGGGAGGCGCCCGTCTCCTCGGGCCGCTCACCAGGAGAGGTGGGAACTTGCTCCATCGCCACTCATCTCGCCCTCGCTCGTTCCGCTGCCGCCGTCCCACGGGGGACGTGCACGGCCAGGCGCTCCTCTGACCAGAATGATCCAGCCGGGCAAGGAGCACCAACGCAGTACCGTCACGCGGGGCACTCAGCCACCCGGGTGCGCGAGGACGAGGGCGAGCGCCGCGTCGTCCGCCCGCCAGACCATCGCGCGGCGCCGTCCGCCGAGGAGGGGCGGCCGGAGGCCGAGGATCGGGATGCCGCGCGGAGCGGCCCCGAAGACCGCGCTCCGGTCGGCCTTGACCGCGGCCTCCTTCAGAGCCCAGGCCCCGGTCATGGCGTCGGGCCGCTCCCTGCCGACGAGGGAGAGCTCCTCGGGCGACAGGAAATGGTCCGCGACCCGGCGTACGGCGTCGGCCGAGCCGATCTCGCACAGGTCCACCCCGACCGGTTCCGGCGCGAGAGCCGCGGCGACGTACCCGGCCGTGTGGCTGATGGAGACGTACAGGGCGGGCATCGGGCTGCCGCCGACGACGACGCGGGGGCTGCCGTCGTCCCGGGGGAGGATCTCCACGCCGTCCGCCGGCGCGGAGACCACCTCGCCCACCAGCCGCTTGGCGAGCAGCCGGCCGGCCGTCCACTCGGCCTGCCGCCAGGCCCGCAGCTCCCGGAGCACGCGCCGCTCGGACGGTGAGAGCGGCGGCACCTGGCGGAGCTCGTGGGCCCGGGCCACGATCAGGCGGGCTCCGCCCCATCGGTGGACCCGGCCCGGCACGATCGGCCGGAAGACGGCATCCACGGCGGCGGTCACGGCGGCGGTCACGAGACCGGGACCGGGTCGAGGAGCAGCAGCTCGCGCGCCAGCGCGGCCACGGCCTGGCGGATCTGGCCGGGCGTGTGGTCGTACGTGATGAAGAACCGCAGCCGGGCCAGCTCCTCCGGTACGGCCGGATGGAGGATGGGGTTGACGCTGATGCCCTGCTGGAACAGGGCCTCCGCGAGCTGCAGGGTCTTCAGCGAGTCCCCGACGATGCACGGCACGACCGGTGTGTCATGACTGTCCCCGGTGTTGATGCCCGCCTCGCGCGCGAGGTGGACGAAGAGCGCCGCGTTCTCCGAGAGCCGTGCCACCCGCTGCGGCTCTGCACGCAGCATGCGCAGTGCGGTCAGAGAGGCCGCGGTGTCGGCCGGGGTCATCCCGGCGCTGTAGACGAAGCCCGGCACGGTGTAGCGCAGGTACTCCACGACCGGGCGGCTCCCCGCGACGTAGCCGCCGCAGCTCGCCAGCGCCTTCGACAGCGTGCCCGACCAGAGGTCGACGGCCGAGCGGTCGATGCCGTAGTACTCACCGATGCCGCGGCCCGTCCGGCCGATCGTCCCGATGCTGTGCGCCTCGTCGATCATCAGCAGCGCGCCGTGCCGGCGCTTGACGTCGACGAGGGCGGGCAGGTCGGCGATGTCCCCGTCCATGCTGTAGACGCCTTCGACGACGACGAGCACCCGCCGGTACTGGTCGCGGACCTGCGTCAGCAGGGCGTCAAGGGCGGCGGCGTCGTTGTGGGGGAAGGGCCGCCGGGTCGCGCCGGAGAGCCTGCACCCCTGCAGGATGCTGTCGTGCGCGAGGGAGTCGTGGACGATGAGGTCCCCCGGTCCGACGAGGTGGCCGATCACGGTGACGTTGGTGGCGTGGCCGTTGGCCAGGGTGATCGCCGCTTCGCACCCGAGCAGGTCGGCGATCTCGCTCTCGAGTTCCAGGTGGAGCGGTCGGCTGCCGGAGAGCAGCCGGCTGGCGGAGACCGAGGTGCCGCAGCGCTCTATCGCCTCGTGGGCCGCCGCGTTCACCTGCGGGTGGGTCGCCATGCCCAGGTAGTTGTAGCTGGAGAAGGAGAGGAGCTCCCGGCCGTCGACGACGGTGGTGTCCGTCAGCGCGCCCTCGTGGACGAGGAAGTACGGATTGGCCAGCCCCAGCCCGGAGAGCGTGGCGATGCGCTCGGAGTGGGCGGTGACCTCCGGGAAGCACTCGATCCGTGTGTGCTGCTCGGGCAGCGGGGAGGCGGCCGGGTCCGTGGCCGTCGGCGGGCCGGGGGCCAGGGAGACGGGCGGGTCTGCGGGCGGGTCTGCGGGCGCCGCCGCCGGGGCTTCGCCGGTTCCGCAGCGCTGCTCGGGGACGGGGGCCGGTACGGCGTCGCCGCAGCCGCTCGCGATCATCGCGGCGATCCCTCCGACGGTCGGCCGGTCGGTGGCCGTTTCGTCACGGGTCCACTGCGGCCACTGCCGCTTGAGGGAGGTGAACAGGTCGGTCAGCATCAGCGAGTCGAACCCGAGGTCGTCGATCAGCAGCTGGTCATCGCGCAGATGGGCCACGGGGAACGCGCTGACGCGGGCCACGTGCGCGAGCACGGACTCCGTGACCGTGGTGATGTCCCCGGTCGGCGACGGTTCCTCGTCGGCGGGTACGGCGGGTACGGCGGGGGCGGCGGGCGCCGTGGGAGCGTCCGGGGGCACCGGGGTGGTTTCGGCCGTCGCCGGGGCGACGGCCTCCGCGGCCCGGTTCCGCTCGGGCAGGGTCTCGGCGAGGCGGGCCAGCAGCGCGGCCTCCGTGGCCGGGTTCGGCCCGGGGAGGGTTTCGGCGAGGCGGGCGAGCAGCGCCGTCTGCTGCTGGACCAGCTGGAGCAGTTCGTCCATCGGGTGGAGCGGCGAGCCGTTCATCGCGATCTCCTCGGGGGATACGGGCCGGGCCTGGGGCCGGGCCTGGGCCTGGGGCTGGTGGGAGGGGGCGGAGGCGCCCGTCGTCCCGCCGCGCCGGCGCGGCACCCAGTACGACTGCGTGGCGAGCTTCGCCACCGGCAGGTCGAGCAGCCGGCGCTCCTCCTGGGGAACCAGGGCGCGCGGGTCGACCGGGGCACCCAGGACCGCGAGCCGGGCGAGGGCCCGGACGAAGCCCCGGCCGCCGTCCGGCGCCACCCCGGCGACCGGGACGACGTGGACGTCGCCGTGGTCGGTGAGGTTGCGGCGGACCGAGGTCAGGAGCGAGTTGCCGCCGGTCACCTGGAGGAAGACCCGTGCCCCCTGGTCATAGGCGGTGCGCACGGCATCGCCGAACCGGACCGGCGCGGACGCGTGGCGGGCCCACAGCTCGCGCAGCCGCTCGGGGTCGCTGCAGACGGCCGCGTTCACGGACGAGACGAACGGCAGGACGGGGCTGCTGACGGGGCGGCCGGCGAGGTCCGCACTCATCTTCTCGTCGGCGGCGGCGAGCCGCGGCGAGTGGAAGGCGTTCGACACGTCGAGCGCCACCGTGACGACCCCCGCCTCGGCGCAGGCCTGCCGCATGGCGTCGAGACCTTGCGGCGTACCGCTGACCACGACCTGCCGCGGCTGGTTGAAGCAGGCGAGCCACACGTCGTCGATGCCGGTCACCAGCCGACGGCAGGTCTCCTTGTCGGTCTGCACGGCGAGCATCCCGCCGCGCAGGCTGCTCTCGGCCTCCCGGAGGGTCGCGCCCCGGTGCACCAGCAGCCGTACGGTGTCCTCGTCGGTGAGGGCGCCGGCCGCCGCGGCCGCTGCGAACTCCCCGACGCTGTGGCCGAGGACCAGGTCGGGCGCGATGCCGAAGCCGGCGAGGAGCCGGGTGGCGGCGATCTGGACGGTCCCGAGCAGCGGCTGGCACACCTCGGTGGAGGCGAGCAGGCGCCCGCTCTCCTCGGCGTCGCCCCCGGCGGTCGCCGCCTCGCCGTACAGCAGGTCGCCGATGTCGAAGCCGGTGGCCTCGCGGGCCGCGGCGCCCAGGCCGTCGACGGTCGCCCGGAAGCCGGGGAACCGCTCGTAGAGGTCCCGCATCATGCCGGGCTTCTGGCTGCCCTGACCGGGGAAGAGGAAGGCGAGGCGCCGCCGCTCGGCCGGCAGCGGGGCGTCGGCGGCGCAGGCGTCGTCACCGAGGTCGCCCCGCTCGCCCTCGACGAGCTGCTCGCGGGCGTGGCGCAGCCGCCGTACGAAGGCCTCCGTGTCGTCGGCCACGATCGCGAGCCGGGCCGTCAGCGGCCGGCGGGAGCCCAGGGTGTGGGCCACGGCTGCCAGCGGGGCGGGGTCCGCCGTGTCGAGTGCGTCGAGAACGTCGCCGATGTGCTGGTCCAGGAGCTCGGCACTGCCGGCCGAGAGCAGGACGAGCCGAGGGCCGGTGTCCAGGGTGTCCCGCGTGTCCCCGGTGTCCCCGGTGCTCCGTTCCGGAAGACGGCCGGCGGCAGGGTCGGGGGCGGGCCGCTCCTCCAGCACCACGTGGACGTTCGTCCCGCCGAAGCCGAACGAGCTGACGGCGGCCCGGATCGGAGTGCCAGACTCCGGAAAGGGCCGTGAGGCGTCGGCGAGACGCAGGCCCGCGGCGTCGATGCCCAGCCCCGGGTGCGGGGCGGTCTTCGGCTGCGGAACGATCGTCCGGTGGTGGACGACCAGGGCCGTCTTGATCAGTCCGGCGATGCCCGCGGCGGACAGCGAGTGTCCGATGAGGGCCTTGCCGGCGCCGACGTAGCACAGCGAGGGGTCGTCGTCGGGGTACTCGGTACGCAGTCGGCGCAGCGCCTCGACCTCGGCGCGGTCGCCGGTGGCGGTACCGGTCCCGTGGGCCTCCAGGAAGCCGACCGTGGACGGGGCGACCCCCGCGTCGTCGTACGCCCGGCGCATGGCGCGCAGCTGGCCTTCGGGAGCGGGCGCCAGCGGCCCGGGGGACGCGCCGTCGTTGGCCGTGCCGATGCCCTTGATCACCGCGTAGACCCGGTCGCCCGCGGCGAGCGCGTCGGCGAGCGGCCGTACGACGACGGCGCCGGCGCCCTCACCGAGGACGAAACCGTCGGCCCCCTCGTCGAAGGGGCGGCAGACCCCGGTGGCGGACAGCGCCCGGAGCGTGGAGAAACCGATCAGGCTGTCGGGGGTGAGGCTGAGGTACACGCCACCGACGACGGCGATCCGGCAGCTGCCCTGGCGCAGCTGGGCCATGGCCTGGTCCAGGGCGACGAGCGAGCCGGAGCAGGCGGCGTCGACGGTGAAGCTGGGCCCGCCGAGGTCGAAGTGCCGGCTGACGGTGCCGGGGGCCATGTTGAGCAGGCTCCCCGGCAGGCTGAAAGCCTGCACGGTGCCGAGCGATCCCGCGTGGTCCTTGACGGCGTCGAGGAGGCCGCCGGGGTCCGCCGCGGCCTGCCGCGCGTCCTCGGCCAGGGCGATGGCCCGGATGGGGGCCGACATGAGGTCCTTGTAGTCGGACACCGACATGCCGCAGAAGACCCCGGTGTTCTCCCGGTCGAAGTCGCCCCGGCCCAGCCCCGCGTCGTCGAGGGCCTCGCGGGTGACGTCCAGCAGCAGCCGGTGCTGCGGGTCCATGGCCCGGGCGCGAGCGGGCGGTACGCCGTAGTGCAGGGCGTCGAAGCGGTCCACGTCGTCCAGGAAGGCGACCTGGTCGGTGTACGCGGCATGAGGGGCCGACGGATTGCCGGGTTCGTGGAAGGTCTCATGGTTCCAGCGCTCCTTCGGCACGGCGGAGAACTGCCGTTCCCCGCTCAGCAGGAGCTTCCAGTAGGCGCTGATGTCGGGAGCGCCGGGGAAGCGGCAGCCGAGTCCGGTGATGGCGATGTCGGTCATGGGAGTTCTTCCTTGCCGTGAGGGGGGACGGGTACGGGGGAGGGGACGGGTACGCGTACGGGTACGGGCCGGTGGTCAGTGGCGCGCGCGGGCCGGGGTCCGCAGGGCGGGCCGGGCCGTGGGACACCTGCGGACGGGAGCCGGGGGCGGACGGGACGCCGGGAGCGGCTCCTTGGGCCGGATGGGACGCGGCGCCCACCAGTTCAGGCCGCCCGCCAGGCGCATGAGCGCCGGCACGAGGACCCCCCGTACGAGCGTGGCGTCGAGGAGGACGCCGAGGCCCGCGCCGATCCCGAAGAACTGCAGCAGGGACACCTGCGAGGTGCCGAAGCTCAGAAGGGTGAAGGCGAGCAGCGCGCCGGCGGTGGTGACGATGCCGCCCGTGCGGGCCATGCCCGTGACGATCGAGCGGGCGTTGTCCTGCCCGGCGTCGTGCGCCTCCTTGATGCGCGCGAGGACGAACACCTCGTAGTCCACCGAGAGTCCGAAGACGATGCAGAACAGCAGGACCGGCATGGTCGTACTGAGGGGCCCCGGCGTGAAGCCCAGCAACTGGTGCAGATGACCCGACTGGAAGACCCACACCATGGCGCCGAGGACGGCCGCGAGACTCAGCGCGTTCAGCGCGACGGCCTTCAGCGGCAGCAGCAGACTGCGCGTGAAGCCCAGCAGCAGCGCGAAGGTGGTGACGGAGATCAGCGCGAGCGCCGGCGGGATCCGGTCGCCCACCGTGGCCTTGGCGTCGACCAGGACCGCGCTCGGTCCGCCGACGAGGACCTCGGTGCCCGCGGGGGCGGGGACCGCACGGACGTCGTGGACGAGCTGCTGGGCGGCGTGCGACCGGGGGTCGACCAGCGGCACCGCGGAGAGCTGGACCGGGCCGTCGGCTGCGGGCCGGGCGGCGGCTGCGGCCGAGCCGGTGACCGCTGCCCGCTCCCCGTACCGGAAGCCGCCGTCGGGTCCCACGACCTGGGCGACCTGCGGGAACGCGGACAGCCGGCGGGCGTACTCCACCCGATCCGGCGGGGAGGCGTTGCCCGTGGTGACGACCGTCAGCGCGCCGGAGCCCTTCATGTCGAACCGGTCGCGCACCAGGTCACCGGCCTGTCGGCTGGACGCGCCCGACGGCAGCGCCCGGTCGTCGGGGGTGGCGAAATCGGCGTGCGCGAAGGGCGCGGCGAGCAGCACCAGCAGACCGATCACCGGCAGCGCCGCGATCAGCGGGCGGCGTACGACGATCCGCGCCAGCCCCTCCCAGAATCCGGACCGGGAGCCGGACCGGACCTTGCGGCGCCACGGCACGGCCCAGGCGTTCACCCGCTTGCCGAGCAGTGCGAGCAGGGCGGGCAGCACGGTCACGGCGCTCAGCGCCGCGATCGCCACGACGGCGATGCCCGCGTAGGCGAAGGAGCGCAGGAAGTACGGCGGGAACACCAGCAGGGTGGCCAGCGCGGCGGAGACCGTCGCGGAGCTGAAGGCGATCGTGTGGCCGGCGGTGCGCACGGTCCGTACGGCGGCGGTACTCGGGAGGAATCCGGCGGCGAGCTCCTCACGGAACCGCGAGACGATCAGCAGTCCGTAGTCGATGCCCAGCCCCAGGCCGAGCGCCGTGGTGAGGTTCAGCGAGAACACGGACACGTCGGTGACACTGCCGAGAACGCTCAGGACCAGCAGCGTCCCGGCGATGGCGAGGACGCCGATCAGCAGGGGCAGGGCCGCGGCGACCACACTGCCGAACACCAGGACCAGCAGGATCAGGGTGCCCGGCAGGACGACGTACTCGGCCCGCTTCAGGTCGGACTCGGAGATGTCCTGGAGCTCGGCGTCGATGAGGGCGCTCCCTCCGACGTGCACGGTCAGGGCCTCCCCGGCACCGGCCGGGGTGGCCAGCTCCGCGCGCAGCCGCTCGGCCCGCGCCGCGAGCTCCTCCCCCTCGCCGTCCACGTGCGCGACCAGCATCGCCGCGTGGCCGTCGCGGCTGCGCAGCTCCGCCGCGCCGCCGGTCCAGTACGAGGTCACGGCGCTCACGTGCGGCTGCGCGGCGAGCTTTGCGGTCAGCTCCTCGCCCGCGCCGCGGACGGCAGGGCCGTCCACGGAACCGCTGCCGCTCTGTGCCACGAGGACCAGGTTCGGGGAGGCGCCCAGGCGCTCGGCGGCCAGGTGCGCGGCGCGGCTGGACTCGGATCGCGGATCGTCGTATCCCTGCGTCTTCAGCCGTCCGGTCGCATCCATGCCGAGAAAGACGGACAGGACGAGGAAGACGAGCGCGCCGACGAGGACGAGCCGGGGGTGACGGGTCACGAAGGCCCCTGCGCGGCGGAACATGGATGCCTCCGGTACGGACGGCGATTCGCTCCTGCTCCTGCGCAGGAAGGTCGACATCCACCGTGCCCGGAGGCGGGACGAGGCCGTAGTCCCGGCCATTCGTACCTTGACAGGGGCGGAGGGGACGGCATCCCGGGGGAGCCGACACGCAGGGTGACATTGCATGCGCGCGGGTCACTCGATGTAGTGGGTCCGCGGTGGGAGTGGCGGCGCCGGGGTGCGTCCGGTGCGTCTGCCGCCGACTATGGGCGGCGTACCACCCCCACTGCCGTTGTCAGGAGCTCACCATGCTGGAGCGCAAACTGCGCAAGGACCGCACCGAGGTCACCTTCATCCTGCCCGTCGACACCCCGCCGGGACCGGTCAGCGTGGTGGGCGACTTCAACGACTGGCAGCCCGGTGTCCACACCCTGGCCCGCCGGAAGGACGGCAAGCGCGCCGTGACCGTCGAGCTCCCCAGCAAGAGCACGCATTCCTTCCGGTACCTGGCGGCCGGGGACTACTGGTTCAACGACGAGAGCGCCGGGGACCAGGACGGCCCCAACAGCCGCCTGCACACCTGACGGCCCGGACTCCTCGCGGACCGCAGCGCGCCCCGGCCATGGGTCGGGGCGCGTTTGTGCGGCGCGGGTCAATTGAAGTAAGGTTAGGCTAATCTAATCGATCAACAGTACATATTTGGGGGCGAGTTGGCGGCCTCTCACTCCCGCGTGCCCGTTTTGTCTATCGACAGCGCGCCATGGAATCAGCTTAGCTTTGCCTAAGTTTCGGTCGCGGCTGCGTCGGCGTGCCGACCCGTCCGGGCGGTGGATCGAAGGGATGACGTAGAGCGACATGGGCACGATTGCAGCGGAACGCCCCGTGCCCAGGGGCGTGACGGAGGCCCGGCGGCGGCGGGTCGTGGGCTCGGTCGCCCTGGTGCTGGTCCTCGTGGCCGCCGTGGTGGTGTCGTTGGCCGTCGGCGCGCGGGCGCTGACCCCTGCCGAGGTGTGGCGCGGGTTATCGGCGGCGCCGGACCCCGACCAGCGGCTCACCGAGATACGGCTCATCGTGCGGACCGTACGGGTGCCGCGTACGGCGCTCGCGGTCGTGGCGGGCGTGGCCCTGGGGGTCGGCGGGGCGCTGATCCAGGGGTACACGCGCAATCCGATAGCCGACACGGGCCTGCTGGGCGTGAACTCCGGTGCCTCCTTCGCCGTGGTGCTGGTGATCGCCCTGTTCGGGTTCGCCAACCCGTTCCAGTACGTCTGGTTCGCCTTCCTGGGCGCTGCCGTCGCCGGCGTCGTCGTCTTCGGACTGGCGAGCATCGGCCGGGGGGCCGGTAACCCGCTGACCCTCGCGCTGGCCGGACAAGGGGTGACGGTGTTCCTCGCCGCGATGACCACGGCGGTCGCGCTGTCCGACAAGGCCTCGCTGAACGCCCTGCGGTTCTGGAACGCGGGCTCCGTGGCCGGTGTCGGGTTCGACGTCATCTGGCCGGTGATCGCGTTCATCGCCGTCGGGCTGGTGCTCGCGCTGATCACGCTGCCCGCCCTCAACCTGCTCAACCTCGGCGACGACGTCGCGCGGGGGCTGGGGGTGAACATCGTGCTCAGCCGGATCCTCGGCATCGCCGCCATCACCCTGCTCGCGGGAGCGGCCACGGCGGCGTGCGGCCCCATCGCCTTCCTCGGCCTGATGGTGGCCCACATGGCCCGGTACCTGACCGGGCCGGACTACCGTTGGCTGGTGCCGTACGCGGGCCTGCTCGGCGCCATCGTCCTGCTGGTCTGCGACATGGCGGGGCGCCTGCTGGTGCGGCCGGGGGAGCTGGACGCGGGGGTCGTCGTGGCCCTCCTCGGCGCCCCGTTCTTCGCGGCCCTGGTGTGGCGCGGAAAGTTCAAGAGCGCATGACCGGAACCGAGGTGAAGGCATTGGCGCCGGTGACGCCGGGCGTGCGGCTCGGCCCCGTCTCGTTCGTGTGGCGGCCGTGGGTCGTGTGCGTCACGCTGCTGCTGGCGGCGGCGGCCTTCCTGGTGTTCTGCGTGTCCATCGGCGTGGGGGACTTCCCCATCGGCCTGTCGCGGGTGATGGCCACGGTCGTGGGCGGGGGCGAGCAGGTCGACAAGTTCGTGATCATGGACCTGCGGATGCCGCGCGCCCTGGCCGGGCTCGTCGTGGGCGTCGCGCTCGGCGTGTCCGGGGCGATCACCCAGTCGATCGCGCGCAACCCGCTGGCCAGCCCGGACATCCTGGGGATCACCGGGGGCGCCGGCGCGGTCGCGGTGTTCCTGGTGACGGTGTCCGGCGGGACCGCCACGGCGGTCGTCGACTCCGTGGGCCTGTCCGGGGCGGCGCTCGCGGGCGGCCTCGGTACGGGCCTCCTCGTGTACTTCCTGGCGTGGCGGCGCGGGATCGACGGCTTCCGGCTCATCCTCATCGGCATCTCGGTGAGCGCCGTGATGGAGGCGGTCACGACCTGGCTGCTGGTCACGGCGGACATCAGGGACGTGGCCCGGGCCCAGGCCTGGCTGGTCGGCTCGCTGGACAACCGGTCGTGGGACGACGTGGGTGTGGCGCTGTGGTGCACCCTCGCCCTGATGGCCGTCGTGACGGTGGTCGCCTTCCAGTTCAAGCCGCTGCACCTAGGCGACGACGTGGCAGCGGGCCTGGGCGTCCGGTACACGAGGGTGCGGGCGGTCCTGCTGCTGTGCGCGGTGCTGCTGGCCGGCGTGGCCGTGAGCGCGGCCGGCCCGGTCCCGTTCGTCGCGCTGGTGGCGCCCCAGGTGGCGATGCGGCTGGCGAAGTGCCCGACACCACCGATGGCGGCCTCCGGGCTGGTCGGAGCCCTGCTGCTGATCGGCGCGGACCTGGTCGCCCGTACGGCACTGCCGATCACCCTTCCGGTCGGCGTGGTGACCGCCGTGATCGGCGGTCCCTTCCTCATCCATCTGCTGGTACGGGCCAACCTCCGCTAGCCGGCGTCCCCGCGTCCCCGCGTCCCCGCGTCCCCGCGTCCTCGCGGACATCAGACCTTCAGACCCTTCAGGCATGCCTACTTCAGGGGGAGTTGTGGCCGTATCGCAGATCGCCGGGATCGAGTCCGACGGGGCCGGGGCCGCACGGCTGGCGGCCAGGGGGGTCACCGTCGGGTACGGCGGCCGGGTCGTCATCGACGACCTCCACGTGGCGATCCCGCCGCGGGTGATCACCACGATCATCGGCTCCAACGGGTGCGGGAAGTCGACCCTGTTGCGGACCCTGTCCCGGCTGCTCAAACCGACCAGCGGATCGGTCGTGCTGGACGGCGAGGACATCGGCCGGCTCAGGACCCGGGACGTGGCCAAGAAGCTCGGCCTGCTGCCGCAGGCTCCGGTGGCGCCGGAAGGGCTCACGGTGGCCGACCTCGTCGCCAGGGGCCGCCATCCGCACCAGAGCTGGCTGCGGCAGTGGTCCTCCGACGACGCCGACGTCGTGGCGCGGGCCCTGGCCATGACCGGGGTGTCCGACCTGGCCGACCGCCCGGTCGACGCCCTGTCCGGCGGGCAGCGGCAGCGGGTCTGGATCTCGATGACGCTGGCTCAGGGCACCGATCTGCTGCTCCTGGACGAGCCGACCACCTATCTGGACCTGGCGCACGCGATCGACGTGCTCGACCTCGTGGACGACCTGCACGAGTCGGGATGCACCGTGGTCCTGGTGCTGCACGACCTCAATCTGGCCACCCGCTACAGCGACAACCTCATCGTGATGAAGGCCGGTTCGATCCTCGCGCAGGGCCACCCCCGTGACGTGATCACCGCCGAGCTGTTGTACGAGGCCTTCGGGCTGCGCGCCAAGGTGATCGACGACCCGGTGGGGGACCGGCCGCTCATCGTCCCCATCGGGCGCACCCACGTGACCTCATAGATCAAACAAAGTTACGCCGCAAGTAAGGCTAGGCTAGCCTCACTTGGGCGCGGTAGGGTTTGGCTGCCCTCGGGCGGAACTGCAATGGACGGCACGAAAGCAAGGGATTTCGGATGCTTTTCCATCGAACGACACGTATGAAGCCCTGGCGGCGGTTGGCGGCGGGAGCCTCCGCCGCGGCCCTCGGCGTCGGCCTCCTGGCCGGATGCGGTTCCGATTCGGCGGACCAGGCCGACAAGAAGAGCGACAACGCCCCGGCCGCCGGGGGCACCTTCCCGGTCACCGTGGAGCACGCCTTCGGATCGACCAAGGTCGAGAAGGCCCCCAAGCGGGTCGTCTCGGTCGGGTACACCGACGACCAGGCCATCCTCGCGTTCGGCATCAAGCCGGTCGGCATGGTCGACCAGTATCCGAACCCGCCGGGCACCTCCCCCGACATCAACACCCAGTGGCCGTGGGTGAAGGAGAAGTGGGGCGACGCCCGTCCCGAGGTCATCATGAACAACGGTGACGCCGGCCCGAACTACGAGAAGATCGCGGCCCTGCGGCCGGACCTGATCATCGCCGTGTACTCCGAGATCGACCAGGCCGCCTACGAGAAGCTCACCAAGATCGCCCCGACGGTGGGCCGCACCAAGGCCGAGAAGGAGCCGTTCAGCGCTTCCTGGCAGGACAACGCCGTCCACATCGCCAAGGCGCTCGGCCAGGAGGCCAAGGGCACCGAGCTGGTGAAGGGCATCCAGGACAAGCTCGACACGGCCAAGAAGGCGCACCCCGAGTTCGCGAACCAGACCGCCGTCCCCCTGTCCTGGTACAAGGACTCGGTGGCCCCCTTCACCACCACCGACGTGCGCGGCCGGCTGGTGACGGGCATCGGCTACAAGGGCCAGGCCGAGATCGACAAGATCGCGGACGGCAAGTTCTACACCACGCTCTCCCCGGAGCGCATGGACCTCGTCGACGTCGACCGCATCTTCGTCATCGCCGACAAGGCGGACCAGGAGGCGCTGAAGAAGTTCCAGCTGTTCACCAACCTGAACGCGGTCAAGAACGGCAAGGTCTCCTACCTCCTCGACAGCGAGGGCCCGGCCGTCGGCGCGGCCATGTCCCAGGGCACCCTGCTCTCGCTGCCGTACGCCATCGACGAACTCGTCAAGTCGGCCGGTCAGGTGTGAGCCTCACCGCCACGCGCGTCGCCCCGTCGACCCTGCGCACGACGACCGGACGCGAGGCCACCCGCTGGGTCACGGCGCACTGCCGCGAGGTGCCGTGGCTGACCTCCGCCACCGTGTTCACCACGGTGGCGGGGGCGGCCCTCCAGGTGCTCCCGCTGCTCCTGCTCGGCCGGGTCGTCGACGGGGTGGTCGCGGGCGGACCGCGCTCGATCCTGGTCACGACCGGGGTGTTGATGGTGGCCGCCGCGCTGCTCGGCGCGGCGGCCACCGCCCTGTCGACCTACCTCATCGGGCGCCTCGGCGCGGACCTGCTCGCCCGGCTCCGCGAAGGCGCCGTCCGGGCGGTGCTCGGGATGCCGAGCGCCCGGATCGAGCAGGTCGGCCGGGGGGACGTGCTCTCCCGGGTCGGCGACGACGTGGCCGTACTGTCCAAAGGCATCAGGACGGCCGTGCCCACCGTGTTCTCGGCGGGGGTGCTGGTCGTCATCGCCACGATCGGCATGTTCGGCCTGGACTGGCGGCTCGGTCTGGCCGGTGCCTGCGCGCTGCCCGCGTACGGGCTGGCCCTGCGCTGGTACCTGCCCCGCTCCGCCCCGCTCTACCAGAGGCAGCGGGCGGCCCAGGCCGACCGTGCGCAGGCCCTGATCAGCGGACTGAACGGGATAGACACGGTCCGGGCGTACCGCCTCGAAGGGGCCGTCCGCGAGAAGGTCACCCATGAGTCGTGGCGGGTACGCGACCTCGGCATCGAGGTGTTCCGGCTCTTCGGCCGGTTCGTCGGCAGGGAGAACCGCGCCGAGTTCATCGGGCTGGTCCTGATCATCGTGGTGGGGTACGCCCTGCTGGAGGCCGACGCCGCCAGCCTCGGCGAGGTCTCCGCGGCCCCGCTGCTGTTCCACCGGCTCTTCACCCCGCTGGGTTCCATCATGTTCACCTTCGACGAGGCGCAGAAGTCGGGCGCGAGCCTGACCCGCCTGGTCGGAGTGCTGGAGGAGGAAGCGGAGGACCGGCTGGTGGGCGCCCTCGCCGTGGCGGGGGCGGTGGACGGGCCGCACCCGCTGGCCGTCGAGGTGGCGGGGCTGACGTTCCGCTACCCCGACTCGGAGGAGCCGGTCGTCCGGGACGTCGACCTGACGATCCCGGCCGGCACCTCGCTCGCCCTCGTCGGGGCGACGGGCGCGGGCAAATCCACCCTGGCCGCGCTGATCGCGGGCATCGGCACCCCGCAGACCGGGTCCGTGCGCATAGGGTCCACCGACCTCGCCGGTCTCGACGAGGCCGGGGCGCGGGCCCTGGTCAGCATCCTCACGCAGGAGACACACGTCTTCTCCGGACCGCTCTCCGAGGACCTGCGCCTGGCCGCACCGGAGGCGACCGACGCCCAGCTGACGGACGCCCTGCGCACGGTCGGCGCCGACGGATGGGTCGACGCGCTGCCCGACGGTCTGAACACCCTGGTCGGCGAGGGCGGCGAACGCCTCGACGTCACCAAGGTCGCCCACATCGCCCTGGCCCGGCTGGTGCTGGGCCGCACCCCCGTCGTGGTGCTCGACGAGTCCACGGCGGAGGCGGGCAGCGAGGGCGCGGCCGAGCTGGAACGGGCCGTGCGCGCCGCGTGCGCGGGCCGGACCACGCTGTTCGTGGCACACCGGCTGACCCAGGCCATGGCGGCGGACCGGATCGCCGTACTGGACGCGGGACGCGTCGTGGAGCAGGGGACGCATGAGGAGTTGGTGGCCCTGGGCGGCCGCTACGCACGACTGTGGCGGGCCTGGCGCGAAGGCAGCTAGGCAGCCCTTTTTTCGGTTGGGTCAACATATCGATCTGGAAGGGGCGTTGAGCCTTCGATGACGGAATCGACCGCTCGTCTCGTGCTGCTTTCTCCCACCCGCCTGGCCGACGTGCGCCGGCGCTCCGGCGACTACAGCGACACGACCGTCGCCCGGGCGTGCGCCATCGGACTGGCCTACTGGGCTACGGGGCAGAGCCCCGACGGCCTGGAACTCACCCCCGGCACCCTCTTCGCCGACGTCCTCGGCTGGGCGGACAACGGCGGTGCGGGAACGGCCGGCTGGGAGGTCGGGACGGACGGTCCGGACGGCCCGGCCGGCCGGACCATCACCCTCCCGGAGGGCGTCCTGCCGGCCGACGCGCAGCTCGCCCTGGACGACCTGGCCGACTTCCCGGACCGGCCCCTCTCCACCATCGGCCCCTCCGGTGTCGCGCAGCGGCTCGCGACCCTGGCCGAGTGGAACGACACCGGGGCGGACCGGATCCGCCCGACCGTCGTCGAGATGTTCCGCGAGCAGGCGCGCCTGCGGCCGGACGCCGTCGCCGTCGTCGACGAGCACCGCTCGCTGACCTACCGTCAGGCGGCCGAGCTCTCCGGCCAGCTGGCCCACCACCTGATCGAACGCGGACTCACCGCCGAACAGGTCGTCGCCATCTCCCTCGACCGCTCCGCCGCCATGGTGATCGGCCTGCTCGGCGTGCTCCAGGCGGGAGCCGCGTTCGTACCGCTCGACCCCCGGTGGCCCGCCGCGCGGCGCTCCGTCGTCATCGCCGACGCCCGCGTCGTCCTGCAGCTCAACGACTCGGGCGAACACGCCCCGGACGAACCGGAAGCCGTGCCCGTCGACCTCGGCGACTGGCGGTTCGGCTCCTACCCCGGCGAGGGGACCGGGGTCACGGTCCCCGGCGAAGCCCTGGCCTATGTGATCTTCACCTCCGGTTCGACCGGCCGGCCCAAGGGCGCGATGATCCGCCACGAGGCCATCAGCGAGCGCCTGCTGTGGCAGGTCGAGGAGATCCTGGGCTTCGGCCACGACGACGCGTCGCTGTTCAAGGCGCCGCTGTCCTTCGACATCTCCATCAACGAGATCTTCCTGCCGCTGGTGTGCGGAGGCCGGCTGGTGGTCCTGCGCCCCGGCGGCGAACGCGACCCGCACCACCTGCTGAGCGTGATCGCCGAGCAGCGCGTCACCTTCACCTACCTCGTGTCGTCCATGCTGGACGTACTGCTGGAGATCGCGGGCGACTCCGGACGCCTCGACAGCCTGCGGCACGTGTGGTGCGGCGGCGAGGTGCTGACCCCGGAGCTGTACGAGCGCTTCCGCACCCGGCTCGACATACCCATGTACCACGGCTACGGCCCGGCCGAGACGACGATCGGCGTCTCGCACGTCATCTACCGGGGCGCCGCGGAACGTCTGTCGACATCGATCGGCAAGGCCAACCCCAACACCCAGCTGTACGTCCTGGACGACGAACTGCGCCCGGTCCCGGTCGGGGTCGGCGGCGAGCTGTACGTCGGAGGGTTCCTGCTCGGGCGCGGATACGTCGGCGCCCCCGGCCTGACGGCCTCCCGGTTCGTCGCGAACCCCTTCGCCACGGACGGATCCCGGCTGTACCGCACCGGTGACCTCGCCCGCTTCGCCCCCGACGGATCCCTGGACTTCCTCGGCCGCGCCGACAACCAGATCAAGATCCGCGGTATGCGGCTGGAGATCGAGGACGTCGAGGTCGGCCTCGCCGAGCACCCCGCGGTACGCCACACCTGCGTCGTCGCGAAGAAGAACACGGCCGGCGGCACCTACCTCGTGGGCTACGTGATCCCCGCCACCGGGAGCGAGGACCTGCGCCCCGACGAGGTCAGGGAGTGGGCCACCGGGCACATGGTGGAGTACATGGTGCCCGCCCACATCGTCGTGATGAAGGAGTTCCCGCTCACCGCGAACGGCAAGCTCGACCGGGCCGCGCTGCCGGAGCCGGCGACCGGCGCGGGCGCGCTCGCCCCGCCCGTCACCGAGAACGAGCGCCTGGTGTGCGCGGCGGTCGCGGCGGTGCTGCGGCGTGACGCCGTCGGCGTCGACCAGGACTTCTTCCAGCTCGGCGGAGACAGCATCCTGGCGATCTCCCTGCTGAGCGGCCTGCGCGAGGCGGGTCTCCACGTCACGGCCCGCCAGATCTTCACCCACAGCGTCGTGGGCGCGCTGGCGGCGGTCGCGGACCGCGAGGCCGCCGCCGTGGACCACGGCGATGTCGCCATCGGCACGGTCGTGGGATCGCCGATCGTGCAGTGGCTCGGCGCGACCACGGACGCCATCGACGGTTTCGTGCAGTCGGTGGTGCTGAACACTCCGGCGAACCTGACGGCCGACGCGCTCGACGCCGTCCTCACCGCCGTGGTCGCACGGCACGACATGCTGCGCGCCAGGCTGGTGCGGGGCGAGCGCTGGAGCTTCGAGATCCCGGAGGCGGACCGGGCCGCAGCGCGATGGCAGGAGAGCGACCGCCCGCTCGACGAGTGCGTCGCGCTCGCCACCGACGGGCTGGACCCGGACGGCGGCGTGATGCTGCGCGCCGTCTGGCGCCGCGAGGCACGCCAGCTGGTCCTCGTCGCCCACCACGTGGTGATCGACGGCGTGTCCTGGCGGATCCTGATGGAGGACCTCTCCACGGCGTGGCGCTGGTACGTCTCGGGCGCGCCGATCGACCTGCCCCCGGTGGGCACGTCGTTCCGGCGCTGGACGCAGCTGCTGGGGCGCGCGGGGTTCGACGCCGACCTCGCCCACTTCCGGCGCGCCCTGCCGGGGGCCGACGCGCCGCTGGGCAGGCGCGCGCTGTCCGCGGCCGACACCGTCGCCCGGGAACGCACGACGACCCTCTCGGCCGGCCCCGGCATCACCGCCGCGCTGCTGGGCGAGGTCCCCGCCCGGTTCCACGCGGGCGTCAACGACGTGCTGCTGACCGCGCTCGCCGTCACCCTCGCCCGGTGGCGCCGCGACCTCGGCCAGGACCAGACGTTCGCGCACATCGAACTGGAGGGACACGGCCGCGAAGGACGCCACGTGGCGGACTCCGCCGGCTTCGAGCCGGAGCTGTCACGGACCGTGGGCTGGTTCACCACCCTGTTCCCGGTGACCGTCGACCCCGGCGCGGCCACCGACCCCACGTCCCCCGCCTACCTGGTCGCCGCACTCAAGGCGGTCAAGGAGGACCTCGCCCGGGTGCCGGGCAACGGCGTCTCCTACGGCGCCCTGCGCTACCTGGCCGACACCGCGTTCGACGCACCCGCACCCCAGGTGTTGTTCAACTACCTGGGCCGCTTCGACGCGGGATCCTCCGGCGACTGGGAACTCACCGACACCACCGGCCAGTTGGGCGAGAGGCGCGACCCCAGGATGCGGCTGCCGCGCGCCCTGGAGTTCAACGCGATCGCCGAACCCGCCTCGGCCGGCGGCGCGTACGAACTGGTCACCACCCTCTCCTGGCCCGACGGGCTGCTCACCGACCAGGACATCGAGACCATCGGCGGGTACTTCCGCGAGGCCCTGGCCGGACTGGCCGCACTCGACCTGGCCGCACTCGGTCTGGGCGGCCACTCGCCCAGCGACTTCGGCATGCCGGCGCTCACCCAGGCCGACGTCGACGAGCTGGACGGCCCGGCGCTGCGGGACGTCCTGCCGCTGACCCCGCTCCAGGAGGGCCTCTACTTCCACTCGGTCTTCGACGACGACTCCGCGGGCAGCTACGTCGAGCAGCAGCTCCTGACCCTGGACGGAGAGGTGGACGCCGACCGGCTCGCGGCGGCGGCCACCCGCCTGCTCACGCTCTTCCCCAACCTGGCCGCACGGTTCACGGCCCTCGCCGACGGCCGCGTGGTCTCCGTGCTGGAGGGCGGGGTCCAGGCCCCGTTCACCACCCTGGACCGCCCCGGCATCACCGACGAGGAGATCCGCGAGCACGCCGAGCGCGATCGCCGCGCCGGGTTCGACCTGGCGAGCGGCCCGCTGATGCGGTACACACTGATCCGCACGGGTCCCGCCCGCAGCGTCCTGGTGCAGACCGTGCACCACATCATCGCCGACGGCTGGTCGGTGCCGCCGATGCTCCGCGCGCTGCTGACCGAGTACCACGCGCCGGGGACCGTGCACCCGCTCGGCGGCTTCACCGACTACGTGCGCTGGCTCGCCGAACGCGACGAGGACGAGAGCGACCGGGTGTGGCGCGAACAACTGGCCGGGCTCCCCGGCCCCTCGCTCGTCGCCGAGGGGCACACGCCGTCCGACCGGTTCGCCGACACCGCCACCTCGCCGGAGGGGGACATCGACGAGGCCGCCCGGTCCGCCGGTGTGCCGCTCAGCGTGGCCGTGCACAGCGCCTGGGCGGCGACGCTCGGCGGCCTCCTCCAGGGCAGGGACGTCGTCTTCGGCTCCACGGTGTCCGGGCGCGACGCCGACGTGCCCGGCATCGGGGACATGGTGGGCCTGTTCATCAACACGGTCCCCGTGCGCGCCCGGTGGGCCGCCACCACCACGGCGCACGACCTGCTCGCCTCGGTACGGGACCACCAGAGCGCGGTGCTGGCGCACCAGCACGTCTCCCTGGCGCGCATCAGCCGCCTGAGCGGAGCCGGCCCGCTCTTCGACACCCTGGTGGTGTTCGACGTGGCGACCGATGTGGCGGGCCTGCGCGGCCCCGGGGACACGCTCGTCATCAGCGACATCGTGAACGAGGGCGCGCCGCACTACCCGCTGACCCTCGTGGTGGAGCGCGCGCTCGACGGCCGCCCCCGCTTCAACCTGATCTACGACGGCGCTCTGGTGCGGGAGCCGACCGCCCGGACGGTCCTGCACACCTTCACCCGCACCCTCACCGGCCTGCTCACCCGGCCGGAGGACCTCGTCGACGACCTGGCTCCCACCGGCACCCGGCCCCCCGCACGGATCACCCCGACGACGCTGGGCGCACTCTTCGACGCCGCCGCGCGCCGCGATCCGGCCGCCACCGCCGTCACCCAGTGCGCCCTCGACGGCGGCAGCCGGTCACTCACCTACGGCGAACTGGCCTACGCGAAGGACGAGCTGGCCTCGGTCCTGCGCGCCGCCGGGGTCCAGCCGGGCGAACGGGTCGCCGTCGCCGTCCCGCGCTCCCTCGAACAGGTCGTCGCCCTCGTCGCCGTCGTCACGGCGGGCGGCGCGTACGTACCGCTGGACCTCGCGTACCCGGACGGACGCCTGGAGTACGTCCTCGCCGACGCGGCTCCGCAGGTCGTGCTCGTGGACCCGGAGCACCGGGACCGCTTCACGCGGCTGCTGGCCCGGGCGGGCGTACCGGCCCGTGTGCTCGTACAGGGGGAGAGGCCGCCGCAGGACGCCCAGGCCACCCGGGACGCCCAGGCCACCCAGGACGCCCAGGCCACCCGGGATGCCGCCGGGCCCGAGGCGGACTGGCACGATCCCGCGTACGTGATCTACACGTCCGGGTCGACCGGCAGGCCCAAGGGCGTCGTCGTCCCGCACTCCAGCGTGGTGACCCTGCTCGCGAACACGCGGCCCGACATGGACTTCGGCCCGCACGACGTGTGGGTCCAGTTCCACTCCTACTCCTTCGACTTCGCCGTGTGGGAGCTGTGGGGCGCGCTGGCACACGGCTCCGAGCTGCTCGTGCCGGAGTACGCACTGACCCGCTCACCCGTCGACTTCCACCGCCTGGTGCGCGAGCGCCGGGTGACCGTCCTCAACCAGACCCCGTCGGCCTTCTACCAGTTCATCGAGGCCGACCGGCACGCCGACGAGCCCGCCACCACCCTGCGCCGGATCATCTTCGGGGGCGAGGCACTGGATCCCGGGCGGCTGCGCGGCTGGGTCGAGCGGCACGGGACGGCCTCGCCCGAGCTGGTCAACATGTACGGCATCACCGAGACCACCGTGCACGTCACGCACCGGGTCCTGACCGACGAGGACTTCCGCCCCGGCGACGACGTCAGCCCGATCGGCGGCCCGATCCCCGGACTGGTCACCTACCTGCTCGACGACCGGCTCCGACCGGTCCCGCCGGGCCGGGTGGGCGCCATCTACGTCGCCGGCGACCAGGTCTCCCTTGGCTACCTGGGCCGCCCGTCCCTCACCGCGGGCCGGTTCGTCGCGGACCCGTTCGCGGGCGACGGCTCCCGGATGTACCACACGGGCGACCTCGCCCGCCGGACGCTCGACGGCGAGCTGGAGTTCACCGGCCGCGCCGACGACCAGGTGCAGCTCAAGGGCTTCCGCATCGAACTCGGTGAGGTGGAGTCCGCGATCCGGGAACTCGACGGTGTGGTCGACGTGGCCGTCACCGTGGCCGACAGCGCGGACCACCTGGTCGCGCACGTCGTGGGCCGGGTGCCAGGCGACCTCGCCGGCCTGCTGGTCTCGAAGCTGCCCGTCCACATGGTGCCCGGCCTGGTCCTGCCGGTCGACGCCCTGCCGCTGACGGTCAACGGCAAACTGGACCGCAAGGCCCTGACCGCACGCGCCGCGTCGCACGGTGCACCGCACGACGCACCGCACGACGTACCGGCCGCCGCGAGCGGCTCCGCGACCGGATCCGCGCTCACCGCACTGGTCGGCATCTTCACCGAGACCCTGCCCGGCACCGCCGTCGACGGCGACAGCGACTTCTTCCGGGCCGGCGGCGACAGCATCCTCGCCATCACCGTCGTCAACCGGGCCAGGGCCCTGGACCTCGCGATCACCCCCCGGGACGTGTTCCTGCTCAGGACCCCGCGCGCGCTCGCCGAGCACCTGGCGACGAGCACCCCGCACCCCGCGGCGCCCGGCGCACCCGTACCCGCACCCCGCGAGGACGGCCCGCTGACCCCGACCCCGATCATCCTGCGCCGGCGCGAACTCGGCGGCTCCCTCGCCCGGTTCGCCCAGGCCCGGACCGTGGTCGCGGCCGAGGGAACCGGCCTCGCCGACGCCGAGCGCGCCGCGAACGCCGTCGTCGCCGCACACCCGGCCCTGCGGCTGCGGCTGCGCACCGAGCACGGGGTGTGGGCCCTGCGGACCGAACCCGCCCGCGCGGTCACCGTCGTACGCAGCGACGCGCCCGACGCGACGGCCGCTGCGGACGAAGCCGCCGGACGGCTCGACCCCGAAGCCGGGGACGTCATCGCGTTCTCCTGGCTGGAGGAGACCCGGACCCTCGTGGTCACCGTGCACCACCTCGCCGTCGACGCCGTCTCCTGGCTGATCCTGCTGGACGACATCGCCACCGCCCTGCGCGGGAACCCGCTCGCGCCTCCGACCACCTCCTACGCCGAGTACGCGCAGGCACTGGCCGACCGGTCGGCCCACGAGACCGACGGCCTCGGGCACTGGATCACCACCCTCCAGGCACCCCCGCTGCTGCCCGTGGCCGAGCGGCCGCGCGAGACCACGGTCGTCCTCCCGCCCGAGACCAGCGATCAGGTGACACGCACCGCGCCCGCCGCACTCGGCGTCGGCCTCACCGAGCTCCTGTGCGGCGCGCTGCGCACCGCACTCACCCGCGTCCAGCCCTCGCCCACCGATCTGGCGATCGAGCTGGAACGGCACGGCCGGGTCCCGGCATCGGCACACCACGACTACACCCGTACGGTCGGCTGGTTCACCGCCATCG
Organism: Streptomyces sp. NPDC001549; assembly: GCF_042894025.1. Lineage (NCBI taxonomy): Bacteria > Bacillati > Actinomycetota > Actinomycetes > Kitasatosporales > Streptomycetaceae > Streptomyces > Streptomyces sp. NPDC001549. Next base: position 73,696 of record NZ_JBIAVJ010000025.1, read on the forward strand.
CCCCGGTGCGCCTCACGGCGCACACCGACCCCGTCGCCGCGGCCCGCGAAGTCGCCGAACGCCAGCCGGACGAGCGCGCGCACGTCGCGTACGGCGGGCTGCGGTACCTCAACCCGCAGACGGCCCCGCTGCTCACCGCCCGCCCACAGGTGCTGTTCAACTACCTCGGCCGGGGCGGCGAATCGCAGGCCCTCCACCTCTCCGGCGCCGACGAGGGCAGCCCGTACGCCGTCGAGGTAAACGCCTGGACCGACGCGGCCACCGGAAGTCTGCACGCCGTCTTCACCCTCGCCGAGGGCATACCCGACGAGATCACCGAGCACTGGCGCGCCGCCCTGGAACACATCGCGGCCGCCTCCACGACCGCCGAGCGCACGGCGCCGGTCACCCCGCTCCAGCGCGGCCTGTTCTTCCAGGCGCAGCTGGCGGGCCCGGCCGGACACTACGTCGCGCAGAGCTGGTTCACCTTCGACCGGCGCCTGGACACCGACGCGCTGGCCGAGGCGATGGCCTGGGTGATCGCCCGGCACCCGGTCGTGGGCGCCGGCTTCACCACCGACGACGAGGGCAAGGCGGTCCAGGTCCTGGGCGCGGGCCGGCGGGTCGGCGTCCGTACGGTCGGCCTCGCGACGGAGGCGGAGGTCGAGGCCCTGCTCGCCCGCGACCGCGACACCGGATTCGACCCGGGTGAGCCGCCGCTGATCCGCGTGACCGTGGTACGGCTGCCCGGCGACTGCGACGGCCTGCTGCTCAGCTACCACCTGCTGCTGTGGGACGGCTGGTCCCGCGAGATCGTGCTGCGGGACCTGTTCGACGCCTACGAGGCCGCCGTCGCGGGCGAGTTGACGCCCCCGGCCCCGGCCACGCCCGGCTTCGAGGAGTACGCCCGGGCGCTCGACGCCAGGGACCCGGCCGTCTCGGAACGCTTCTGGGCGCAGCACCTGGCCGGTCTCCCCGGGCCGACGCTGCTCGCCGGACCGGCGCCGGCCCTGGTCGACGACCTGCCGCGCACCCTCGTGCACACCCTCTCCGCCGAAGCGTCGCAGCTGCTGCGGGACGTCGCCCGGACGTACGGCGTCACCCTCAACTCGGTGCTGACCGGCGCGTTCGGGCTCCTGCTCGGCGCCCGCACCGGCCGCGCCGACGCCGTGTTCGGCGTGACCGTCTCCGGCCGCGAGGGCGAGGACCTCTCCGAGGTCGTCGGCGTACTGCTCAACACCGTGCCCATGTGGACCAGGGCCCGGCCGGACGACACCGTCCGGGACTACCTGACGGCCGTACAGGCGGCCCGGGTCGAGGCGATGGAGCACGAGCACCTCGGACTCGGCGAGATCCAGCGGGCCGGCGGCCACGACACCCTGTTCGACAACCTGTTCGTGCTCCAGAACTTCCTGGACATGGACGCGTTCGCCGAGATGAACACCCGGCACGGCATCACCGCGGTCCGGGCCGACGACTCCACGCACTATCCGTTCACCTGGGTCGTCACCCCCGGCGACCGGCTCACGGTCAAGCTGGAGTACCGCGACCACGACACCGGGGCAGCCCGTCAGCTCCTCGATGACTACCTGGAGGTACTCGGGAACCTGGCTCGCAGCACCGGGCCGGTGGGCGCGCTGCCGGGCGCGGGCCCCGAGCCGGTGCCCGCCGCACGCACGGAGGTCGGTACGGAAACCGTGGTCGACCGGTTCGACCGGGCGGCCGACCGCGATCCGCGGCGGGTCGCGCTCGTCGCCCACGGCCGGACCATGACCTTCGAGCGGCTCCGCGACCGCAGCCGGGAGCTCGCGGGCGTGCTCGCCGCACGCGGCATCGGACCCGAGACCACGGTGGCCCTCGCGATCCCGCGCTCCCTCGACTCGATCGTCGCGCTCTTCGCCGTACTGCGCGTGGGCGCCGCGTACGTGCCGCTGGAGCTGGACCACCCGGACGAGCGGATCGCCGCCATCGTCGCGGACGCCCGCCCGGACGTGACCCTCACCGTGAGTGCCGTGTCGCCCCGGCTGACCGGCGACCTGATCGAACTGGACCGGCCCCTCCCCGAGGCCGAGCCGTTCGTGACCTTCGCACCCGACGACCCGGACCGCCTGCGCCACCCCGCGTACACGATCTACACCTCCGGATCCACCGGCCGGCCGAAGGGCGTGGTCTCCGAGTACGCCGGGCTCACCAACATGCTGATCAACCACCAGCGCCGGATCTTCGAGCCGGTGCTGGCGGACCACGGCCACCGGGTCTTCCGCATCGCCCACACCGTGTCCTTCGCCTTCGACATGTCGTGGGAGGAACTGCTCTGGCTCGCCGACGGCCACGAGGTGCACATCTGCGACGAGGAACTGCGCCGCGACGCCCCCCGCCTCGTCGAGTACTGCCTGGAGCACGGGATCGACGTCATCAACGTGACCCCGACCTACGCGCAGCAGCTGGTGGCCGAGGGCCTGCTCGACCACCCCGAGCGGCGGCCCGCCCTGGTGCTGCTGGGCGGCGAGGCCGTCACCCCGACCCTGTGGCAGCGGCTCGCCGACACCGAGGGCACGGCCGGCTACAACCTGTACGGCCCCACCGAATACACCATCAACACCCTGGGCGTCGGCACCTTCGAATGCCAGGACCCGGTGGTGGGCGTGGCCATCGACAACACGGACGTGTACGTCCTCGACCCGTGGCTGCGGCCGCTGCCGGACGGGGTCCCCGGCGAGCTGTACGTGGCGGGCATCGGCATCGCGCGCGGCTACCTCGGACAGCCCGCCCAGACCGCGGACCGGTTCGTCGCCTGCCCGTTCGGCGCACCCGGCGCACGGATGTACCGCACCGGGGACCTGGTGGCCCGGCGGCCCGACGGGAACCTGATGTACCTGGGCCGCACCGACCAGCAGGTCAAGATCCGCGGACACCGCGTCGAACCGGGCGAGGTCGAGGCCGCGTTCGCCGCGCACCCGGCGGTGCGGTTCGTCGCCGCGGTCGCCCAGCCCGACCCGCAGGTCGACGGCGCGTACCGGCTGGCCGCCTACCTTGTACTCGACGGCCCGGGCGGCCCGGACCTGGCGGCGGTCGCCGCCGAGGTGGGCGCCGGGCTGCCGGACTTCCTGCGCCCGACGCACTACGCCCAGGTCGACCGCATCCCGCTGACCGTGAACGGGAAGGCGGACACCAAGGCGTTGCCGGAGGCCAGGCCGCTCGGCACGCTGACCACGGCGGGGGAGCGCGGCCCGGAGACCGGGACCGAGACCGTCGTGTGCGAGTTCTTCGCCGAAGCACTCGACCTGGACGACGACGAGGTGAGCGCGTTGAGCGATTTCGTGTCCCTGGGAGGGCACTCCATGCTGGCGGTGCGGCTGATCGGCCTGCTCCGCCGGGAGTACGGTCCCGTGATCACGGTCCGTGATCTGTTCACCCTGCGAACCCCGGAAATGATTGCCCGCCACCTCGATGAAAACTCCTGACACGCAGCGGCCCCGACCGGGGTCCGACATCCTCAAGACCGCCCTGCGCCGCAACACCGGCGCCATGACCTGGGGCACCGTCCTCATGGGCCTCTACCAGGCCGGTGAGACCGCCTTCCCCATCGCGCTCGGCCTGATCGTCGAGCACACGATGCAGGACCGCAGCCCCGGTGCGCTCGCCCTGTCGATCGGCGCCCTGGCCGTGATCATCACGACCGTGTCGCTGTCGTGGCGGTTCGGCATGCGCATCCTGCAGAAGGCCAACACGACCGAGGCGCACCGCTGGCGGGTGCGGGTCGCGGACTGCGGGCTGGAGCCGGTCGCCAGGGACGCCGGCCTCAAGTCCGGCGAGGTGCTGACCATCGCCACCGAGGACGCCGACCAGACGGCCGACATCATCGAGGTGGTGCCGCTGCTGATCAGCTCGCTGGTCGCCGTGCTGGTCGCGGCGGTCGCGCTGGGACTGGCCGACATCCGGCTCGGCCTGCTGGTGATCGTGGGCACCGCTCTGATCCTCTCCATCCTGAGCGTGATGTCCCGGCGGATCGGCTCCAGCACCCGCGAGCAGCAGGCCCGGGTGGCCCGGGCGGGCGCGAAGGTGGCCGACCTGATCACCGGCCTGCGCCCGCTGCACGGCTTCGGCGGCAACCACGCGGCCTTCCGCTCCTACCGCAAGGTCAGCACGGAGGCCAAGCACCAGGCGATCACCGTGGCCGGGGTGAACGGCGCGTACGCGGGCACCGCCATGGCCCTCAACGCGGCGCTCGCCGCCGGCGTGACCCTGACGGCCGGCTGGCTGGCCTTCAACGGCCACATCACCGTCGGGGAGCTCGTCATGGCCGTGGGGCTCGCCCAGTTCATCATGGAACCGCTGAAGCTGTTCTCGGACATGCCCAAGTACGTGATGATGGCCCGCGCTTCGGCCGAGCGCATGGCACTGGTGCTGACCGCACCCCCGGTGGCCGCCCACGGGCCGGAGCGCCCGGCCGCCGGCGGCGGCCTGGAGGTCGACTGCGTCCGCTACGGGACGCTGCGCGCCCTGAAGTTCCAGGTGCCGGCCGGCGAGTTCGTGGCGATCGCCGTCTACCAGCCACGTGCGGCGGCCGACCTCGCCGCGATCCTGGCCGTGAAGGTCCCGCCGCACGAGTACGAAGGAGCGGTGCGGGTCAGCGGGGAGGAGCTCGCCGCCCTGTCGGTCGAGGCGGTCCGCGAGCACATGCTGGTCAACCCGTACGACGGGGAGATCTTCGCGGGCACCCTCCGCACGAACATCGACCCGTCGGGCACCAGCCGCACGGTCGACGCGGCCGTCGAGGCGTCCATGCTGACCGACGTCGTCGCCCTCCACCGCGAGGGGCTCGACCACGGCGTCCGCGACCGCGGGGCGAACCTCTCCGGCGGACAGCGCCAACGGCTGTCCCTGGCCCGCGCCCTGGCTGCCGACTCCGACATCCTCGTCCTGCACGATCCGACCACGGCCGTCGACGCGGTCACCGAACAGCTCATCGCACGCAACATCGCGAAGCTGCGCCGGGGCCGCACCACCGTCGTGATCACCAGCAGCCCGGCCCTCCTGGACGCCGCCGACCGTGTGCTCGTCCTGGACGACGGGGTCATCACCGCCGAGGACACCCACCGCAACCTCCTCGCCGGAGACGAGGAGTACTGCCTGGCGGTGGCCCGCTGACCCCCTGAGACGGCCTCAGGGCGTGTCTCGTGGACCAGGCCGGGCTCGCGGGCCCCGGATCCGGCCCGATCCCGGACACGCACTAGCCGAGCGCCCAGGCCACGTCCCGGAGCAGGGCCTGGCGCCAGCCCGCGCGGTCGTGGCCCGACGCCGACCGTGAGGCCCGCACGGTCGCCCCGGCCTGCTCGGCCAGGGTCTCGACCAGCTCGCAGTGGGGCAGCATCCGCGTCTCGTGTTCCCCCACGTCGAAGGCGATCCGCAGGCCGGACAGGCCGGGGCGCTCCCGCAGGCGTGCGGCGACGGAGCCGCCGACCGGGCCGCCGAGCGGATCCGCCGACTTCACGGCCTCGGGTGTCCACCACAGGGAGGCGGACTGGCAGGCGACCCGGGACACCAGATCCGGGAACTCCAGCGCCGCGTACACCGCGCTCAGCCCGCCCAGGCTCTGCCCGGCGACCACCAGACGGTCCCCGTCCACGGGTACGCCGGACTCCGCGACCAGCGGCAGCAGTTCGTCCCGGACCGCCTCCCACAGCTCCGGCCGGCACCCGAACTCGGCCTCCCGGTCCCTCGTCGGCAGGAAGACGAGGGTGACGGGGGGCATCTCGCCACCGGCGACGGCCGAGTCGAAGGCGGTCATCGCCGGGTGCAGGTACAGCCAGTCGTCCCCGTCCAGCAGCAGCACCACGGGTCCGCCGCCGCCCGCCGGGTGGACCCGTACGGTCCGCCGCCCGCCGAGCCGCTCGCTCGCCCAGCGGACCCGGGTCCGCGGGACGGGCAGGACGTCCTCGGCCCCGAAGGCGGGCCAGTGCGGCTGGGCGGGAGCGTCCGGGGTGGCGGCGACGGACCGCTCTCCGCCCGCCCCGGCCGGGTTGAACGGGTCGGCGTACGCCGTGCCGTCCACGAGGAACTGGTAGGTCACCCGCAGCCGCGCGGGCATCCGGACCTCGGCGTACCAGCAGTCCGTGTCGTGCCAGCGGCGCAACGGCACGTCGTCCGGCCAGCTCTCGAAGGCGAGGCGGGCCGCGGCGCCCCGCCACAGGAACAGAGTCACCCAACCGCCCCCGTCGGCGGGCACCGACGCGGGAGCCCCCGCCGCTGCCCAGAACTCCTCGGAACCTGGTTCGCCGGGCAGCCCGAATGCGGCGAAGGCGTGCTCCACGGGCATGAAGTCTCCTTGTGAGGGGCGTAGTTAGGTGAACCTAACTTTATAGTCCTTCCGGTGGGCCCGGACGGGAAACCGGGCATCGCCGCGGAAGTCCCGCCGAAGGCCCCACCGAAGCCCCCACCGGCCCGTCCTCCGGCGGCTCGAATGTGACGGCCCGGCCGGGGACCAGGGGGAGGATGACCTTCGAGGGGGTCCGCGCGGGCGCATCGCGGTGGCGGGGGCACTGTGGATCGGCGGGAGGGGCATCGTGCGGGCAGTGGTATCGGCGGGGCGGATGGTGACGGGTCCTGGTGGGCGGGTGACCGTCGACGGGGCCGTCCTGTACGACGGGGGCCGGATCGTGGCGGCCGGGCCGCGCGCGGAGGTCGAGGCGCAGGCCCGTCCCGACGTTCCCCGATCGGCCTTCCCCGAGGGCACCTTGCTGCCCGGCCTGATCGACTCCCACGTCCATCTCGCGCTCGACGCCGGCCCCGACCCGGTGGCCGGCCTCCAGGCCGCCTCGGACGCCGACCTCCACGCGGCGATGGCCGACCGGGCGGGGCGGTTGCTCGCCACGGGAGTGACCACCGCACGCGACCTCGGCGACCGGGGCGGGCTCGCCGTTCGGCTGCGGGACGAGATCGCGGCCGGGCACGTGCCGGGGCCGCGCCTGCTGTCCGCCGGAACACCCCTGACCGTCCCGGGCGGGCACTGCTGGTTCATGGGCGGTGAGGTCGAGGGGGCCGACAGGATCCGCGAGGCGGTCCGCCGCAACGCCGCCGCCGGAGTGGACCTCATCAAGGTGATGGCCACGGGGGGAGGCATCACCAAGGGTGGACCGCCCAGCTGGCAGGCCCAGTTCACCCCGGCGGAGCTGGCATCGATCGTGGCGGAGACGCGGCGCTTCGGGCTGCCGGTGGCCGCGCACGCCCACGGGACCGAAGGCATCGCCGCCGCCGTGGCCGCCGGCGTGGACAGCATCGAGCACTGCACGTGGATGGGGCGGACGGGGTTCGACGTACGCGAGGACCTGGTCGACGCGATCGCGGCGCGAGGCATCGCCGTCTGCCCCGCGGCGAGCCCCGATTGGCGGGGCTTCGCCGAGCGGTTCGGCCGTGAGCGGGCCGAGGAGATGTTCGGGCGGCTGCGGTGGATGGCGGAGCGCGGCGTGCGCCTGCTGCCCGGGACGGACGCGGGCGTCCCGCACGCCGTCTTCGACGGGTTCGTCTCCAGCCTGGAGTTCTTCGAACACATCGGGCTGTCCCCGGCCGAGATCGTCGACCTGGCCACCTCGGGCGCGGCGCGGGCCCTGGGGATCGGCGGCGAGACCGGCCGGCTCGCGGCCGGGCTCCGGGCCGACCTGCTGGTGGTGGACGGAGATCCGCTCACCGACCTCGCCGCGCTGCGTGCGGTCCGGCTGGTCGTGGCCGGCGGACGGGTGGTCAGCCGGCTGCCGGGGGCCTCCTGAGCAGGGGCACCAGGGGTGTGCCGGCCGCCGGGACGCGTTCCAGGACGCCGCCCGCGAAGACGTCGTAGAGCGGCAGTGTTTCCAGGTGGACGTAGCCGATGTGGCAGTCGCAGGTGGTCAGCGGGCACGGACGGGGGCCGAGCGCGGTCCGGTACGAGCCGTCGTAGAGGTTGCCGAGCTCGGCGCGGACGAAGTGGCAGCGGCGGACCGTGCCGTCGCCGTCCACGGAGATCACCGACTCGCCGGTGCGGCACGGCAGCCCGGCCGAGCGGTGCGGGTGCAGGCTGTACGGGAACAGCGGGTCGAGGGCGGTCCACATGCCGGCCTCGGCGTCGGTGTAGCCGTGGCCGTCGGCCGCGTTCACCCACAGGTAGACGTGGGAGGGCAGGGCGGCGCGCAGCCTGCGGGCGTGTTCCAGGTTCTCGGGGAGGCCGACGATGCCGACGCTGTGGCGGATGCCCCGGTCGGCGAGGTCGCGCAGCTTGGCCAGGAAGCGGTCGTACGGGGTCTGCCCCGGGTGGTAGGTGCACCACAGGGCGAGCGTGGCGGGGTCGGCCTCCGCGAGCCAGTCCGTGCGGCAGCTGAGGTTGGTCTGGATGGCGACGCGGTCGACGTGCGGCTGGTGCGAGAGGTCGACGAGGGCGCGGCGGTACCAGGAGCGGACGAGCCCCTCGCCCCACGGGGTGAACAGGAGGGAGAGCCGGTCCTCCCCGGTACGGGAGCGCGCCCAGCCGGTGAACCGTTCGAGGGCGGCCCGGTCGGCGCGCAGCTGGGCCGTGGTGTCGCGCCGCTTGGCGAAGGGGCAGTACGGGCAGGCGTAGTCGCAGGAGGCCAGCGGGCCGCGGTAGAGCAGGGTGAGGTCCACGGCGGCTACTTGGTCTCGTAGGCGGCCATCGCGGCCCGTACGGCCGGTGAGAACAGCTCGGGTCCGAGTGCGTCGGAGTGGGCCAGGCCCTCGGGGCTGAGGCGCAGGAGCGGGCCCGTGCCGTCCTCGTCGAGCCAGCCGCGGGCGGCGAACGCGGCCAGTTCGGCGGGGAAGTGCTCGTGCGGGTCGGCGCCGAACCGCTCCCGGTAGTCGGCGACCGGCATGCCCTGCGCCTGGAGCATCGACTGGAGCAGGTGGCGGCGGCGCGCCTCGTCGCCGTTGGTGGGCCGGCCGTGGACGGCACGGGTGAAGTCGCCGGTGGCGGTGTAGTCGTCGATGATCCCGCGGATCTCGCCCATGTCGACCGCGTAGTCGAACGAGTAGTGCAGCGCGGAGGTGTAGGAACGGGCGCCGCAGCCCAGGCCGATCATGCCGTCGGTCTGGCAGGCGTGATCGTCCGGGCCCTGGGGCGCCGTACCGGCCAGCCGGAACATGCGCATCGACACCTGCTCGTAGCCGTGTGCGAGGAGGTGGTCGCGGCCCTGCCGGTAGAGGCTCAGGCGCTGCTCGTCCCAGGCCCGGTCGGTGAGGGCGGTGCGCCGGGCGAGCCCGGTGAGGGGGCGGACGTACAGGGGGTACAGGTACAGCTCCTCGGGGCGCCAGGCGAGGGCGGCGTCCAGGGAGGTGCGCCAGGTGGCGGGGGTCTGGCCGTCGATGCCGTAGATGAGGTCGATGTTGAGGACGGGGACGCGGGCGTCGCGGATGCGGCCGAGCGCCGCCTCGACATCGGCGCGGCGCTGGGGGCGTACGGCGGCCCGGGCCTCCTCGGCGAGGAAGCTCTGGACGCCGATGCTGACGCGGGTGGCACCGCGCTCGGCGAGGACGGCGAGCCGGTCGGCGGTGGCGGTGGCCGGGGACGTCTCGACGGACAGCGGGACGGCGCGCAGGTCGGCGCCCATGCGCCGCTCGGCGATGTCGCAGAGCCGTTCCAGTTCGAGGGCCGTCAGGAAGGTGGGCGTCCCGCCGCCGAACGCGGCGTTGGCGAAGGAGACCGGGCCCTCGTCGCCGAGGGCGTCGCGGACGGCGGTGGCCTGGCGCTCCAGGGCGTCGAGGTAGCGGCCGGTGAGCCCGTCGGGGGCGCCGATGCGGGTGAAGAGGTTGCAGAAGCCGCAGCGGACCTCGCAGAAGGGTATGTGGAGGTAGAGGGAGAGGGCGTCCTTGCGTTCGCCGTGCCACAGGTCCCGCAGGGCGGGCCGCTCGGGCAGCGGCCGGTACGCGGTCTTGTGGGGGTAGGCGTACACGTAGGCGCTGTACGGGCTGCCCGGCGGCGGCGCGGTGGGTGCGAGCGGGGCGGGCGCGGGGGCGGTCATGCGGACGGCTCCAGGAAGAAGTGGGCGTACGGCACGGTCCAGACGGCCTCGTGGGCGAGACGGTGGCCGGTGTAGCCGTCGTCGCCGTAGGTGGTGCCGTGGTCGGAGCAGACGATGGCGAAGCAGCGGCGGCGGGAGCTCATGGCGGTGAGGAGCCGTCCGATGTGCCGGTCGACGTATTCGAGGGCGGCGGCGTGGGTGGCGCGCGTGTCGCCCGCTTCGGCGGTGGCACCGGCGAGGTGGAACCAGTTGGGCTGGTGCAGCGCGGAGACGTTGACGAAGAGGAACAGCCGCTGCTCGGCGGGGAGCGCGGCGACGACCTCTTCGGCCCGCTCGACCTGTGCCTCGAAGGAGGTGGGCGACGCGACACCGAAGGCCGGTTCCCAGTGGCTCTCCTGGAACATGCCGGGGAGTACGCCGCCCAGCGCGCCCTGCTTGTTGAAGAAGCCGACGCCGCCGACGCACACCGTGCGGTACCCGGCCGCGGCGAGGCCGGACACCAGGTCGGGGGTGTCGAAGACGTAGGTGCGGCCGGCGGTGCTCTCGCTGCCGGCGAAGCGGGCGGCGAACAGCCGGGGGTGCGGGCCGGGCCGGGCGGGGGTGGGCAGAAAACCGGCGAACATCGCCTGATGGGAGGCGTAGGTGAAGCTGCCGGGGGCGTGCCGCTCCTCCCAGACACCCCCGGGCAGGTGCCGGGCCAGGTTCGGAATGCGTCCGGCGGCGGCCAGTTCGACGGCGACGTCGTGGCGCAGGGTGTCCAGGGTGAGCAGGAGCAGGTCGTCGCGGCCGACGACCTCGTTCATGTCGGGGGGCGGGAGCGGGAGCGCTGGGGTCTCAGGCGGGTGCACGGTGGTTCCTCGTGGGGTGGTGCTGTACGTGTCTTCGGATGGCGGCGGCCACTTGCGCGGCGTAGGTGTCCTGGCCCTCGGCGCCACTGCCGGGCAGTCCGGTCAGGCCCGGCAGGAGGTCGCCGAAGGCGTTGACCTCGGCGACGGCGAACCGGCGCCAGCCGACCGCGGGCAGCAGGTCGACACCGACGCACAGGGTGCCCGGGAAGCAGGCCGCGGCCCGTTCGCAGGTCCGCAGGGCGTCGGCCCAGGCGGGGCCCGCGGCCCGGACCGCGGCGGCCAGGTCGCCGCGCCGGCCGCCGAGATGGAGGTTGGTCATGGGGGTCCGGCTGGTGCGGACCACGGCGTGGGTGGCCCGACCGGCCACCACGACCACGCGCAGGTCGGCCGCCCCGTCCCCGAGGGAGGCCTTGGGCCACCAGCGTTCGACGTGGAGTCCGTCGGGGGCGAGGGCGTCGACCAGTGCGGCGACCTCCTGCTCGCGGGTGAGGCGCCGCACCCGCAGGGAGTTGTGCAGCCCGCCGCCCTCCGTGCTCTCCACGGAGGTGGTCGCCCTGATCCGGCCCCCGCCCGCCGTCTCGACGGCCACGACACCGGAGGCCGAGGACCCGTGGGCCGGCTTCAGGAACACCCGCGGCATGCCGTGCGCGGCCATGAGGGCCCGTACGTCGTCCCAGCCGCGTACGGGGGCGTCGCCGCCGGAGGTCGGCGACCGCGGAACGGGGACCCCGGCGCGGGCGAGGACCTCGTGGCAGAGCCGCTTGTCGAAGAGGACGGCCAGCTCGTCGGGGTCGTCGAGGCGCAGGCCGCCGGTCAGCGTCCGGACGGCCGCCGTGAAGGCGGCGTACCAGCGGGCCCCGCCCTCCACCCGGGTGGGATCCCCGGCGCCGCGCAGGAGCCGGTCGACCTCGGCGTTCTCCCCCGGCGACTCGATCCGTACGATCTCGTCGGCGGCGAAGGCGGCGCCGCTCCCGCGCAGGACGTCCGTCCAGGGCACGACGCGCGGCGCGGGCAGCCCGGCGTCGCGCACCGCCCCGGAGAACAGGGCGACGCGCCGGTTCTCCGGGTTGCCGACGACCGCCCAGCGCGGCGGTGGTGCGTGGTCCGTCATGGCCCGCGCGCTACTCGCCGACGGCGACGTAGCGCCAGACCCGGCCGTCGTCCTCGTCCTCTTCGGCGTGGCCGCGGTTCAGGTCGAGGGTGACGCCGGCGCCGCCCAGGACCTCCTGGAGGCGCTCGCGCAGCGGCGCACCGAGGTAGTTGTGGTGCAGGTCCAGCTTCTTGAGGTGCGTCAGGGGCTGCCCGGAGAGCAGGGCGGCGCCGCCCTGGTCGGTGAGGACGCCCATGGACAGGTCGAAGGTCTCCAGGCGGGCGACGACCGGAGCGGACGCGACGGCCGTGGCGATCTCGTCCTGGATGTCGCTGTTGCGCAGGCCCAGGTGACGCAGGCGCGGCAGGCGGTCGCCGTCGAGGATCGGCGCCACGTCGGTGATCGCCGCGTCCCCGCCGTATTCGCTCGTGCCGAGCCACAGGTCGAGGTGGACCAGGGCGGGCAGGTCACTGGCGGCGACGCCGCGGACCGCCTCGGCGGGCATGCCGCCGGTCTCGACGGTCAGGGAACGAAGCTTGTGGTGCGTGACGGCGGGAAAGACCAGTCCGGAGCCGCCGCGCACGCCGAACTCCTCCAGCTCCGGGAAGCCGTCGAGGAGCGGGCCGACGTCGCTCTGGTTGATCCAGGAGATCTCGCACTGCTCGGACTGCATGTCCCCGAGGAACAGGCCCCGCAGGGCGGGCAGGCGGGGGCGGGCGCCGAGGAGGGCGCCGATGATCTCCTCGGGCCCGCTCTCGTAGGCCTCCTCCCAGGAGCCGACGACGATCGCGCGGACCACGGTGGTGTCGACCGCGGCGGCGAACCGGGCGAACGCCTCGGTCCAGCTCTCCTCGCTGTCGTAGCTGTCGCTGGAGATCCGCCACGCGACGGCGTCCGCCGCGGGCAGGGGGGTCGTGTCCGCGTCCCCCGGGCTCGGGAAGTCGAAGACGGGCAGCCCGCACGATTCCGTCAGGTGTCTCGGGTAACTCATGGGGTGCCCGCCGTTCCTCGCCTGTCGCGTCCGATGTGCTGCAAGTTGTACCAAGGGGCACTGACAGGGGCCGAGGCAGGGCGGGGTGTGGGGTGGGTGAGGGCCGGGAGGAAGGCCGTTGTCAGACCTGCCCCCTACCTTCGGAGAAGAACGCGGCGCACCGGGCGGCGCGGGGGGAAGGGGACACCCATGTACCGGCAGGGGGACGTGCTCATCGTGCCGCTCGACGAGTCGGCGGTGCCGCCGCACGCGGCCGACGCGGACCAGGAGCCGCGGGACGGGCGGGGCCGGATGGTCCTCGCGCTGGGCGAGGTCACCGGGCACGCCCACGCCGTGCTCGGACCCGGGCGGCTCGTCCGCGAACCGGGCGTCTTCGGCCCGATGCTGATGCATCTCCCGGACGGCGGGCGGGTGGTGCACGAGGAGCACGCCGCGATACCCCTGCCCAAGGGCTGGTACCGGGTCGTGCGGCAGCGGGAGTACATACCCGGAGCGGTACGGATCGTGGCGGACTGACAGCGTGTCGGACAGTGGGGGGACCGGGATCGTGTTGACGGACATCGACGTGTGGAGGGCGGCCGCGGCGGCCACCGGGCCGGCCGACCGCGCGGCCGCGGAGGCCGGGGTGCGCCTGGCGTACCGGGCCGCCGGCCTGGCGGAGCCGGAGCGTATCGTCTGGGCGGACTCGCCCCGGGAGGCGGTGCGCCTGCTCGGCGGGGACGACTGGCCGTGCGGGCCGGCCGCGCGCGGGCGCGGCGTACGGGAGGCGGTGCGCAGCGCGCCGTGGGCGGCCGAGCGGGAGCGGACGCAGCAGCGGCTCGGCCCGCAGGGCTGGGGGCGGCACTGGAGCGCGACGGGCGGCCGCCTGTGGGAGAACACGGAACGCCTGGCGGAACGGGTCCGCAGCGGTCTGGCCGAGGAGTTGACGGCCGGCGCCGAGGCCCCGGCGGCCGAGGAGCGACGGCTGCGCCTGTTGCTCCTGGACGCGGTGCTCGGCCAGCACGACGCGGCCTGGCTGTGCGCCTTCGACACCCAGGAGGGCGCGCCGCTGCACGGGCTCGGCCTCCTGGCCCGCTCGGCCGGCTGGTGGTGGCCCTACGAACGGCTGGCCGTGCTGTGCGAGCGCCCGGTGGAGCTGCACCGCGACGAGGCGGGCAGGCTGGACCGCGGGGACGGCCCGGCGCTGGCGTTCCCCGACGGGTTCGCACTGTACGCGTGGCGCGGCATGCCCGTGCCGGCCGAGTTCCTGGCGGGACTGGGCACCCTGACGCCGGCGCGGATCCGGCAGGAGGAGAACGCCGAACTCCGGCGGGTGATGCTGGAGTTCTACGGGTACGACCGCTATCTGCGGGAGTCGGGGGCCGACCCCGTGCACCGGGACGAGACGGGGATCCTGTGGCGCATACCCATGCCGGACGACGAGGCCGTCGTGATGGTGGAGGTCGTCAACTCGACGCCGGAGCCCGACGGCACCAGCCGCACCTACTGGCTGCGGGTACCGCCGACGACCCGGACCGCCCGCCAGGGCGTGGCCTGGACGTTCGGCCTCGGAGCCGAGGCGTACTCACCCCTGCGGGAGACGTGACCGGGCACCTCACGCAAGTGACGTGCAGTCAAAAAGGCTTTCGGTCCGGACAATCCTGGTGTGCGAGGCTGGGGAAATGACGTTCGAATTCGAAGAGGAGTGGACGCGGGCGAAGGGAGAGGCGGCGATGCGCCTCGCCTCCGCCGGACCGTCTCCCGCACCGACTCCGCAACCCGGTCCGTCCCCGTCCGCCGGCAAGCCGGACCTCGGCCTCGCCGCCGGACCCGTGCACTCCAAGGCGTCCGGCATCCGTACGGCGAACGCGGAGGCCCGGGGCAAGTCCACGCTCGACGACGCCGAAGCCGTCGGGAAGAGCCACTCCGGATGGGTGGCCGGCGCGGCCAGCAACGACTGCGTGGCCGGCTGGCAGCGCAGGCTGCGGGAGCTCGCGGACCTCGTCGACGACGCGGCCGACGCCCTGACCACGGGAGCGAACGGCATCACCGCCGAGGACCAGGCGATAGCCGACCGGCTGCGCGCGGCCGGCGGCGTACTGGAGGACGCCTGATGGTCTCCGTACCCGAACTGAAGCAGGCCGACCCGCAGAAGTGGCGTACCGCGGCCGACGACGCGGTGGCCGTGGCGAAGCAGTGCGACGGCCTCGCCTCGTACGCGCGCCAGGACGTCGCCCGGACGGTCGACCGGTGCTGGACCGGCGAGGCCGGGCGCGCCGCCACGGAACGGTTCGTGAAGCACGCCGGCGACTACGAGACGTCCGGGCTGGCCCTGCGCGCGATGGCCAAGGTCTACGACGACCTGGCCGAGGCGATCACAGGAGCGCAGCGGGACCTGAACAGCGCCCTGGACTACGCCCGTACCCGCGACCTGAAGGTCGACGACAGCGGCCGGGTCCAGTTGTCCCACCCCGTCATGGTGCCCGCGGGCAGCACCGAGCACCTCGAACCGGTCAACCACGCGCAGGGGATCATCGGCGACGCCCTGCGGAAGGCCACCCAGGCCGACGTGGACGCGGCGCGCGCCCTGCGCACGATCGAGGGCCTGACCGCCATCTCCGACCCGGCGCTGGCCAAGGAGGCCCTGACCCCGGGCTCCCCGCTCGCCGTCGCCCTGGCCCTGTCGGGCGGCACCGACGGCCTGCACCCGATCAACGTCTCCCCGGCGCAGTTCGCCGCGGTGAACCGGGCGGCGGCCGAGACGGGCATCAGCCGGAAGCTGCTGCTGGCGATCCTCTGGCAGGAACAGCAGTGGTACCAGAACTTCAGCCCGGGCCTGACCGGCCCGCTGGCCCAGGTGGGACGGATATTCGACTGGACGTTGCAGCAGTCGGTCAAGCCCGACAAGTCCCTCGGCATCACGCACATGAAGCCGGACACCGCGCGGGAGGTGATGGGGAAGAACAGGGATGCGTTCACACTTCCGGACGGGACGTTCCTCGGGAACCTCGGTGACGCGGAGCTCGCCAAGTACATCGAGGAGAACCCCGACGAGAACGTCCGCATGAGTGCTTACCACCTCAAAGACCTGCAGGAGAATCCCTACGGGGCAAGGACCGACAAGCAGCTCTTCACCCTGTACGCGGCGGACACCCCGGAGGTCCGGGAGCTGAACGAGCAGTACGGCGACGAGTCGGGCAGCCGGGGCGGCGACATCAAGATCCGGGGAGGGAACTGGGACAAGGTGGAGCCGCACCTGGACGATGCGATGGCCTGGTACGCACTGACGGACGAGCAGCGGGCCACCGCCGTGCGGCAGCTGGAATCGCAGACCCCGGCCGGCCACCACGTCTCCGTCGACCCGATCTACCATGAGGGCGGAGGGCCGCACACCGGAACGGGTACCGGTCCCGCCGAGCCAGGCACCCCCTCCCCGAGCCCGGGTCCGGCACCCAGGCCGCCGAGGAGCAACTGACACATGCGCACAGGGAAGTCCATGCCGCTCCTGCTGGGGCTGCTGCTGACGCTGACCGGCTGCGGTCTCGGCGGAGGCGACCGGGGTCCCGAGCCGTTGACGCCGATGCCGAGCGAGGTGCCGACTGGCCCCGAGTACGCGATGGCCGAGGACGTCGTCGCCGCCCTGGTGAAGGGCGGATTCGACTGCAAGACCACGTTGGTCAACCACTACGCGCACGGGTCGAACGCCACCTGCGAGGTGCAGCACCGCGGAACGACCGTCTACAACGAGATCAAGGTGCTGGACACGGCCCGGTTCAGCCGGGACGAGGTCGGCGATTCGATCGCGACGGGCCGTCGTGCCTACCGGCAGACCATCGTCGCCGCCGGCAACTGGTTCATCTGGGTGCGGCCCGGGGTCTACGCCCACGATATGGCCGCGGCGCTGCCCGGTTCCGTGGTGCTGGATCCGGTCGTGGAGAAGTAGCGGGAGGCTGACGGTGCGGCGGGCGGGCAAGTGACCCCGGACTCAAGGCCGCCGGAGGCCGCTGACCGTGCTGCGACCGATCGACTGGGTGCTGTGGAAGCCGGCGAACGCGGCGACGCCACCCCGGTCGGTCCGGATCTCCTGCAGTCCCGGCACGCGGTCGACGTCGGCGACGGCCCGTTCAAGGTTCGCCCTCGCCCTAGCCCTCGCCGCTTCGGGCGAGGCGGCTTTCGTCCTGCCTTGCTTGGCCATGAGCTCCTCCTCCTGTCCGCCGGAAAGCGTGCTGCCAGGTAAACGGCATCCCCGCCCCGCCGCCCCGTGGGCGGCGTACTCCGAACGGGTGAGCCCCGAACGTCCGCCGCCCTGAGGCGCTGCGGTGCGTCGTCCCGACACCGAAGAACTATGCCGTATGTCCCTATTTCGGGTGTTTTTGTGAGTGAAGCAGAACACTCTCCGCCATGCATTGCGCATGGGTTTCGGGAGTCGGGGCAGGCGGCCGGATCAAGTCGGTCTGACCGGCAGGGGGACTCAAAGGAACGAAAGGCAATACGTACAGTGACGGCAGCACAGCAGACCATCCACGTGGGCGGAGAGTGGCGCGCAGCCCTGTCCGGGGCCACGCGCGAGATCATCGACCCCGTCGACGCGACCCCCTTCGAGGTCGTGGCGGAGGGCGGCGCCCTGGACACCGACGACGCCGTGGCCGCGGCGCGCGCCGCGTTCGACTTCGGTGCCTGGCCGCGCACGCCCGTGGCCGATCGGGCCGCCCTGCTGCGCCGCGTCGCCGCACTGCTGGACCGCGACCGCGACCGGATCGGCGCCCTGGAGAGCCGGGACGCGGGCAAGACGCTGGAGGAAGGCCGCCTCGACGTCGACTGCGTCCGCGACGCCTTCCGCTACTTCGCCGGCCTCGTGGAGAACGAGAACGGTGGCGGACGGGTCGTCGACGCCGGTTCGGACGAGATCCGCAGCGTCGTCGTGCACGAGCCGGTCGGCGTCTGCGCCCTGATCACGCCGTGGAACTACCCGCTGCTCCAGGCCAGCTGGAAGATCGCGCCCGCGCTCGCCGCCGGCAACACCTTCGTGATCAAGCCCAGCGAGATCACCCCGCTGACCACCGTCGTGCTGATCGAACTGCTCCTGGAGGCCGGACTCCCGCTGGGCGCGGCCAACATCGTCACCGGTCCCGGCGACACGGTCGGCGCCCGGCTCGCCGAGCACCCCGATGTCGACCTCGTCTCGTTCACGGGCGGTCTCGTCAGCGGCACCAAGGTCGCCCGCTCGGCAGCCGACAGCGTCAAGAAGGTCGCGCTCGAACTGGGCGGCAAGAACCCCAACGTCGTCTTCGCCGACGCCTGTTCGACGCCCGACGGCTTCGACACCGCCGTCGACCAGGCGCTCAACGCCGCCTTCATCCACAGCGGCCAGGTCTGCTCCGCCGGCTCCCGTCTCATCGTCGAGGAACCGCTGCGCGACCGTTTCGTCGCCGAGCTCTCCCGCCGGGCCGAACTGATCCGGCTGGGACGCGGCACCGACGCGGGTGTCGAGTGCGGCCCGCTCGTCTCAGCGGCCCAGCTGGCGCGGACCGAGAGTTACGTGGCCTCCGCCCTCGCCGAGGGCGCGGTCCTGCGCGCGGGCGGCGGGAGGCCGGCCGGTCCCGGTTACTTCTTCCGGCCCACGGTCCTCGACCGGTGCCACCGCGGCATGCGCGTCGTCCGCGAGGAGGTCTTCGGCCCCGTCCTCACCGTGGAGACCTTCCGCACGGAGGAAGAGGCCGTCGCCCTCGCCAACGACACCGAGTACGGCCTCGCCGGAGCGGTGTGGACCTCCGACGAACACCGGGCCCGGCGGGTCGCCGGCCTGCTGCGGCACGGCACCGTCTGGATCAACGACTTCCATCCCTACCTGCCGCAGGCGGAATGGGGCGGCTTCGGAAAGTCCGGCATCGGCCGTGAGCTGGGCCCCGGCGGTCTCGCCGAATACCGCGAGGCCAAGCACATCTACCAGAACCTCGCTCCGCGCCCCGTGCGCTGGTTCGCGGGCACGACGACGGCGAAGGGATGAGCATGAACGACCACCACGTGTACGACTACGTCGTCGTCGGCGGCGGCACCGCCGGATCCGTCATCGCGTCCCGGCTGACCGAGGACCCCGACGTCAGCGTCGCCGTCATCGAGGGCGGCCCCAGCGACGTCGGCCGCGAAGACGTCCTCACCCTGCGCCGCTGGATGGGCCTGCTCGGCGGTGAGCTCGACTACGACTACCCCACGACCGAGCAGCCCCGGGGCAACTCGCACATCCGCCACAGCCGTGCGCGGGTGCTGGGCGGCTGTTCCTCGCACAACACCCTCATCGCCTTCAAGCCCCTCCCCTCCGACTGGGACGAGTGGGCCGAGGCCGGCGCCGACGGGTGGGACGCGAAAGCCATGGATCCCTACTTCGCCCGGCTGCGCAACAACATCGTCCCCGTCGGTGAGGCCGACCGGAACGCGATCGCCCGGGACTTCGTCGACGCGGCGCAGAGCGCGCTCGGTGTGCCGCGCATCGAAGGCTTCAACCGACGCCCCTTCGACGAAGGCGCCGGCTTCTTCGACCTCGCCTACCACCCGGAGAACAACAAGCGCTCGTCCGCCTCCGTCGCCTATCTGCACCCGTTCCTGGACCGGCCGAACCTGCACATCGCCCTGGAGACCTGGGCGTTCCGGCTGGAACTGGAAGGCACCCGCGCCACCGGCGTGCACATCCGTACCAAGGAGGGCGCGGAGCACGTCGTACGCGCCCGGCGCGAGGTCCTCGTGTGCGCCGGGGCCGTGGACACCCCGCGCCTGCTGCTGCACTCCGGCATCGGGCCGCGCGCCGACCTGGAGAAGCTCGGCATCCCCGTCGTGCACGACCTGCCGGGCGTCGGGGAGAACCTGCTCGACCACCCCGAGTCGGTCATCGTCTGGGAGACGCACGGGCCGATCCCGGAGAACTCCGCGATGGACTCCGACGCCGGACTGTTCGTCCGCCGGGACCCCGGGGCCGAGGGCCCGGACCTGATGTTCCACTTCTACCAGATCCCCTTCACCGACAATCCGGAGCGCCTGGGGTACGAACGGCCCGCGCACGGCGTGTCGATGACCCCGAACATCCCCAAGCCGCGCAGCCGCGGCCGGCTCTACCTGACGAGCGCCGACCCCCAGGTCAAGCCCGCGCTCGACTTCCGGTACTTCACCGACGAGGACGACTACGACGGCCGGACCCTCGTCGACGGGATCCGCATCGCCCGGCGGATCGCGGCGAGCGAACCACTCGCCGGCTGGCTCAAGCGGGAGGTGTGCCCGGGCCCCGAGGTGACCTCCGACGAGGAACTCAGCGCGTACGCCCGGCAGGTCGCGCACACCGTCTACCACCCCGCCGGCACCTGCCGGATGGGAGCCGCCGACGACGAACTCGCCGTCGTCGCGCCCGATCTGAAGATCCGGGGCCTCGACGGCGTCCGGATAGCCGACGCGTCCGTCTTCCCCACCATGACCGCCGTCAACCCCATGATCGGCGTGCTCATGGTCGGCGAGAAATGCGCCGACCTGCTGGGAGGAACGACCCGATGAAAACGCCGCACACCACACCGCACACCACACCGCACACCACACCGCACACGCAGCCGCACACCGCGACCGGGCCGCAGCCTTCCGCCGAGCCCGTCTTCTCCGTACGCGACCTGTGGAAGGTCTTCGGTCCGAAGGCGGACCGCGTGCCCGCCGACAAGGAGCTCGGGGCCCTCGGCGCGGCCGAGCTGCGCGAGCGCACCGGCTGCACCGCCGCCGTCCGCGACGTCTCCTTCGACGTCCGCAAGGGCGAGGTCTTCGTCGTCATGGGCCTGTCGGGCTCGGGCAAGTCCACGCTCGTACGCTGCCTCACCCGGCTCATCGAACCGACCTCGGGCACGATCTCCATCGACGGCGAGGACGTGCTGTCCATGGACACCGGCCGGCTCCGCGAGCTGCGTCGGCACCGGGCGGCCATGGTCTTCCAGCACTTCGGGCTGCTCCCGCACCGGACGGTGCTCGACAACATCGCCTACGGCCTGGAGATCCAGGGCGTGGGACGCGGCGAACGGCGGGACCGGGCCGCCGAGTTCGCGGCCAAGGTCGGCCTGGACGGCCTGGAGCACCGCAGGCCGGGCCAGTTGTCCGGCGGCCAGCAGCAGCGCGTGGGCCTTGCCCGCGCACTCGCCGTGGACCCCGAAGTCCTGCTGTTCGACGAGCCGTTCAGCGCGCTGGACCCGCTCATCCGCAGGGACATGCAGGAGGAGGTCGTACGCCTGCACCAGGAAGAGGGACGCACGATGGTCTTCATCACGCACGACCTGAGCGAGGCACTGAAGCTCGGCGACCGCATCGCGCTGATGCGCGACGGCCGGATCGTGCAGCTCGGCACGCCGGAGGAGATCGTCGGCGCCCCCGCCGACGACTACGTCAGGGACTTCGTCCGGGACGTGCCGCGCGAGCAGGTGCTGACCGTGCGCTCGGCGATGCGCCCGGCACGCGCCGACGAGTCCGAGGACGGCCCGGCGCTCGCCCCGAGCGCCACCGTCCACGAGGCCATCGCGGCCGTCGCCCGCACCGGCGAGAACGCGCGGGTCGTCGAGGACGGCAGGTGCCTCGGCGTGGTCGACCACGCGGGACTCCTCGGTGTCGTCGCCGGGGTCCCGGCCGCGACCGGGAAGGCGGTGGCCTGATGTACGGCCATACGACCTGGCCGCCGCCGTGCGGCACGACCGGCGCCGGCGCCGGCGCGGTACCGGCCGACACCGGGCGGTGGGGCCGATGACCACCACCGTCACCCCCGCTCCTCCGCGCCCCACGACCACGGCCACGCCCCCCACCGACGACGGCCCCGGTGTGCTGCGCACGCTCGCGCACCACCGCACTCGGCTCATCGGCGTCTGCGCGGCGCTCGCGCTCGTCCTCGGCTGCGTACTCCTGGGCGCCGGAAACTGGCCGGCGTCGCTCTCCGCCGACCTGTCCGAACCGCTCGGGCGCACCAGCGACTGGATCATCGACAACCGCGACGGCCACCCGCTCTTCCTCTACTTCTTCGGGCACGTCAGCAACATCGTGGTCGTTTCCGTCCGCGCCGTGTACCTGGTGCTGCTCGCTCTCGGCTGGGCCGGCGTCACCGCCGCAGCCGCTCTGCTGGCCTGGCGCGTGGCGGGCGTCCGGCTCGCGCTGACCTCCGCCGCCGCCTTCTCCGTGTGCGGACTGCTCGGCATGTGGGTGCCCACCATGCAGACGCTCGCCCTGATGGCGGTCGCCGTCGCCGCGTCCGTGCTGCTTGGAGGTCTCCTCGGGCTGGCCGCCGGCCTGTCGGACCGTATGCACCGGATCCTGCGGCCCGTGCTGGACACCATGCAGGTGCTGCCGGCCTTCGCGTACCTCCTGCCCGTCGTCCTCGTCTTCGGCATCGGCGTGCCCGCGGCCGTCCTCGCGACCGTCGTCTACGCGGCCCCGCCCATGGCCCGCCTCACCGCGCTCGGGCTGCGCGACGCCGACGCCGGCGTCGTGGAGGCCGCCACCTCGCTCGGCGCCACCGGCAGGCAGCGGCTGCTGACGGCCCGGCTGCCGCTGGCCCGCAAGGAACTGCTGCTCGGCGTCAACCAGTCGATCATGATGGCGCTGGGGATGGCCGTGATCGCGTCCGTCATCGGCGCCGGCGGTCTCGGCGACCGCGTCTACCAGGCGCTGGCCTCCGTCGACGTCGGCGCCGCCCTCGCCGCCGGTGTGCCGATCGTGCTGCTCGCCGTCGTCCTGGACCGGGTCACCGCCGCGGCGGGGGAGCGGATCGGCGCCCCCATGGCCCCCCGGAGCGGGCTCGTCCGGTCCGTCGCCGCCCTGCTGACCGCCGCGGTCGTCGTCGGCGGCCGCCTCGTCGACGGGCTCTCCTGGCCCGACGCGTGGACGGTGGACATCGCCGGGCCCGTCAACGGAACGGTCGACTGGATGACCGCCCACCTCTACTCCGGAGTGCCCCTCGCCGGCGGCACCGCGGACTGGGCGGGGCACTTCACCACGTGGGTCCTCAACCCCCTGCGCGACGGACTGCAGTGGCTGCCCTGGTGGGCGGTCCTGCTGACCGTCGGCGTCCTCGCCCTGCTCATCGGCACCTGGCGCACCGCCGCGACCGCCGTCCTGGCGATGGCCGCGATCGGTGTCCTCGGCGTCTGGGACCCGGCGCTCGACACCCTGTCCCAGGTCCTGGCCGCCGTCACCGTGACCCTGCTGATCGGCTTCGCCCTCGGCGTCGCCGCGGCCCGCAGCACCCGCCTGGGGCGCGCGCTGCGTCCGGTGCTCGACGTCTTCCAGACGATGCCGCAGTTCGTCTACCTGATCCCCGTCGTCGCCCTCTTCGGGGTGGGCCGCGCCCCGGCCGCCGCGGCCGCCGTGGTCTACGCGCTGCCCGCGGTGGTGCGGATCACGGCCCAGGGCGTGCGCGCGGTGGACCCGGCCGCGCTGGAGTCCGCGCGCTCGATGGGCGCGACCGGGCGGCAGCAACTGCTCCAGGTCCAGCTGCCGCTGGCACGGCCCGCGCTGCTGCTGGCCGTCAACCAGGGCGTGGTGCTGGTCCTCGCCGTGGTCGTCATCGGCGGCCTCGTGGGCGGTGGCGCGCTCGGCTACGACGCGGTCTTCGGCCTCGCCCAGGGCGACCTGGCGACCGGTCTGGTCGCCGGCGCGGCGATCGTCTGCCTCGGCCTGATGCTCGACCGCGTCACCCAGCCGACAGAACGCCGCGACACCGCCGGAAAGGGGGCCTGAGATGGCTCACGCACGACACACCCGCCCCGCCGCACTCGCGGCCGGACTCGCCGTCGCCCTGACGGCCCTCACCGGCTGCGGCGCCGCCGACATGACCCGCCAGGCCTCCCCGTACGCCGACGCGAAGGGCTCCCGCACGGTGACGCTGTCGGTGCAGTCGTGGGTGGGCGCGCAGGCCAACGTGGCCGTCGCCCAGTACCTGCTGGAGCACGAGCTCGGCTACCGGGTGGACACCGTCCAGATCGACGAGGTGCCCGCCTGGGACGCGCTCAGCCAGGGCCGGGTGGACGCCATCCTGGAGGACTGGGGCCACCCCGAGCAGGAGAAGCGGTACGTCGACGACAAGGCGACGATCGCGCGGGGCGGCGACCTCGGAGTGACCGGCCACATCGGCTGGTTCGTGCCGACGTACTTCGCCGAGGAACACCCGGACGTCACCGACTGGAAGAACCTGAACAAGTACGCCGCCGAGTTCCGCACCGCGGAGAGCGGCGGCAAGGGCCAGCTGCTGGACGGCTCCCCGTCCTACGTGACGAACGACAAGGCGCTCGTGAAGAACCTGGACCTCGACTACCAGGTCGTGTTCGCGGGATCGGAGGCGGCGCAGATCACGCAGATCCGGCAGTTCGCCAAGGAGAAGAAGCCGTTCCTGAGCTACTGGTACAACCCCCAGTGGCTGTTCGAGAAGGTCCCGATGACGGAGGTGAAGCTGCCCGACTACAAGGAGGGCTGCGACGCCGACCCGCAGAAGGTGGCCTGCGCCTACCCGCACACGCCGCTGCAGAAGTTCCTCAACGCCCGCTTCGCGGACGGCGGAGGTGACGCCGCGGCCTTCCTGAAGAAGTTCCGGTGGACGACCGAGATGCAGAACGACGTCGCCCTGATGATCGCCGAGGAGAAGCTGTCGCCGCAGGAAGCGGCGGGCCGCTGGGTGAAGCAGAACGAGGCCACCTGGCGGTCATGGCTCCCGTCCTGACGCGGAGGCCTGGAGGGACGTCCCCCTCCAGGCCCCGACCGCACTCCGCCCGGTGCGCGGTGGCTAGCGGGAGAGGGCCGCGAGACTGGCGAGCAGGTGGGCGGACTCGGGGTGGAGGAAGTCGGAGTGCGCCCCAGCCGGGGAGAGCCGATTCGCCCGACCTCCCCGGAACCGCCAGCCCGCGTCGACGTTGACGATGCGGTGGTCGAGGAGCCTGCGCGTGTACGGCTCGTCGGTGGTCAGCATCCGCGTGGAGTACTGGGGCACCGGTGCCGTACCCACCCCGGAGTGCCCGATGCCGGGAGCCCCTTCCGCCCGCAAGTGCCAGAAACCGGTGGCGCGGTCCCACCGGGAGTGGGTCAGGGCGAGCGGGCCCTGCAGGGGTGCGGTGGGCCGGCCGTCGGTTGCGAACAGCTTGGGGAACATGGTGTCGAAGCTGTTGCGCGGCGCCGCCATCTGGAAGACGAGGGCGCTGTCCACCGTGAACGGCCGACGCGGGTCGGCCTGGTGGGACCAGCCGAGCACGCGTGGCTGCTGCGGTGCCTCGGCCGCCCACTGAACGGCCTCGCACAGGAACCGCCCTCCGAAGGAATGCCCGAGCAGGTGCATGTACTGCCCGTTGCGGTTGCGCAGCACCGCCGGATCGCCGGGGTTCGTCCGGTGGGTGTCCAGATAGCCGAGCAGGTGCCCCAGGACGTGGGCCGCCTGCCCCGTTCCCGGCGCGCTCATCGCATGGGCACGTTCCCGGATGCGCCGGTAGCCGAGGGGGCCGGGCAGGCTGGAGGACGGCCAGCAGACGACCACGCACCACGGCCGGTAGCCGCCTTCGAGCCCCGCGTACAGGTCCGGCCGCCCGGAGGTCAGTTCCCGGGCCTCCTTCAGCAGCCGGGTCGCACTGCGCGCGGCGACCGCCGGAGAGGTCTGCCAGCCGTGCACGTACACGTACAGATCCGTCGCCTCCGCCGGGACGCGCAGCTCGCGGGCGAGATGCTCGGCCAGCCGGTCGGGGCGGACGGGTGCCGAGGATCCCGGCGAGCGGAGTCTGCCCTTCTCGTCCAGGTGGACCACCGTGGGCGCCGTCGTCGCCCCGCTGCTGCGGCCGGGCCTGCCGGCAGTTCGCAGGGACCGCTTCACAGGGTCTGCTCCAGCCTGCTGTCGATGCCGCAGTACACCGAGTACGCCAGCCCCAGAGGGTTGTGGAACCGGTGGGCGTACGAGCGGACCAGTCCCATCGCGATCTCGCCCGCCGTGCTGTCGCCGCTGAGGTAGTGGCCCAGGAATTCCAAGGCGTATTCGGATGCGAAGAGTTGGGGTATGTCGAACTGCGGCCCGATCACCCCGTCCGCTCCCAGGTTGACCAGCGCGGCTCCAAGATGCTTGATCCCGGGCTCCGGAGCCGTCTGTCCCGTGTAACAGGCGTTGAGCAGAACGAACGGGCGGAAGAGCGCATCGCCGGAGCTCGTGTGACGACGGCGCTTCCGCAGGACGAGCTCGGCGTCGATGGGCTGGCTGTCGGTCAGCTTGACGGCCAGATGAGGGTGTGGCGATCCGTTCTCGACGAACGCGCCGTGGCACCAGAAGTACATGACGTCGTCGTCCATCACCGGGGCGGCGAGGTCGTCCAACAGCTCCTCGGATTCGGTCCGCACGGTGAGCCGGGAGCGTTCCTCCAGCAGCTTGCGAACTTCCGGTGCCCGGCCGACGGCGTCGAGCGTGACGTCGGTGTTGAGGCTGGTGACCGGAAGGGCACGGGCCAGCACCTCCCGCTGGGTGTGGGGGAAGGCATGCGCACCGGTCTGCTCGATCTGGTGCCGGTAGCCGAGGAACCCGTGCAGGAGCGGAGCGCCGTCGGGCGGCACGACGGCCAGCATCGGCCACGGCAGGTGCAGGTCCGAGTCGAACGAGATGCGCAGCCCCTCCTCGCCTGCGAGCGTGTCCGTC
This sequence comes from Streptomyces sp. NPDC001549, assembly GCF_042894025.1. Lineage (NCBI taxonomy): Bacteria > Bacillati > Actinomycetota > Actinomycetes > Kitasatosporales > Streptomycetaceae > Streptomyces > Streptomyces sp. NPDC001549. The sequence continues at coordinate 100,241 of NZ_JBIAVJ010000025.1, forward strand.
AGGAAGGAACGCAACTCGGCCATGCGCGGGTCCGCTCCTTCCAGCAGGCGTTCCAGGAAGTGCTGCCCCTCATCGGCGAGGTCCTCGGTCAGGCGGTGGGAGAACTCGGCGTGCGCCGAGAGGTCCACCTCGTCGCTGAAGGGGTGACCACCCAGCGGCATGCCGTCCGCATCCCGGGGCTGGTAGTGCACCAGTCTCCTGCTCCACTCGGTGCGGAGCCGGGCCGCCGCCTGGAGCAGCTCGCTCGCGGATATGTTGAGGTAGGCGTTGGGGGTTCCCCCTCGTGGAGTACGCCTGTTGGTGTCGAGGGCCGACAGATGCAGCCGGTCAGGACTGTGCTGGCGGAGCATCACCACGAGATCGAGGGGCTGCTTCGCGCGGACCGGGCTGCCGGGCCACTGCTGCCGCGGGGGCAGCGCCGTGAAATCGAGGGAAGGATTGTGGATGACGTCCACGCTGAGCTGCTTGACCACCTGCTCAATGCCTCCTGGTGCCCGGTACGCGGGAAGTGGGGCGAGAGCGGGCATCGTCCGTCACCTCGATGGTGCTCTCGACGTCTTGTAACACGACGCCCATGTCCCGGTCGTAAACGGTGAGGCGCAGCCGGTGCTCGCCGGGTTCGGACGCCGTGAACACCAGCACGGGGGGCGGGCTGCCGGACGCGTACTCGGCGATCGCGGGCTCCACCGTGGCGGCCGAGCGCGTCGCGGCCACCAGGAGCAGCGGAGGCAGCGGCGGAGCCGACGGCGGACCCTCCTGATCCGACGGTTCCGTGGAGCGCTGTCCTTGCGCACCGGAGGATCCCGGCAGCCCGGTGTCCGTCTCGCAGGAACGCTCCAGGCGGACCTCCACCTCGACCGCGTCCCCGGCGTTCACCTCGTCCGCCAGGAGCCTCAGCCGAACCGTCCACGAAGGGTAGGCCGCAGCCAGGCGCTCCCGTACCTCGTGAACCCGGGGGTGGTCCTGCCCCAGCACCCGCCCCCAGTCGGCCGCGAGGCGCGCGCCGACGACGGGACCGTCGCCGGTGCCGGCAGCCAGACGGGCGAAGTAGGCGCCCGTACGGCTTTCGAGCGTATCGGGGTGGTTCGGTCCGAGGACCTGCCCGCGCCCGGAGGCGACCGCCGTGAGGAGCGCCACCTCCCGCTGCCGGTCTCCCGCCTCTCCGTAGGCCCGGGCGAGCGCGTCGACGGCGGTGGGATGGCCGAGGTCCTGAATGTGCTCAAGGCAGGCGATCACGGTGGGCAGCGCGTCCTGGCCCGTCGAGTGGGCCTGACCGACACCGTCCGGTGTATCGGGAAAACCGGGCCCGAGGACCCTTGCACGGTCGGCGATCACGGCCTCGAAGAGGGCGATCGAGCGGCTGGTGTGGCCGGCCAGCAGGAGCACGTAGGCGAGCCGTTCGCGGCTGGCGAGCGTATCGGCGTGGTCGTCCCCGAGCGCCCGGGCGTGGTCGGCCGCCAACTGCTCGCACAGGAGAACGGAGTGGTCCGGGGAACCGCCCGGCAGCGAGAGCAGGATCAACGCGAGAGCGCTGCGGAAGTGGAGGGTGGCGGGGTGGTCAGGGCCGTGCACCCGGAGGGAGTCCGCGACCAGCTCCTCGTACAGGCTCGCCGCACGGGCCCGGTCTCCGGCGTCACGGCAGGCCAGAGCGAGGTCGGCACGACTCGTGAACGTGTCGGGATGGTCCTCGCCCTGAAGCCGGGTCCGGTCCGCGACCAGAACGTCCATCTCCCGCACCGCTGTCGCGTACTGACCCACCGTTCGACGCGTGATCGCCAGTTCCAGCCGGCATTCCAGTGTGTCGACATGGTCCGGTCCCTGCACCCGTACGACGTCCGCCAGCAGTTCCACGTACGACTTGAGTGCCTCCGGATACCGGCCGGCGCGACGGTGCGAATAGGCCTGCCACTTCCGCGTGGTCAGGGTGTCGGGGTGGTCCGCGCCGAGGGCTTCGAGGCGGTGGGCCAGCAGCTCCTCGTACAGGGCCAGACAACGGTGGTGGAAGCCCGCCAGGCGGTACGCGTCCGCGAGCTGCCTCCATCGTTCGAGCGTGGCGGGGTGGTCCGAGCCGTGCACGCGGCGGCAGTCGTCGAGCAGTGCCTCGTACAGGGCGGTCGAGCGGGTGAAATCACCGGAGTCCCGGCAGGCGTAGGCGAGATTCGCGCGGGCGGACAGCGTGGCCGGATGGTCGGCACCCTGGATCCGGGTGCGATCCGTGACCAGGGTTTCCATCTTCCGCACCGCCGCCCCGTACCGCCCCGCCCTCTGCAGGGCGAAGCCGAGCCCGTTGCGGCAGAGCAAGGTGTCGAGGTGATCCTCGCCCTGCACCCGTTCGAGGTCCGCCAACAGCTCTTGGTGCAGCTCCACGGCCTGCTGAAGGTCACCGGCCGAGTTGACCGCCCGGGCCAGATCCATGCGCGCGTCGAGCACCATCGGGTGCAGAGGTCCATGGATCCGGGTCAGGTCGGCGATGAGTCGTCCGTACGCGTCGACCGCGCTTCGGGATGCTCCGGCGCGCCAGTGGGCGTAAGCGAGGTTGGACCGGCTGGTCAGAGTGCTCGGATGGTCCGCGCCCTGGATCCGGGTCCGGTCGGCTACCAGCGCTTCGAACTCCCGGACGGCCTCGGCGTACCGTCGCGCACTCAGCCAGGCCCCGGCCAGATGCTCTCGGGTGAGCACCGTGTCCGCGTGGTCCGGGGCCGCCACGCGGAGCTGGTCGTGCAGGAGCGACTCCAGGAGGCGGACGGCACGTACGTGATCCGCGCCCGCCCCGCAGGAGAGGGCCAGGGCCTGCCGCCTCCGGAACGTGGTGGGGTGCTCCGGGCCGTACACCCGACGTGAGTCCTCGGTCAGCGCTTCGTACAGGGCGATCGAGCGGGTGTGGTCACCGGCGTCGCGGCATGCGTAGGCGAGATTCGCGCGGGCGGTGAGCGTCGCCGGATGGTCGGCACCCTGGATCCGCGTGCGATCGGCGACCAGGGTCTCCATCTCCCGCACCGCGGCTCCGTAGCGACCCGCCTTCAGGAGGGCGAGGCCGAGCTCGTGCCGGCACGACAGGGTGCCGACGTGGTCGGCACCGCGCGCCTCCTCGGAGTCTGCGACGAGCCGCTCCAGCATGCTCACGGCCTGAAGGTGTTCTCCCGCCTTCCGGTAGGCCACAGCGAGGTTCGAGCGGGTCTGGAGCGTGCGTGAGTGGTTCGGCCCGAGGACCCTGCGGGTCTCTTCGGCCAGTTCGCCGAACAGCTTCGCGGCACGGCGGGCATCCCCTTCCTCGTACCACGTCAGTGCCAGGGACTCCCGGGCATGGAACACGTCACGGTGCCGAGGACCCAGGACACGGATGCAGTCCTCGATGAGCTGCTCGTCCAGGGCGGCCGCACGCAGGTGGTCACCGGCTCGTCGGCAGGCGTAGGCGAGCCAGGCGCGGACGTTCAGCACGTCGGGGTGGTAGGCACCCCACACCCGGGTGAAGTCCGCGAGCAGTTCCTCGAAGCCGGCGACAGCGCCGGCCATGTCTCCCGCGAGGTCACGCGCGTAGCAGAGGCCGATCCGGGTGATCAGCGTGTCCGTGTGGTCGGGGCCCAGGACACGGGCGCGGTCTGCCGCAAGGGCGGCGAACTCGGCCACCGCGGCGTCGAACCGTCCGGCCAGCCGCAGGGTGTACGCCAGCGAACTGCGGCTCTCCAAGGTACTGGGGTGGTCCGCTCCGAGTACCCGGCCCCGGTCCTCGACGACCGCCTCGCACCAGGCCATGGCGAGCACATGGTCGCCCGCCTTCCGGTACGCGTACGCCACGCTGTCGCGCGCTTCGAGAGTGGCGGGGTGGTCGGCGCCCTGCGTACGGGTGCGGCGCGACACCACCGCCGTGAACAGCCGCGTGGCCCGGCGGTACTCCCCGGCGTCCACATACGCGAAGGCGAGGCTGTCGCGGGCGTCCAGGGCGGCGGGATGGCTCGCACCCTGGACGCGGGAGCGGTCGGCGACGAGCCTGCGGTACGTGCTGATCGCCCGCTCGTGATCGCCGTGCGCCGAGTACGCGGAGGCAAGTTTCTGGCGGTCGTCGAGGGTCGCCGGGTGGTCGGGGCCCTGGACGCGCGACCGTGCCGAGACGATGACTTCGAGCTCGCGCACCGCTTGGTCCGTCACGCCGGCCCTGCACCGGGTGTCTGCGAGGTCGGCCCGCGTCCCGATGGTGTCGGGGTGGTCGTCGCCCAGCAGCCGGGTGCGGTCCGCCGCGATGGACTCGAGGCCGGCGACGGCCGCCGGGTAGTCCTTCGCCGCCCGCTGAGCATGCGCCAGCCAGCCACGGCTGGTCAGCGTGTCCGCGTGGTCGGCCCCGAGCACCCGGGCCCGGTCGGCGATCGCTTCCTCGTACAGCCGAACGGCCCGATGGTGGTCGCCCGCGTCCGAACAGGCGTAGGCAAGGCTGTTCCGGCTGTCGAGCGTCGATGCGTGGTCGGCGCCCAGCAGGGCGGCCCGGTCCTCGACCAGGCTCTCGTAGTCCTCGACCGCCCGCCGGTGGTCGCCCGCCGTCTGGCGGGCGTACGCCAGACCGTCGCGGCTGTCGAGCGTGTCGGCGTGCGCCGTGCCGAGGACACGGGTGCGGTCGGCCACGACTGCCTCGAACTCACGGACCGCCGTCTGGTGGTCTCCCGCCTTGCGCAGCGCGTACGCATAGGTGTGACGGCTGGTGAGGGTCGCCGGATCGTCGATGCCGAGCAGGCGGACCCGATCGGCGATCAGGCCACGGCACAGCAGTACGGCCTTCTGGGGATCGCCGTCCGTGCTCTGTACGTCGGCGAGGGTGTCCCGGCTGTCGAGGGTCTCGGGTGCCTCCGGTCCGCGCAGCTGGGTGAGGCCCTCGACCACGGCCTCCATCAGGCGCACGGCGAGCATCTTCTGATCGCGCTCGACCAGCTCGCGTGCCGCCCGCTCGTAGAGCTGGACGGTGCCCTCGTGCGGTGGCCGGCCGGCCGGACGGGTGGCGGCCAGGGCCTGGACGTGCGGGAGTACCTCCTGCCAGCGTGCCTGCACCGGCCCTTCGGTGCGCGGGCCGTCGGGTAAGGCCCGCAGGAGGGCCGCCTCGGCCCAGGTGCGGCCGACTTCGAGCAGGGAGCGCCCGGAGGCGTGCGCCGGATCGGACGGGAGAGGGTTGCGCAGCGTGGTCTGGACGAGCCGGTGAACGGTGACGTCCTGATCGGTGAGCTTGATCAGGTTGTAGTCGGCGAGCAGGCTCAGGGCTTCGTCGACGGCGGCCGGTCCGGTGGCCGTCGGCCCGGTCTCCACCGGTACCGAGAGAGCGGCGCGGGGTACGGCCTCGGGCGCGTACCACGCGAGGGTGTGGAGCAGCTGCGCCGCCAGGGGGGCGGTCTCCTCCAGGGTCCGGAGCGTGGTGCGCCAGATGCGGGCGATGGTCCGGTCCGCGTCGTGGCTGTCGCCGGCGGCGTCCAGCACCGTGGCGGGCGTCCGGGAGAGCACGTCCCGGTACGCGGCGAAGGACAGGCCGGTCTGCCGGAGGTACGCACCTGCCTGCGCAAGAGCCAGCGGCAGGTGACCGAGCTCCGTGGCCAGGGCATCGGCCTCCCCGAGGTCGTCATCGGTGGGCTCCGACCGGGGCATGGCCAGGCGGCACAGCAGGCTGACCGAAGGCTCCGCGGCCAGCACGTCGATGCGCAGCGGCTGTGCGCCGGGACGCCAGCCGTCCGCGCGCCGGCTGGTGACGAGTTGGTGCCCGTGGCCGCGGAGCCGTCCGAGGTAGGGGTTGATGTCGGCGGGGTTCTCGGCGTTGTCGAAGACGAGGAGCCAGCCGTCGTGCGACTGGAGCCACAGGATCGCCCACTCGGTCTGCTGATCCGGCAGTGCACCGAGCGCCCAGCTGGGGTGCAGAAAGACCGCGAGATCGGCGAGGGCCGCGTCCACCTGCTCGCGGCTCTCGGCGGCGATCCACCAGACAAGGGTGTAATCGGCACGGTGCTCACGGGCGTACCGCAGGGCGAGCGACGTCTTGCCCACCCCGCCCAGGCCGTGCAGCGTCTGGAGCTGGGTGATGATCCCCTCGCCGAAGGCGAGGGCCCGCCGGATGTCCGCCACGTCGCCGGTCCGGCCCACGAAGGTCTCGGTCACGCTCAGCGGCAGGTTGTCCATGCCGGGCGGAGCGTCGATCGTGCCGGCGGCGGCGACCGCCTGAGGTGGCACGCTGGCCCGGCGCTCGGTGTGCGGATTGCCGCGGGCCTCGGCCGCCGCATGCGAGCGGCGCACCACAGGGATGTCCGATGGGGCCGGCGCGGCCGCCCGCCACTGGTGCAACCGCTCAGCTGTGATCACATCGCCCCCTGCCGGCACTCGTCGAGCAAGCCGCGCGGACCTCCCCGAACTGGCCTTTCGCCATGCTAGCGAGGACTTTGACGCCGTGTCATGCGTTCTGTGACGGGGGCGCCCGTATGACTCGCCTGCCCACATCCACAGGGAGGGCCGGGGAACCGAAGTGGTGCCGCCGGCTCCGGTCCGGCCACGGCAACGGCCACTGGGCGCCGAGGCGCGACGACCGGCCCCGGGCGGGAGGAGCTGCCCGGCGAGGACGTGTGCCGCGGGTCGCCGGGTCCGCGCTCGGGGTCGATACTGAAGGTCACGGTGCGTGGAGGCGACATGCGTGAACCGGAGCATCGCGGCCCGGGGCCGGCCTCGGCCTCCGTGAGCGACACGGCAGCGGTCGTCCTGGACGACGAAGGCGTGGTCGTCGCCCGTTCGGAGCGGGCCGCGACGTTGCTGGAATGCTCGCCGGGCCGGACCTGTGTGCCCTTGCTGGCGATGCTGTCGCGCGCCGGAAAGGATGCGGGACCGGTCGGGCACCTGATGACCGTTCCGGGTGACGGTGACGGTGACGGTGACGGTGACGGTGACGGCGGCGGCGGTGGCGATCATGCGGGTCAGAAGGTGCCGCTGGTCTGCACGGTTGTCCGGCTCACGGCTCACACTCCAGGCGGTGCGGGCGCTGACACGCAGTGGCTCGTCCTGGTCACCCCGGCGGAAACGGCGGAGGCGGCGGCCGAGCGGGATGCGCGCAGACGCCGGACGGCGCTCTCCCAGGCCGCCGCCGCGGGCATCGGCACCTCCCTGGACGTGATCGAGATGGCCGAGGCCTTGGTGAATCTGCTCGTCCCCGATTTCGCCGACCTGGCGACCGTGGACATCGCCGAGAACGTGCTGGTGGGCGACGAGCCCCCGCGCCTCGACACCAGCGGCGACGTCCGCCTGCGCCGGACCGCCGCCGCGCAGAGCCCGGAGATATCCGCCGAGGACCTGCTGGCGGTGGGAGAGGCGCTTCCTCCCGTGACGGACAGTACGTTGATGCGTCCCCTCATGAAGGGGCTGCCCGTGCTGGTGCCGGACGTCGCCGTCCTGAACGGGAAGCTCGGCGTGGATCCGAAGGCCCTGCCGTTGTTCGTCCCGAGCGGGGCGCACTCCTCCGTAGCCATGCCGCTCTACGCGCGAGGCCTGATCCTCGGCTGCGTCACGGTCTGGCGCAGTCAGCTGCCTTCCGCGTTCGGCGAGGAGGACGCCGCACTGCTGCAGGACGTCGTCTCCAGGGCCGCACTCGGCGTGGACAACGCGCGCCGTTACACCAGGGAACACCGGTCCGTGGTGACCCTGCAGCGGAGCCTGCTGCCGCGCTCGGCCCTGGACTCCGCCGCCGCCGAAACGGTGGGCGTCTACCAGCCGGCGGGCGGCGGCCTGGGCGTCGGCGGAGACTGGTTCGACGTGATCCCCCTGCCGTCGCTGCGCGTCGCCTTCGTCGTCGGGGATGTCGTCGGCCATGGCCTCGATGCCACCGCGGCCATGGCACGCCTGCGGACCGCGGTGCAGACCCTCGCCGACCTCGACCTGGACCCGGGCGAGCTCCTCACGCATCTCGACGACCTGGTGCTCGGCTTCTCCGAGGAGCAGATGACCAGCGAGTCCCGCTCGGAGCGCTCCGAGGGCTCCGAGCGCTCGGAGCCGGCGGTGCTGGGAGCGACGTGCCTGTACGCCGTATACGACCCGGTGGCGGGCCGGTGCGCCGCTGCCGCCGCGGGACATCCGCCGCCGGTCCTGCTGCCGCCGGACGGGGAGCCGGTCTTCCTCGGTGTGACGCCGGGACCGCCGTTGGGGGTGGGCGGAGTGCCGTTCGAGGTGACGGAGTTCGGCGTGCGGCCCGGCAGCATGCTCGCGTTCTTCACGGACGGACTCGTCGAGAGCCGCGGCGGCGACATCGAGGAGGGGATGGAGCGATTGCGGGGCTCGTTCGCCGGAGCCGACCCGAGGCTGCCGCTCGACGAGCTCAGCCGGACCGTTTTCGACGGGGTGCGGCCTCAAGAGCCCGTCGATGACGCCGCCTTGCTGCTCGCCCGCATCCACGCCCTCTCGTCCGACCAGGTCGCCGAGTGGGAACTCGAAGCAGACCTCTCGCTCGTCGCGCGCGCTCGTGAGCTGGTGGTGGGCCAGCTGTCCGACTGGCAGTTGGACGACCTGGGCTTCGTGACCGAACTCGTCGCCAGCGAGCTCGTCACGAACGCGATCCGCTACGCGGGGGGACCGGTCGGGCTCCGGCTGATCCGCGACCGGGTGCTCGTCTGCGAGGTGTCCGACCCCAGCAGCACTCAGCCCCGCCTGCGTCGTGCGCGGGAAACGGACGAGGGCGGGCGGGGCTTGTTCCTCGTGGCCCAGCTCACCGACCGTTGGGGCTGCCGGTTCACCGGCACCGGCAAGACCATCTGGACGGAGCAGCCCATCGGCGGGCCCCTCGCCCAGACCGCCGCGGGCCGCTGATCGCTCCGCGTGCGCGCGTAAGGCCCACCCGGTAGCGTCGAGAGCGAGCGTTCCGTCCGAACCGCTGCCGCCCGGCCCGGCGGGGCAGCCACCCCGCAAGACGGCGGAGGAACGAGCACACATGCCACAGCACGCCATCCACGCGGTGACCGCCGCGGCCGCTCTGGTCTCCCTGGCAGCATTCGGCCCCGTACCGAGCAGCGCCGCGTCACTTCCCGCCCAGCCGGCCGGTCAGCCGGCCGCCCGGACCGGTTCGGCCGCCCCGTCCCGGTTCGTGCCCGGTCCCCGTCCGAAACCGCCCGAGCCGATCGAAGCGCTCGGCAGCGCGCGCTGCGGGTTCCTCGAGGTTCCTGAGAACCGCTTCCGCCCCGGCGGCCGGAACATCAAGCTCGCCGCGGCGGTCATTCCGGCCGCCGAACCGGCGAAACCGGCCCGGGACCCCGTGGTGTTCATGGCGGGCTGCCCCGGTGGCGACACGTTCGACGACTTCGAGGCGTGTGCGGCGGAGCCCGCCTGCAAGAGCCGGTACCCGGACCTGCCCCGTACGCTGACGGAACAGGTGCGCAAGCTGGAGGCACGGCCCCTGACGCTGAACGTCCCACCGCCGGGCGGAGGCAAGCCGGTCAAGGCCGTCCTCGACGGGGGCGCGCTGCTGGACGTGATCGTCGCCTTCGGCGTCCGGCCCAAGGACATCCCGGCGGCGCTGGACGAACTCCGCAGCGGAAACCCGCAACGCTTCGCGAAAGCCCGCGCGGCCGGCTCGGTCCAGAACGCCGGCGCGTTCGCTCACGGCCTGACGGAGTCGGTGGCGTGCAGCGAGTGGGCGCCGGGGTACCCGGAACCCGACGTGCTGAAGGCGGGGCGCAAGGCCTTCCCCGGGTGGCCGGACACGGTCCTGGCGCAGGTGCCACAACTTCCCTTCCAGTACCCGGCATGCCGGGTCTGGAACGTTCCGGACCGGGCGTCCGTCCAGCGGGTCGCCACGGTCAGCCCGGTGCCGGCGCTCCTCATCTCCGGCACGTTCGACGCGAAGACCGGGGCGAGTTGGGCGAAGGACGTGGCCCGCGACCTGTCCCGCTCGACCGCCGTGCACATTCCCGGAATCGGCCACTGGGTGGTCCCGCAGTCGCCTTGCGCGCAACAGGTCCTGGCATCGTTCCTCGCTCACCCGACCACGCCCGACACCAGCCGTGTGGACGGCCTCGGGCCCGAACCGTTCACGATCACCCCGAACTGACCGGGAGGGCACATGGCACCCGACCCGGCGCCCCGTCGGCGCCGCACCGCACGACGGCTCCTGGCCACGTCGGCCGGCCTGGTGACCGGTCTCCTCGTCACCGGCCTGCTCGCAGCGCCCGCCCGGGCGCAGTCCCGCACCGACACCAGCGCCGGCCCCGACGCGCCGATCGGCACGGTCGCCCGGACGGTGGGCGACGCCCGCTTCGAACCGGGCCCCTGCCCGAGGACGCCGGAACCGATCGAGGCGCTCGACGACGCCCGCTGCGGAACGCTCACCGTGCCCGAGAACCGCGCCGAACCGAACGGCCGGACGATCGAACTCGGGGTCGCGATCGTGGCCGCCGCGAACGACAAGCCGAAACCCGACCCCATCGTGTGGCTCGCGGGCGGACCCGGCGACGACGCCGTGGGGGAGGCGAAGATGGCGATCGACGGCGGCCTGAACCGCGACCGTGACGTGATCTTCATGTCCCAGCGCGGTACGTACTCGGCCGACCCGGATCTCCTGTGCCCCAACATCGACGAGTTCAACGCACGCTCCGTCGGCCTCGTCTACGACGCTCCGTCCACCGAACGCCTGCACGTCGAGGCCACGAAGGCCTGCCGCGACCGGCTGGCGGCCCGCGGGATCGACCTCGGCGCCTACAACGACACCGAGAGCGCCGCCGACTACGAGGACCTGCGCAAAACGCTGGACATCGGGCAGTGGAACCTGTTCGGGATCTCCTACGGCACCCACCTGGCGCTGGCCTACATGCGCCTGCACCCCGAGGGGCTCCGCTCGGTGGGCATCGACGGCATACTGCCGCCCTCCAGGTCCGGGTCGGCAGCGACCTGGAGCAGCGCCCGGCAGGGCTTCGACGGGCTGTTCAAGGCGTGTGCGGACCAGCCGGCGTGCAACAAGCGCTATCCCGACCTGTCGGCCACCTTCGACCGGCTCGTCCGCGAACTCGAAGCCAAGCCGGTCACCACCACCGTCACCCTCCCCGGCAGCGACAAGCCGGTGAAGGTCGTCCTGGACGGCGGAGCCCTCGTGAACTGGATGACCTCCGCCACCCACGTGGCACCCCAGGTGCCCGCCGCGCTCGACGAGCTGGCGCACGGCAAGCCGCAGCGGATCGCCCGGCAGTGGGCGGGCGGCAAACTGAGCCCCCAGGCCATGGGAAGGGTTGCGCACGGTCTCGTCTACGGCGTCTTCTGCAGTGAGTGGACCCCGTACGAGAGCCAGGAGGAGGCGCTCCGGGGCGGACAGGAAGCCTTCCCGTCGTTCCCCCGCTCGGTACAGGCCCAGGCTCCGCAGCTCACCTTCCTCCGCCCGGACTGCGACGCCTGGAACGTCCCCCCGGCGTCACCCTCGATCCGGGACGCCACGCGCGGTGACATCCCGACCCTCGCCCTGTCGGGCGGGTTCGACTCCCAGACCGGGGCGGACAACGGGCCGTACGTCGCCCGTACGCTGCCGAAGGCCAAGGTCGTCACGGTCCCGTACGAGCCGCACGTGGTGTTCGCCAGCTCGAAGTGCGCCCAGGAGATCACCGTCTCGTTCTTCGACGACCCGGCCGCGCCGAAGACCGCATGCCTCAAGAGCCTCCGGGCGCCCGAGTTCGAGATCGGGTCCTGAGATCACCCCTGTGGCGGCATGCGGGAGCGGAGGCCAGGGTGAGGTGAGGAGGCTGTGGGAGAGCCAAGGAGCCGTGATGAGCGGACACCGTCCCGGGCAGCCCGACAATGTGCAGGAACTGCTGGTCGCTCTCGGGCAGCTCGTCGATCAGGCCCTGGACCGGATCGAGTACCAGCGGGCCAGGGTAGAGCTGGCCGTGGCCCTGCAGCGCCACATGCTCCCACCCGCGCTGCCGCAGCTGCCCGGGCTGCGTCTGGCCGCCAGGTACGCGCCCTCACGGGGCGGTCTGGAGGTGGGCGGCGACTGGTACGACGCCTTCGTCATGCACGACGGGTCACTGGGGCTGACGGTCGGCGCCGTGCAGGGCCATGACGTGGAGGCCATCGCCTTCATGGGACAGGTGCGCACCAGTCTGCGCGCCCTCGCGCAGACGACCAGCGACACCCGCGAGGTACTGGGCCGCGCCAACGATCTGCTGATCGCCATGGGGTGCGGCCTCTTCGCGACGTGCTGTTTCCTTCGCTTCGACCCGGTCAGCCGCGATCTGACCGTCTCCAGGGCCGGCCACGTCCCGATGGTCTGGGCCACAGCCGGCGGCCGCCACGGCATCGCACTCGACCGCGGCGGGCCGCCGCTCGGCATCGTGTCGGGCGAGCGGTACCCGGTGACCCACCGGAGGCTGACCGAGGCAGGAGTGCTCGTACTGCTCACCGACGGAGTGGTGGAGGGCCCGCACTACCCGATGGAGTCCGGTCTGGCCGAGGTGGCCAGACTGGTGCGCGCGGGGTTCGACGCCGATCCCGACGTGCTGGCCTCCGCCGTCGTCAAAGTGGCCGACCTGACCGGACACCGCGACGACGCCGCGGTCCTCGTCGTCCGCTACGACGGCCCCCAGGAGCCGGCCTGACCGATGGGGCCGTGCTGAGGTCACTGGGGGTCGCCGGTGGCGGGATCTGAGCGCAGACTGCTGTCGTGGGCAGCACGGAGAGGGGTCGTCTCGGGTCCACCGCGCTGCGCATCCTCGCCGTCGCCGCCGTCTACTACGGGGCGGCACAGATCGGCCTTCTGGAACAGCTGGTGCGTGACCAGGTCACCCCCCTGTGGCCGCCGACCGGCGTCGCGCTGGCCGCCCTGCTCATGATGGGCTTGCGGGTCTGGCCGGGCATCGCGCTGGGCGCGTTCCTGGTCAACGTGTTCCTCGGGCCGTCGCCGCTCGCCGTACTGGCCATCACCGCGGGCAACACCCTCGCGCCGGTCTGCGCCTGTCTGATGCTGCGCAGAGCCGGGTTCAGGAACGAGCTGGACCGCCTGCGGGACGTACTGGCACTGGTCTTCCTCGGCGCGCTCGCCGGGATGTCGATCAGTTCGACCATCGGCAGCGGGGTACTGGTCCTCTCCGGAGCACTGGATGCGGGCGACTTCTGGCCGACGTGGTCGGTGTGGTGGACCGGTGACGCGATGGGAATCCTTGTCGTCACCCCCTTCCTGCTCGTGCTGCGCAACGCCCGGTGGCCGTCGGGGGCCGGAGCCGGCCGATGGTGCGAGGCGGTGGCGCTGGCGCTCGGTACGGTCTTCGTCACGCTCCTGGCCACCCGCACGCGCGACTCGAACCTGCTCTTCCTCGTCTCGCCGTTCCTGATCTGGGCGGCCTTCCGCTTCCGGCTGGCCGGCGCGGCCCCGTGTGCGCTCGCCGTCGTGACGCTGGCGGTCCTGGCCGCCGATGGCGGCAGCGGCCCCTTCGTCGGCGACGACGTCTTCGTCAACATGGTGACGCTCCAGGCCTTCAACGGCACGACCGCGCTGACGGCCCTCCTTGTCGCGGCCGTCATCACGGAACGCGACAGGACGTACGAGGAGATCAAGCAGCTCTGCGGGCGGCTCGCGGAGGTGGTGGCCAGGATGGAGCCACGCCCCACGTCGTTCCGGTACCCGCCCGAGGACCATCCGCCGCGCTGACACGCCTGCACCGGCCGGGACGCGGTGGGGGGCGCCCCGGGCGGGGGGCCGCCCCCCCGGGGGCGCGCCGGGGCGCGGGGGGGGCGGGGGGGGGTGATAAGGGGGGTGAGCCCCGCGCGGGGCGGGGTGTTAGGGG
>NZ_JBIAVJ010000025.1:114006-149550 GCF_042894025.1 Streptomyces sp. NPDC001549
GGTCGCCCCCCCCCCGCCCCGGGGGCGGCACCCCCCCCCCCCCCCCCCCCCCCCCCCCCCCCCGCCCCCCCGCGGGGGCGGGGGGGGGGGGCGGCGGCGCCCCCCCCCCCCCCCCGCGGCGGCCGAGCCGGTCAGCTCGTGCCGAGGAGGGTGTTCATACGGGCGATCTCCGCGCTCTGCGAGGTGATGATCGCTGCGGCCATGTCCTTGGCGGGCCGGTACGCGCCGTCGGTCTGCTCGGTCTTCGCCATGGCGACGGCGCCTTCGTGGTGCTTGACCATCATCTGGAGGAAGGCGGTGTCGAACGCCTTGCCGGAGGCGGCCGTGAGCTGCTGCATCTCCTCGGCGGCCATCATGCCGGACATGTCGTGTCCGCCGTGGTCCTCGCCCGCGGCCGGGATCTTCTCGCCCCAGGAGGCCAGCCAGCCGGAGAGGGTCTTGATCTCCGGATCCTGGGCCTTCTCGACCTCCTCCGCGAGCTTCTTCACCTCGGCGGACTCCGCGCGGGCGGCGGCGAGGCCGGCGATCTCGACGGCCTGCCGGTGGTGGGGGATCATCCCCTGGGCGAAGACCGTGTCGGCGGCGTTGTGGTCGCCCTGCTGGGCCGGGGCGGAGGCGGACGGGGAGGCGGAGGAGCCGTGCCCGTCGTGGGCCGAGGCGGAGCCGGAGCCGTCGCCGTTGCCGCCGCAGGCGGCGAGGACGAGTGCGGCGGTGGCGGCCGCGGCCACGGCCGTGGCGCGGCGGATCAGGGAACGCTTGCTGGTCATGGTGCTGCTCCTGCGGTGAGGGCACGCGCGCGTCGGGGCGTGCCGGGGGAGGGACCGGTCCGAGTGCTCGGGCCGCCCTATATGCGCAGGAGTTGCAATTCGCTCAGGGACGGTGGCGCGCGTCCGCCGACCGCACCGTTCGTGTCGATCCCGGCACCGGGGACCGGGACCGCCGCGACGCCGATCGGGGCGGCGGCCGGGGAGGGCAGGACGGGGGCGCCCGCCGTACCCGTGGCGGCGCAGGTCGCATCCGCGTGCTGGGTGTGCCCGCCGTTTCCGCCGCCGGCCGGCTCATCGGCTCGTACGGCGGGGTCGTGCCGCATCGCGTGCTCGCCGGCGGCAGGCATACCGTGCGCGACGGCCGTCCCGTGGGCGGCCGCGCACCCGGGTGCGGCGGCGGAAGCCGCAACGGCACCCGGCCCCAGGCCGTGCATGGCCACGAGGCCCACCAGTACGGCCAGGACCAGCAGGAGGTAGGAGCGCAGCACGAGGGGCGTCATCGCGCGCCTCGCCTGCTGATCCATACCGGCATCGTAGGCGCCCCCTGCGCACAGGGCGAAGCCGGGCCGGGATTCCCGACTACGAGGAGATCCCCGCGGGGATGCCGTTCGGCAGGTCCGTGCGGCCTGCCGAACGGCGCGGCGGATACGGGCCCCGCTGCGCAGGGAGCGGCGTCGACCGCCGCGTTCAGCCGTCGCCGGCGAGACGGCGTCACTCTCCCGGACGGCATGACACCTCCTGGGCGTGCCGTCAGTCCCGGAAGCGTGCTTCGACGGTCTCGACGAGGCCATCGATCACGCCGTCCGGCGACGGGCTGTAGTGCGGCACGGCCCATCGGGTGATCTTTGCGTCGATGAGCGAGGGCCGGCCGGAGGCCAGGGCCGCGCGGAACGCCTCCTCGAACTCCTCCAGCGTCTCCACCCGGTACCCGTCCGCGCCGCACGCGCGGGCGTACGCGGCGAAGTCCGGGTTCCGGAACTCGACCAGACCGGATTCGGCGTACGTGACCAGCTGGAAGAGTTTGATCAGCTTGAACTCCCCGTCGTTGAAGATGACCCAGATGACGGGGATCTCGTGCTCGACGGCGGTCATCAGCTCGAACCCGGACAGCGAATAACATCCGTCGCCGCACCCGACGACGACGGTCCGGTCCGGGTGGGCGACCTTCAGGCCGATGGCTCCGTTGACGTGCCCGGCCATCGGCCCGAAGGAGCCCGCCTTGCGGAAGTTCTGCCCCTGTTCGAGCTCCACGTAGTACCCGAGCCACGCGAGATGGGCGCCCGCGTCCGCGAGCAGCACACCCCCGGGCGGCAGCATGCGCCCGATCGACTGCGCGAGTTCTCCGGGGTGGATCTTCCCCGGCAGGTGGTGGATCCTGCGGGCCTCGTAGTCCCGGCCGTCGACCTCGACCGCCGGTACCTCGCCGACCAGCCGCTCCAGCTCGTCGGCCAGGGCGGCCACGGCGGGACGCGCGTCGGACAACAGGGTGTGGTCGGGCCGGTAGGCCTTGTGGAACTCGCCCTCGGAGATGTTCACATGGATGAGCAGCTTGTTCTCGAACAGGTCCGGGCGGTAGTTGAACGTGGCGTGCTGGTTGAGGGAATTGCCCACGCACAGCACGACGTCGGCCTCACGGAAGGCCTTCCACGCGCTGGAATGGCCGCTGTCGGCGAAGACGCCCACCGCGAGCGGGTGCCCCTCGGACACGATGCCCTTGCCGTCCAAGGTGGTGAGCAGCGGGATCTGGAACCGCTCGATCAGCCGCTGGACCTCCGGGCCCGCCCCGCTGCGCACCGCACCGAAGCCGACGAGCGCCACGATGCGCCTGCGCCGTGCCAGGGCGTCCGCCAGGACCGCAGCGATCTCCGTCACCCGGGCCGGGTCCGGCAGGACCGGCCGCACGTCGAGCCTGAGCGGGCGGAAGTCCGTCACTTCGACCCCGCGGTGGGTCAGGTCCTCGGGCACGTGGATGTGCACGGGCCCGGGCCTCCCCTCGAACGCGGTGTTGACCGCTTCCTCGAGGACGTCGCAGGTGTCGGCGATGTCGGTGAGCAGGAAGGACTTCTTGGTCGTGGCCGCGAACATGGCCTGGGAATCGGGCGTGCGGTTCAGCCCCGACGTCTCGTTGAGCGAGCCCCATCCGCGCCACTTCATGCTCGCGTACCCCGAGACCGCGAGGACCGGATAGGAGTCGGACATGGCCACGGCCAGCCCCGAGAACAGGTTGAACGCGCCCGGCCCGGCGGTCGCGAAGCAGAAGCCCAGTTGGTTGGTGTACATGGCGTATCCGCAGGCCATGAACGACGCGGCCTGCTCGTGCCGGGTGATGACCGGCCGGATCTGCTGCGAATGCTTCAGTGCCAGCATCAGACCCGCCGCGTTCTCCCCGGCACCGCCGAAGGCCGCCCGTACGCCGATGCCTTCCAGCCCCTTGACGATGGCCTCGTAGACTCTCACCGGATCTCCCTCATCGCCTCATCGCCTCATCGCCTCATGGCCTCATCCGTCCCAGCGCACGGCGTGCCGGCGGTGGGCGTCGGTCAGGCCGTTCCGGAAGAAGCGCTCGTAGTACTCGGACTCGACGTGGTGGGCCTGCAGCCAGATCCCCGGTACGTGGATGGCGTCGGTGTGGGCCGGGAAGCGCCCGTGGGTCTCGTGGATGTACACGCAGACGTCCCGCGCGCATGCGACCACCTGGCGGTCGTACTCACTGGCCTCGGTGAGGTACCGCTGCGCGTAGTCGTCCTTGTAGATGCGGGCGAAGAGGTCCTTGTCGGTGTAGATGCCCCGGTCCCCGAACTTGGAGCGGACGACGGCGTCCACGGCTTCGTGCATCGACGGGTAGTTGGGCGGGCAGGCGCCCTTGATGAGGTGTTCGCCGCCGGCCCGCAGTCCCACCGGGTGGGAGCGCAGCCCGGCGTACTTCGGCAGCGGTACCTGCCAGCGCAGGATGTCGGCGGGGCGGAACCTCGGCGTGGCGAAGTCGAAGCCCAGCATGCGGCCGTACGTGCGCGAGAACTTCGGGTCGCCCAGCATGATCTGGGGGCTGATCGACGCGTGGATCCAGGCGCCGAGTCCCATGGCGTCCGCGGCCAGCATCATGTTCTGCAGCAGCAGGTCGGCTTCGATCTGGGTGCGCATCGGCCCCAGGGAACCGAGCGGCAGCTTGACGTCGGGGTTGAGGAAGCCGCTGCGCACCCACTTCCGTACCCCGGCCGGGCGGTAGAAGTTGCGGTCGTCGACGAGTGTGGGCCGGGCCCCCTCGGGCTGGGTGAGCAGGTACATCAGCGCGTTGATGTACTGGTGGGAGAGGTCGACCACCGGCAGGAAGAGCGTGGTGCCCGGGAGGTTGGACAGGAACCGGTTCGAGTCGAGGTACGCCGGGAAGTCGCGCATCCCCTCGGCCACGTCCAGGCGGTGGTCCAGTACCCGCACCTTCGACAGGCGTGCGCGTTCGATCAGCGTGTCGGGGCCGAAGGCACGGTCCGGGGCGGGCGGCAGTTTCCTCAGGTAGTACGTGCCCGTGTCGTTGATCATGAAGAAGTGGGTGGCCTGCGCGTTGTCGGGGCTGCCCGCGGTCCGGCCCGTCATGTTCAGGTTCGGCTTGGCCATGATCGGCTGGTGGTCGCGGGGGTCCTCGAAGGGCCGGTCGGGCATGGTGAGGCCCGAGGAGCCGGTGAGGGCGATGAGCACCGCCTCCTCGAGCTCGCCCAGCGGCTGCGGCCGGTGCGGGGAGTCGTAGCTCATCGACCCGGCCGGCACGGACGCGCCCCTGCTGACCCGGTGGGTGCGCCGCTCGAAGAGCGTCTGCCACAGGGGACGGGACAGCAGGTCCTCCAGGCCGGGGTGGCCCGCGTTCTCGGATGTGGACATGGTCCTCTCCCGCTCAGCCGCGGCCGTTGCCGTTCCGGACCGGCGCGACCGGGCGCCAGGGTGCGAAGGCGCTGGCCCCGCGCGGCAGGATGCCCGCCAGTTCGGGGCAGTGCCGCAGGATGACGCTCGTCATGCCGCCCCGCTCGATCCAGTCCATGCCGAGGGGGGTGTAGACCTCCGGCCGGAAGTCGACCGTGAGGAAACGGTCGCTCTGCAACCGTCGGCTGGCCATCAGGATGAACACGCGGAAGGCGGTGTCGCTGAAGCCGAAGCCCGTCGGCGGATTCTCGGCGAACAGCCCCACCATAGTGTCGATGTCGTCCACCGAGCGGTAGACGTCACGCAGCCGTGCGACCGTCTCCGGATCCGAGGAGAGGTCCTCGAACCGCCGGATCCGCGGCTTGTGCAGACCGGCCCGGAAGTCGTTGTAGCGCGGGACGCCGCGGCGCCGGGTGCGCACCAGGTCGACCACGGAGAGGTCGATCACCTCCCCGTCCCGCTGGAACGCCTGCAGGGCGCGCGGGAAGTTGTGCAGGGTGATCGCGCCCGGGTGGGCGATGCCCAGCGAGTACAGGGTGTTCACCAGCCCGGTCTTGCGGATGAGCGGCTCCGTCGCGGCGCCCTGGAGGGCGGTGAAGTCCAGGGTGTCGAGCCGGCGGCCGAACCGGTGGTCGACGAGCTCGTAGTCGTCGGGCATCAGCGGGTGCATCCGGTAGACGGTGACGAACTCCTCCGTGAGGGAGTACGGGGCACCGTGGTGGTCGGGCAGGGTCTTCGGGATGCCCTGCCGCCCGTTCGCCTCCAGCAGCCAGACGCCCAGCTGGTCGAGCCAGTTCTTCGGCGGTCCCTGCCAGTTGGTCCTCATGCCGATGTCGAGCGTCTTGGTGGCGAGGATCGCGGGGGTCCACTCGACCGTGTGGATCTTCGCGATCAGGGCGGACACGACCAGCCGGGCCGTGTGGTAGACCCGGTCCTCGTCCATGCGCGGATACTCGTTCCGCAGGGCCTCGCACACCGCGTTGTGCTCACGGGCGAAGAGGGTGTGCATGGCGCTGAGGCCGAGCCACCAGTTGTCGGTGAACCCGGTGAGCGGGGAGCCGTTCGAGCCGTTCGGAAGGTGTCCGTCCTCCAGCCGCAGGCCGGCGCCGCCGTCGGGCTCGCGCAGCGCCATCGCGGCGGACCGGTCACCGCCGTAGACCTCCGAGCCGTCCCACCAGTGCGACACGTCGCTGGCGAACACGATCGGCGGCCGCCCGTCGCCGGGCGTGGGCACGGCCTCGTCCGCGCCGAAGCGCATCACCGCCTCGCGCGGGCCGCCCGGGGTGTTCTGCCAGGTGTCGCCGGGTGGCAGCGGCACCTCGATGCTCCGGGTGGAGACCGGAAGCCTCTTGTGCTTGACCCAGTCGTGCACCTGGAACTGGATCCACGCGGCGGCGATGACGTTCAGCGAGGTCGCGGGGATGAACGCCTCACGCCGGAGCAGTTCCCGGCTCACGGTGACCGGGTTGGGCGTGTCGAACCGGTCCGGGCGGTAGACGGGCGGCATGGTGCGGCCGAACGTCGCCCCGACCGCGCCCATCCGCGGCTCCGACAGATCGTTGTACGAGCCGTCGTAACTGCGTCTGACCAGCAGCTCCTCGTCGGGCGGGGCCTCCACCGGACCGGCTTCGGGCGGCGCTTCGTGGGCCTCGGTGTCGATGAGGTTGTGCCGCCGCAGCGTCTGCCGGAAGGCCATGAGGTTGAGCAGGCCGAGCGGGGTGGGCAGCCGGTGCCACGGGACGAAGCGGTTGACCGTGCGGAAGCCGGCCCGCAGCGGTGCCCCGAGCAGGGTGTTGCGGCGCGGCTCGACCGTCAGGAAGCGCCGGCCCAGGCGGTGGGCGCTGCCGGCCTCGTAGGCGGCCTTGCGGGCACGGTTGAGGTTGCCCAGGGGGCGGAACCCCTCCGAGGTGTGCCACGGGTTGAACGCCAGCAGGTCGACCCGCCCCGCGCAGGCGCGGGCCTCGGCGGTGTGGACGTCCTGGCGCGGGATGGTCAGCGTGGCCACCGGCACGACGGGTGCGACACCCTCCTGCCACTCGGCCGCACCGTCCTCGACGGGCGTGCGCCGGGCGTCCACGTAGCGCTGCACGCACAGCTCGAAGACGACGTCCCCCTGGCGCAGCCGCTGGGAGAGCTCGCGCCGCAGGTAGTCGGGATCGGTGCGCGACGCCTCCGGGGCCGGCGGGGCGTCCGCGGCGGGCCGCAGCTGATAGCGCACCGGTCCGCGGTCGCCCCACAGGATCGCGCCGCGGCTCCAGTACGCCTCCAGAGCCAGGCTGGGTACCGTGCGGCTGGTTCCCGCGACGATGTTGCGCCGCATCCGGGTGGCCGTGGGCCAGCCGACCGCCAGGGGCAGCTTGAGGAACAGGGCGATCCCCTTGCGCAGCCGCGAGTCGGCACCTGCCATGGCCTTGGCGAAGGCGACGAACTCACGCGCGTCGCGGGCGTGGGAGACCGGGAAGCTCGTCATCAGCAGATCGTGGGTCTCACCGGGGCCCACCTCGACGCGCAGGGCCGCCCCGCGCAGATCGGGCGCGAAGTCGGGCTGACGGACCCCGCTCGCGTTGGACAGCCGGACCGTGACCGGGTACTCGGCTCCGGGCATGGCGAAGCCCGCCCGCAGCGGCTCCGGAAGGTCCTCGCGGAACCTCAGCCGGGCGTTCTCCACGCCGAGGACCGCCTTGGCGTGGAAGGTCCGGTCGACGGCGGCGGCGCCGCTGCGCCTCTTCACCTTGAGCTGCACCCGCAGGAGCTCACGCGCCAGCCGCTCGAAGATCAGCCGCTCGGCCTCCGGGCTGCCGCCGGCGTAGCGCTCGTACTGTTCGACCTTGTCCATGCGAGCCTCTTCCCGGAGGGGATTTTTCCGTGCACTCCTCACGACGCTGCCCCAGCTCCGGGCCGCTGTCGTGCGGAGCGGGGCAGACAGGCGAACGCCACGGGGAACGGCGGAGCGATTCCCGGGCTGTGGAGCACCGCGGTGCAGCGCAGCCGTCCCCACCCGTCCGGCGCAGCGCCCCGGAATCTTCTGTGCCGGAGCGTCGTCGCCGCAGGGACCGGGAACGGTGCGTGCGGTTCGCTCCGCTTGGCGGAGTCGTGGCCGCACCCGTTGTTGTTGCGGCGCCGGGGCGCATGTCCGCCTTCTGGAGGGCGTCGGCACATCCGTCACATCCGTCGGCACACCCGTCGGCACACCCTCAGGAACGGAACGGTGAGTGGCATGCTCCCATCCCACGAATCCCGGAAAGAGCAGGAACAGCGGACCGCGGCAGCGCAGCGGTATCGCGCGGCGTCCGCGGAGCGGAAGGAGATCGAGGCGAAGCTGGCAGCCGGGGTGCCGTACCCGGACTCCCCGGAGCGGATCGCCTCCCGGGTCAACCGGCTGCTCGAACGGGGCGGGGTCCCTCCGGCCGCGGCCGTGGAGAGCGTCCACGCGGAGGCGCTGGACGTGCCCGAAACCCTGGAGCGGGTCATCGGTCTCACCAAGGATCTCCAGCCGTGGAGCTTCCTGCCCCGGGGCGCCCGCGCGGCCGCCACCGTCGCCCGGATCTCGATCCTCCGGGGCGGCCTCGAACGGCCGCACGGCACCGGTTTCCTGGTCTCCCCCCGGCTGCTGCTCACCAATCACCACGTGCTGCCGGACGTGGAGACGGCACGGCGCTGCTTCCTGGAGTTCAACGCCCAGGTCACCATCGACAACGCACCCGACGCCGCGATCCGGTTCGAATTGGCCCCCGATACGTTCTTCACGGCGGACGAGCATCTCGACTACGCGCTGGTGGCGGTCGAACCCGCCGCCGACGGCAGCCTCGCAGGCGCGAGATTCGGATGGAACCAGCTCAGCAACCAGCAGGGCAAGCTGGTCCAGAACGAACCGGTGAACGTCATCGGCCACCCGATGGGCCGGTTCAAGGAGATCGCCCTCCGCGACAACGCCCTCGTACAGCGGCTGGACGACTTCCTCCACTACCGGACCGACACCGAGCCCGGCAATTCCGGATCCCCGGTCTTCAACGACCAGTGGGAGGTCGTGGCGCTGCACCACATGGGCGTGCCGAACACGGACACCCAGGGCCGCATCCTGCGCAAGGACGGCCAGGTCTGGCGGAGGGGCGTCGACAGCGACGACACCATCGACTACGTCTCGAACGAAGGCGCCCGCACCAGCTCGATCCTCAAGCACCTCGCCACGTTGCCGCTGGACCCCCGGCGGCGTGCGCTGCTGGCGGAGCTGGGTCCCGAATCCGGGTTGCGGCAGGACGCCACCGCCGGCCCGGTGGAGACGCCGGTCGCGCCGGCGGTGGCCCCGGCCGCCCCCACCCCGCAGGAGGCCGCCGCGGTCATCTCCGCTCCGGCCCCCGCGGTTGCCGGGACCCGCTTCGGTCTCCGCGCCCCGAAGGACGCTTTCGGAGGCCGGCGGCACCTGGTCTTCCTGCACGGCCGGAGCCAGCAGGGCAAGGACCCCGAGCTGCTCCGCCGCGGCTGGACCGGGGGACTCAACCACGGACTCACCCGCGCCGGGCTTCCCACCATCGATCCGGCGGACGTCTGGTTCCCGTACTACGGCGACCGGATCGTCGAAGTCATCGGGCAGCACGAGTCGCTTCCCGTCTCCTACGCCGACTCGCCCGCCGTGGCGGCGGTGGAGGCCTTCGCCGCCGAGTCCGAGGAGGGGACGTACGAGCAGCTCGTCATGGAGGCGGCGGTCCTGGCCGGCATGCCGCAGGACGGGCAGGCGGCCACCGAGAACCTCGCCAGCAGGCTCGTCGGATCCCTCCAGGGCGCCCTGAGCTGGCTGGCGGCCAAGACCGACGTGGACGCGCTGGCCATCGCGACCATCTTCCGTGACGTGGACGCCTACCTCGGTGATCAGGTGGTCCGCAATGCCGTCCTGGACCTTGTGTTCGAGGAGATCCCGCACGACGGCGAGTTGGTCCTGGTGACCCACAGCCTCGGCACGGTGGTCGGCATGGACCTCGTCGCCAACCGGCTCCCCCTGGGCATGAAGGTCACCCTCCTCGTCACCGCAGGCAGCCCACTGGGGATGAACGCGGTCACCAGCCGGCTGGCCCCGCCGGGCACCGACCGCCCCGGGACCGTCGACGAGTGGGTCAACGTCTGGTGCCCGACCGACGCGGTGGCCATCGGCTGCCCGCTGGAGCCCGTCTGGGGCAAGCTGACGGAGGAGCACGCCGTGGTGAACGCGAGCGACCGGGCCCACAGCATCGAGGAGTACCTCGCCCACCCGGAAGTCGCCACGGCGATCGACAAGTTCCTCGCACGATCGACCGGATGAGCGACGCCGGCGGGGGCCGGCGCCGGTACGACGACGATGACCCGGTGCGCCCGTCAGGATGTTGCCCGGAGAGGGCGACATCCTGACGGGCGACGGACCCCGTCCGCTGCCGGTACAGCAGCTGCACCTGTGCCGACCATCAACACGACGCCCGCCGCGCCTTGGTCCCCTGGTGGATCAGACGTACGTCGCGGCGCCCCGTGCATCCGGCAGCGGTGCACCGCCGAGCGGACCCGAATGGCTGGAACAGGTCCTCTTGACTGTGAGGTGCACCTGAAGCACGCCGGTCCAGACGAGCGCCGAGCCCAGCAGGTGGAGCATCACGAGGAGCGAGGGCAGGGCCGTCACCGACTGCACCAGCCCCACGAGGCCTTGACCGAGGAGCACGGCCAGGAGGGCGACCGCCTTGCGGCGCGCGGCGCCGAAGCCGTCCCTGGGCAGTGCCGACAGCAGCGATCCGGCCAGGACCAGGACCGCCCCGGCCAGCACGCCGTGGACGACGGTCACGGCCGTCCAGTCGAAGTGCATCCGCGCCACGTCGGAGGAGTCACCCGCGTGCGGTCCGGAGCCGGTGGCGAGCGTGCCCACGACGACCAGCAGGGCCGTCACCGCGACCAGGGCCGCCGACAACGACCGGATCCGCGCGAGGGACCCCACCGCGAGGGGGACCGGTGCGCCGGGCCGGTCACCCTCGCCACTCACGCCGCTCTGGTCACCCCCGCCTCCTGCGTACGTCGCGTGCCAGGTGTACACAGCGGCGGTGAGCAGCAGCGTGGCGGCGAGGAAGTGTGCGGCGACGATGTACGGGCTCAGCCGCATCCATACGGTCACTCCGCCGACGACCGCGTTCAGTACGACGATCTAGAACTGTGCCCAGCCTCCGCGCAGCACCGCGGGCATCGGCTTCTCATGGAGGCGGGCGGTGATGATGACCCAGCCCACCACCGCGCACAGCAGCCCGGTCAGGAGCCGGTTCCCGAACTCGATGGCACCATGCACCCCCATTTCCGCAGTGGGGGCCAGCGTCTCTCCCGTACACATGGGCCAATCGGTACAGCCGAGACCGGAGCCGGTGACGCGGACGATTCCACCGGTCACGATGATCGCGATACTTGCGACGACCGAACCGAGTGCGGCCAGTCTGACGCTTCTCGCACCGAGTGAGTACCTGCCGGCAAGCCATGAGAGGGGGGTTCGCACGATCAGCCTTCCCTTGTTCTGCCTGCCCGGCAGCGGCGCGGAATCCCAGCGTACGCCGCGCCTTCGGCCCGGTCTGACGGGGCGTCGCTCAACGCAAGGGGGCGAGCTCGGGCTCGGCACCGGCGGCGAGGGCCCTGCCCCGCCGCGATCGCGGCGGGGCAGGGCCCGTTCGGTGCGGACCGGTCGACGAACCGGCTCTAGGCGATGGCTCCCATCGGGTTGGCCATGCCCGGCGTCAGCCAGCGCTGCGCGTTGGAGGTGTTGCAGTCCCAGAGCTGCAGCTGCGTGCCGTTGTCCAGGCGCCCGTTGGGGAGGTCCAGGCAGCGGCCGCTGGCCGGGTTGAGGAACCCGCCGGTGGCGGTGGGCAGCCACTGCTGGTTGTACGCGGCAGGGATGCAGCCCCACAGGATGAGCGGGGTGGTGTTGACCACGCCGCCGCCGGAGGCGTCGACGCACTTGCCGGCGATGCGGAGTTCGCCCGCCGCGGTCACGTCGAACTTCTGGGCCGCGCTGCCGCCCTGGTCGTTGCAGTCCCAGATCTGGATGCGGTTGCCGTCCTGGTTGCTGCCCGTGTTGTTGTCGGCGCACTTGTCGGCGCTCAGCGCGGAGATCAGCTTGGTGCCCTCGGCAGTGGGCACCGAGGAGTGGTCGTAGACGGCGATGTTGCTGACGCGTCCGGCGAAGTAGCTGAGGGAAGTCCCCTGGTGGCGATAGTTGCCGACCGTCAGCGAGCCGGTGGCGTTCCACGCGTTGGTCCTGGCGTGGTAGCCGGTGCCGGCCAGGGTGCCGTTGACGTACAGGCCCGTGAAGCCCGTGGCGGCGTCGTAGGTCGCGGTCAGCTGGGTCCAGGTGTGGAGGTTGACCTTGGCGGCCTCGTTCCTGGTGAGGGTCTCGTCGTAGCTCCAGGTGTCGTCGTCCTTCTGGCCCATGCCGAAGTGCCAGGTGCCGTCGGTATCGGGCCACAGGATGAAGCCGCTGGAACGGTTGCCGTACTGGCTGAGGGCGACTCCGCCGAGCGCGTCGGGCTTGGCCCAGGCGGAGACGGTGAAGCTGCGGCTGGTGTCCACGGCCGGACCGCCCGCGACGGCGGTGCCGGTGGTTCCCGCGGTGTTGGGGCCGGCGGTGGGAACGCCGTTGTCGCTGTTGAGCTCCAGAACCTTGCCGGGGGTGCCGGCGACGGTGTCATCGGCCCACTTGGCGGCGCTCGTGGAGAGCGTGAGCGGGCTGCCGGCACGGAGGTTGGCGGCGGTGGTGCCGGTGCCCTCGTTCAGCTTCCACTGGGCGGTGGAGATCCGGGCGTCGCCCATGACGTTGCGGGTGGTGAAGGAGGTGACCTTGCCGCCCGTGGCGACGCCGTTCCAGGTCAGCAGACGGTTGCGGCTGTCGCGGGACCACAGGTCCGCGATGTCGTCGCCGCTGGTGTCGCCGGAGGAGCCCACGACAGGGTATTCGGAGGCGGTGAGGCCGGAGCCGATCTGGGTGCGCTTGGAATGGTCGCCGAGGGCGCCGGGGTTGCCGGCCTCGTTGGCGTACTGGTAGACGATGCCGCTGGTGTTGTCCCGGGCCCACAGGTCCGGAAGGCCGTCACCGGTGGCGTCGCCCGGGGCGATCAGGGTGAGGTTCTCCCAGCCCGCGTTGCTCAGGACGAGGACGATCGGGTCGGCCAGCGTGCCGGTGGCTCCGGTGCCCTGGAACAGCAGCAGGCGGCTGCCCGTGCCGTCGGTCTCGATGGTGAGCAGGTCGTTGAACGGGTCCACCCCGTCCTGGGGCCTGGCGTCGCCGACGGCCAGGATCTGCTTGACCCGGCTCCAGTTGGACGCGTACT
Organism: Streptomyces sp. NPDC001549; assembly: GCF_042894025.1. Taxonomy (NCBI): domain Bacteria; kingdom Bacillati; phylum Actinomycetota; class Actinomycetes; order Kitasatosporales; family Streptomycetaceae; genus Streptomyces; species Streptomyces sp. NPDC001549. Next base: position 127,004 of record NZ_JBIAVJ010000025.1, read on the forward strand.
CGCTGCCGCACGGGTCGCCGGTCGTCACGACGGTGCAGGTCGACAGAGGCGGACGCTTGACCGTCAGCATCTTGGCCGCGTTGTAGTAGAGGCCGCCGTTGGCCGCGAGACCGCCCTGGGTGAGGGAGTTCCGGTACAGCTTGAGCTGTCCGTCGCGCCAGGCCCACAGGTCGTCGATGCGGATGCCGTTGCCGCCGCGGTGGGTGGTCAGTGTGCCGTCGCCCCAGCCCTTGCCACCGGGGCTGTTCGCCACATCGGAGGCGATCACGCCGCCGGCGGACGGGTCGCTGGCGGTCGGGTAGACCACCAGGTCGCCGCTCGCGGTCGGGGCGATGAAGTCGACCCGCTCGTCACCGGTGATGTCGCCGAGCGTGGTCTTGGCGTTCGGGTTGTCCGGTACGTAGAACGCGTACGTCAGGGCCTGGGAGCGGTTGCCCGCCCGGTCCACGGCCTGGACGCGCAGGATGTTCGTGCCCCAGCTGGTGGGGGTCAGCGCGATGGACGCGCTGCCGTCCGCGGCGGCGGCGACGGTGTTGGCGCCGCCGACCGGGATCGAGGAGTTGAAGGCCCACTCGTACGAGATGACCCCGCTGATCGAGTCGGTCGACTTCAGGGTGAAACTGCCCGGCTGGTTGATCGCCTTCGTCGAGCCCGGGAGCGTGCCCGACGGCGGGAAGTCCGCCGAGGTCACGATCGGGACCGACGGCGGCTGGGTGTCCATGCTGAACATGCAGCCGTGGGACCAGGCCGACGTCATGTCTCCGTCACCGCTCTGGATGCGCCAGAAGTAGGTGTGTCCGTCGGAGAGGTTGTACGGGTGGGTCGACACCCAGTGGGTGCCGTTGGCCGCCCCGAACCAGCCGCTGTCGTAGGCGACCACATCGCCGGCCGTGTCCACGACGTGGATGATCGCGTCGTTCTGCTGGTTGTCCGGGTCGCCGACCCACGCGCCGAGGCTCATGCCCGCGGACGCGGTCGCGCCGACCCAGCCGCAGCCGTTGCCGTTGGCGTTCTGCGGAACGGGGAAGGTGCCCAGTTCCCACGGGTTGTAGGGGGCGCGGTTGTACTCGATGTAGAAGAAGGGCAGCTTGCTCTTGTCGCGCGTGAAGCGTTTGAAGGAGTTGTTGCTGCCCGACTTCGACTCGTTCACGGCGAAAAGGGCATAGGTGACGCTGCCGCGCCAGGCGTTGCCGGCCAGGTGGTCGCGTACGTCCCATTCACCCCGGGTGGTCGAGCCGGAGCAGCCCGGTCCGCCCGCGCTGTTCATGGAGGTGGTGCGCAGGACTTCCCAGTCGCGGGGCTGCCGGCTCCAGGCGATGTTCGACAGCAGCGGCTCGGTGGAGTGCAGGGCCACGTCGTAGGTCTTGGAGCAGGTGGCGTCGGCCGCGTACGACTGGGTCGCGTTGAACGACGCCTTCTTGATGCTCTTGTCGCCGAGGTCACTCGTGTCGAGCTGGACGTAGTAGCGCTCCAGGCCCGTGCGGGACGCCCAGCGCTGGTAGCCCACACCTGGGTCGTAGGTGTCCGCGTAGTCGTCGTAGTTGACGGTGTCCGGGTACGCCTCCTGTACCCACGCCCAGTGCTGGGTGCCGCGGTTGGTCGGCTGCCAGGCCGGGTCGATGAAGACCGGGTACGCCGTCGACTCGTCGTTCAGGAGCGAGTGGTCAGGGGTCAGCGCGACGGAGTTCCCGCTGAGCTCGGTCCGCAGCCTGGACGCCTTGGCGTGCGCGCCGGGGCCCTCGCTGTCGGAGGCCGGCTTGGCCTTGGCCTCGGCGTCGGCATTCGCCTGTGGCGCGGCGGCCAGCTGGGAGAACTTCGGGGTGCCGGCGGCCTTCTGGGCCGGGACGGCCGCTGCTGCGCCGGAGTCCCACATCGTGGGGACCGGGGCGTGGAAGACTGTACGGCCCGAGGCGTCGGCGGCCTTGAGGTTGCCGCTGCCGTCAGCGGTGACGTTCACGCCGTCGCCCTTGAGGCCCATGGTGATCTTGGCGAGCTTGGGGTGCTTGGCGGCCTCGGCCGACTTGACCACCAGGATCTGCGAGATTCCGCCGGCCGCGTCGGCCGTCACCTTCAGGTCGGTGCCGGGGGCGACCTCGCGGTAGGTGGCGCTGGCGCCGTCGAGCACCGGCTTCGGCAGTGCCTCGGGCCAGCGCAGCTCCAGCTTCTTGCCGTCCTGGTCGAGCGTGGCCAGCGGCGCGTTGCCGCCGCCCGAGATCGTCAGACCGCTCGTGGTGGCCTTGGGGCGCAGCTGCCCGTCGGGCGAGGTGATGAGCGTGGCGTCCAGGTCGGTCCAGGTGCCGCCGCGCTTGGTGCGCACCGGAGCAACGCTCCGGGTGAGCCCGAGCGTTCCGTTCGGGTTGGCGACCACCGTGTCGGTCTCGGTGGTGACGGCGGCCACCGGTACCGGCTTCCCGGTGCGCTTGGCCTCGGTCAAGGCCGCGTTCTCGGCCTTCTCCTGCTCGCTGAGCGGCCGTTGAGGCGGTGTCGACGGCTTCGGCGCGGTGCCGCGGTTGCTCGTGCCGCTCGGGTTCGGGTCGGGCTTGGTACTGCCCTTGCCCGCGCCCGGGGTGGTGCCTGGCTGCGGGCTCGCGCTCGGTCTGCCCGTCGGGCCGCCAGGCGCTGCGTACGCGGGCAGCGCGCCGAGCGAACTGACGGATAAGGCAAGGGTGATGAGACTTGCGAGCACGGCCGGACGGCCTCTGCCCTGCGTTCTGTCTGTGCCCCCCATGGTGGACCCCCACTGGTGCTGTGACTCACATCTGCCCGGGTGGCAGAAACGCTCCAGCTAGCTCTATGAACCGGCCGTGCGTCAAGCCGAATTGACCGAAAGTGGAGCTGATCACTTTCGGTCAGCCCTGGTCACTCCTTGGCATAAAATTCGCGCGCCAAGATCTGAATGTAGGCAAGCCGCAGAACATAGGGGGGCGTGCCGTGAAGGCACCGTCTGAAGTGCGCGCGTGGGGGAGACGCTCCGCCATCGCGCGCCGAACCACAGTCGGCGTAGGCGTCGTGCTCGCACTGATCCTGGGCTCGGGCCCGGCTCAGGCAGCGGACTGGAAGCCGCGGGACACCAGGCGCTGGTCGCCGCAGAAGCTCACGAAGACCGAATCGGTCACGGGGAAGGACGCCGCAAGGCCGGCCACCTTCTTAGCATCCAAGGAGCGGGGGGACGGGAGCGGGACCTGGCAGCCGCGCGACGTGGTCTGGCCCGAGGCCGGCCACGCCGAAGTGGACCTCAACGCGGCACCGTCCGCGCCGCCGCTCGGCGCGCGCTTCCTGTCCGGCGCCCGTTCCGCCGTGCCGGCCGCGCCGTCCGCAGAGCCCGGCCGGGTCGGTGCCGCGCCCGTCTGGGTCGAGGCCGCCGGCAGTACGCGCTCCGGCAAGGGCGGTCCGCGTACTGGCAAGGCCGCGGTCACCCTGACCGACAAGAAGACCGCAGAGAAGGCCGGCGTCCAGGGTCTGCTGGTGGCCGTCCAGCCCGCCGAGGGCACCGAGCAGGGCGCGCCGGTCAAGGTCTCCGTCGACGTCTCCCACATCGCGGGCGCCTTCGGCGGCGACTGGCTGAGCCGGGCCCGACTCGTGGCCCTGCCCGAGTGCGCGCTGACCACGCCCGAACGCCCGGAGTGCCGTACGCAGACGCCGGTGCCGACAGCGAAGGCGGGTGACCGGCCCGGACTGCTGAGCACCGAGGTGACGCTGAAGGCCGATGGGCCGGCGGCAGGTGCGCTGCGGCTCAACAGCGCGTCGGGCGGGACCAGCGTGCTGGCCGCCTCGGCGGGGCCCGGCGGCAGCGCCGGCACCTACGGTGCGACGTCGCTGGCCCCTTCGGGTACATGGAGCCATGCCGGCAACACCGGCGGGTTCTCCTGGTCCTACCCCGTCGACGTACCGGACGGCCTCGGTGGTGCCAAGCCGAGCATCGCGCTGTCCTACAACTCGCAGACGGTCGACGGTCGTACGGCCGCAACCAACAACCAGTCCTCATGGATCGGCGAGGGCTGGGACTACGCCGCCGGATTCGTCGAACGGACCTTCAAGCCGTGCTCCAAGGACGGCCAGAAGGACTCCGGCGAGCAGTGCCTGTCCGGGCACAACGCCACGATCTCCCTGAACGGCAAGTCCTCCACCCTGGTCCGCGACGACACGTCGGGCACCTGGAGGCTCGAAGGAGACGACGCCTCGAAGGTCGAGAGACTGACCGGGGCCACCAACGGGGACAACAACGGCGAGTACTGGAAGGTCACCACCACCGACGGTACCCAGTACTACTTCGGTGTCGGCCGCAAGCCCGGCAGTTCCACCGCCCCGGCCACCAACTCGGCCTGGACCACCCCCGTGTACGGCAACAACGCCGGCGAGGAGTGCAACAAGCCGACTTTCGCCGCGTCCTGGTGCCAGCAGGCCTACCGCTGGAACCTGGACTTCGTGGTCGACCCGCGCGGCGGGATGATCACCCACTGGTACGACACGGAGACCAACCACTACAAGCGCGGTTCTTCGGCGGAGACTCCCGAGGGCACGCTCACCTCGTATGTTCGGGGCGGCAACCTCTCGAAGATCACCTATGGCTCGAAGCTGACGGACGCGGACACGGTCAAGCCGACCGCCCAGGTCGTGTTCACCACGGCGGAGCGCTGTCTGCCGGACGCGGGCTTCGACTGCGCGCCGGCGAAGCTGACGAAGGCCAACGCGGCGAAGTGGCCGGACGTCCCGTTCGACCAGAACTGCGCCTCTTCGGGCACCTGTGAGAACTACTCCGCGACGTTCTGGACCACCAAGCGCCTCGCCAAGATCACCACGCAGGTGCTCAACGGGGCCGGTTCCGGCTACGACGACGTCGACTCGTACGCCTTCACCCACGAGTTCCCGAACCCGCAGGACCAGACCGCGCCCGCCCTGTGGCTCGCCTCGATCAAGCGCACCGGTCACGACGGCGCGACCACGCTCGACACCCCGGCGATCACCTTCACCGGCCGGCTGATGAACAACCGCGTCGACTCCAGCGGCGACAACAAGCCCGCCCTCAACCGGCGCCGCATCGTCTCCATCACCGCCGAGACCGGCCACGTCACGGACATCGGCTACGCCGACCCGGACTGCGCCCCGGGCGCGGGCCTGCCCTCCTCCCAGGACGGCAACACCACCCGCTGCTACCCCGTCTACTGGAACCCGGACCCCAAGAGCCCGAACGACCCGACGCTGGACTGGTTCCACAAGTACGTCGTCAACCGGGTCACCGAGCTGGACCCCTTCGGCGGCTCCCGTCCGCAGGAGGTCCGCTACGAGTACGTCGGCGGCGCCGCCTGGCACCGTGACGACGAGGAGACCACCGAGGACAAGCAGCGCACCTGGAACCAGTTCCGCGGCTACGAGCAGGTCGTCACCCGCTCAGGCACCGCTCCCGACGTGGTCTCCAGGTCCGCCTCCTTCTACCTGCGCGGCATGGACGGCGACACCAAGGCCGACGGCTCCAAGCGCACCGCGACGTTCACCGGCATCGCGGGCAACACGGTCAAGGACAGCAACCCCCTCGCGGGCACCGTCCGCGAAACCCAGACCTTCGCCTCCGACGGCGGCGAACTGGTAGCCGTATCCCAGTCCGAGCCCTGGCTCTCCCCCGTCACCGCCACCCACGGCCGAGGCACGAAGCTGCCCCCGCTGACGGCGCAGATGCTGCGTAGCGGCAGCGTCAGGAACAAGGCGCTGCGTGCCGACAAGAGCTGGCAGACCAGTTCTCAGACGGCGGCCTTCGACACGGCGTACGGTCTGCCGCTGAACGTGCTTGACCGGGCCGACGGCCTCGCGGACATCTGCACCACGACCTCCTACGCCCGGAACACGGCCGCCTGGATGGTCGACCGCGTCGCGGAGACCGTCCGCTTCCAGGGCGACTGCTCCGGCACGGCGTCGGAGTCCAACACCCTGGGCCGCAACCGCACCCTCTACGACGCCCAGCCCCACGGCACGCTGACCGGCCCCGGCCAGGTCACGAGCACGGAGGAACTGGACCGGTTCGAGGGCGGCCAGCCCAAGTACACGGTGAACTCCACGCTCACCTACGACGCCTACGGCCGTGTCACCAGCGCCACCGACGCCGTCGGTGCCAAGACCACCACCGCCTACGAGCCGGCCACCCTGGTCCCGCCGACGACCATCAAGGTCACCAACCCCAAGGGCTGGACCACCACCTCGACCTTCCACCCGCTCCGGGAAGTCCCGGTGAAGTCGGCCGACCAGAACGGCCGCACCAGCGAGCAGGCGATCGACGCCCTGGGCCGCATCACCGCGGTCTGGAAGCCGGGCCGCGCACGCAGCGATGCCGCGGACGTCGTGGTCGAGTACGACCTCACCAACACCGGCACCAGCTCCGTCACCACCAAGACGCTGCGCTCGGACGAGTCGTACGCGGTGGACATCGAGATCCTCGACGGGTTCGGCCAGACGATCCAGACCCAGGGCGTCACGGCCAACGGCGGAGTCGGTCGCGTCATCAGCGACACCTTCTACGACAGCCTCGGCCGACCGTTCAAGACGAACCACAAGTACTACAACAAGGCCCCTTCGGGCCCGGTCAAGACCCGCTTCATCGCGAACGACGACACGGTCCCGGCGCAGAGCACCACCAGCTACGACGGCCTCGGCCGCCCCGTGGCCGAGCTGTTCCTGTCGAAGGCCGTCGAGCAGTGGCGCGGCACCACCTCCTACCCCGGCGCGGACCGCACCGACTCCGTCCCGCCCAAGGGCGCCATAGCCACCAGCGTCCACAAGGACGCGCGCGGGCGCACCGTCGAGCAGCGCCAGTACAAGGGCGCGAAGACCGAGGGCGACTTCGACGCCACCCGCTACGGGTACGACATCGACGGCCAGATGACCCAGGTCACCGACGCCGCCGGCAACGTCTGGAAGTACGGCTACGACCTGCACGGCCGCCAGAACCGTGTCGAGGACCCGGACAAGGGCACCTCGACCACGGTGTACGACGCCGTCGACCGCCCGGTCTCCGCGACCGACGCCCGCGGCCTCACCACCTTCACCAGCTACGACATCCTGGGCCGCCCGACCTCCCGCAACCTGGGCGCGGTCGACGGCACCAAGCTGGCGACCTACGAGTACGACACCCTCGTGCCGGGCCTGCCCACCGCTTCCACCAGCTGGGTGGACGGCAAGCCGTGGCGCCGGGAGATCACCTCCTACGACGAGGCCACTCTGCCGGCCGGCACGAAGCTGACGGTCCCGGAGGGCGAGGGCGCACTCAGCGGGAGCTACTCCCAGTCGGCCTCGTACGACGCGATCACAGGGCACGTCGACCTGACGGTCGAACCGGCAGTCGGCGGCCTGCCCAAGGAAACCGTCCACACGGGCCGCAACGTCAACGGGCTGCCCGTTTCGCTGGGCAGTTCCACCACGACCTACGTCAACTTCACGGACTACGACGAGCTCGGCCAGGTCCAGCGGACCACCTTGGGCGCCGTTCCCAAGCAGGTGCTCCTCACGACCGACCACGATCCCGCCACGGGCCGTGTGCTGCGCACCGAGCTCGCCAAGCAGGACGTGCAGGGTCCGGTCGGCATCACGGACTACACCTACACCCCGGCCGGTGACGTCACCTCGGTGACGAACACGCAGGACGGCGCACGTGACACGCAGTGCCTCACGTACGACTACCTGCGCCGCCTGACCGAGGCGTGGACCGACACCGGCACCACCAGCACCCTCCCCGGCCCGTCCGTGCCCGGCGTCGGCGGCTGCAACAGCGCCGCCCCGCAGCCCGGCCAGATCGGGGGCCCGGCCCCCTACCGGCAGTCGTTCACGTACGACGTGACGGGCAACCGCACCTCGCTGACCGAACACGACCCGGCCGGAGACCCGGCCAAGACCACCACCACCCGGTACACCTACCCGGCCCCGGGTTCGCCCCGCCCGCACGCCGCCACGTCCACGACGAAGCAGACGGGCACCAATCCGGCCGTCACGGTGGGCTCCACCTACGACGAGACCGGCAATACGAAGACCCGCCCGGACGCCTCGGGCGGCACCCAGACGTTCACCTGGAGCCCGGAGGGCAACCTCGCCTCGGCGAAGACGGCCGCGGGTACCTCCACCTACGTCTACGACGCGAGCGGCAACCGCCTCCTGCGCAAGGACCCGGGCAAGACCACCCTCTACCTGGGTTCCACCGAGCTGACCCTCGACACCGCGGCCAACAAGGTCACGGGCACCCGGTACTACGGCGCGCCCGGCGGCGCGGGAGTGGTGCGCACGTCCGACGGCAAGCTGTCGTACACCGCCGCGGACCACCACAACACCGGTACGACGGCGATCAACGCATCGACCCTGCAGGTCCAGCGCCGTGCGACGAAGCCGTTCGGCGAGGAGCGCGGCGCGGCGCCGTCGGCCTGGCCGGGCGAACGCGGATTCGTCGGCGGATCCCAGGACAGGGTCACCGGGCTCACGCACCTGGGGGCCCGTGAGTACGACCCGCGGACCGGCACCTTCCTGTCCGTGGACCCGATCATCGATCCCGGTGATCCGCAGACCCTCCAGGGCTACCTGTACGCGAACAACAGCCCGCTGACCTTCTCGGACCCGGACGGTCTCTTCTGGGGCAAGATCACGAACGGCCTGAAGAAGGCCGGCAACGCGATCAAGAACAACTACAACAAGATCTCCGAGGTCGGCCACCTCGCGCTCGACGTGGTCGGCATGATCCCGGTCATCGGAGAGGTCGCGGACCTGGCCAACGGTGCCTGGTACGCGGCCGAGGGCGACTGGAAGAACGCAGCCCTCTCGATGGCGTCGATGATCCCGGTCGTCGGCTCGGCCGTGGCGGGCACCCGCATCGCGGCCAAGGTGGTCAAGTACGCGAGCAAGGCGACCAGCCGTGTCTCCAAGGCCTCGCCCGTGCGCAAGCTCGCCGGCGTGGGGAGCCGCTCCGGCCCCGCCCCGGGCCTGACGAAGGCGGGCGGAGCGCGGACCAGCAACTTCGCCGCGGCGAGGCCGGGACCGAGCCCGGGCATGTTCAAGAACACGAGGCCGAACCCGGGTCTGAAGACGGCACACCGGGGCCCCACCACTCCGCCCAACGGACCGGGTGCGCCGGTACGCCTGTCCAGGGCCCCCGAGAAGGGGAACCGGGCTTCCGAGTCCACCGGGCTTAAGGCCGAGAACCACGCACACAACACGGGAACGGGCAAGTCGGAGACCAACCAGGCCTACCTGGGCGATTCCGAGAGCGTGGCACGGCAGTACGCTGGATCGGGGACGTACGAGGACGGCTACCACATCTTCACGATGAAGGACGGGTTCCTCGACCGCTTCAATCCGGAGAAATACCGCGGTTTCCACGACAAGGACGGTGGCCAGCAGTGGCTCATCCCGACGAAAGAGTTCGATGAGTTCAACAGTTTCATCGACCACAGTAAGACGGTATGGGTTCGGTGGAAGAAGGGTGTGGACTTCGATGAATAGGGAGTTTCACCGGTGAGCGAGGATCCGACCGAACCGTACGGCCGGCTGGAGTTCCTCCAGCCCGTGCGCTGCGTGGTCACGGGCCATCGGGACCGGTTCGGGGTGGAGGTGGAAATGCTCTCCCCGCAGCCGGGGAGGGCCGCGTTCATCGACTTCATCAATCTGACGGATGAACGAGAACACGTCACGCCCGACCGCTTCCCGCCCATCGGCACGGTCCTGGACGCCCTGTACCTGGACGTTCTGCCCGACGGTGAGGTGAGGCTCTCCCTGTGACCTGAGGGGAAAAGGCCGCCATCGCGCAAGCGGTGGCGGCCTTTCGCATGCCCGTCCAACGCCGGGTAATCTGCAGTTTGCCGACTTCCTTGACGGCGTGCAGGAGCTTGCGAACCGTCTTCGTCTGCTGTCGGAACGGCAGTTGTACCGTTCTGACGAGGGGAAGGGGACTGGGCTGCAGTGAGCAGGGAGGATCACTCGTGAGCGAGGATCCGACCGAACCGTACGGCCGGCTGGAGTTCCTCCAGCCCGTGCGCTGCGTGGTCACGGGCCATCGGGACAGGTTCGGGGTGGAGGTGGAAATGCTCTCCCCGCAGCCGGGGAGGGCCGCGTTCATCGACTTCATCAATCTGACGGATGAACGCGAACACGTCACGCCCGACCGCTTCCCGCCCATCGGCACGGTCCTGGATGCCCTGTTCCTGGCCGTCCATCCCAACGGTGAGGTGAGGCTCTCCCTGTGACCTGAGCAAAAGGCCGCGCGTGTGCCGAGCACGCGTCGAGGCGCAGGAGTTGCCAGGACTGCTCCACCGGTCCCGCCGGCGAGACGGACCCGCTGGTGGCTATCCACGCCAGGGTCAGGCTGTGCGGTCGGGCCCGGCCCATACTCGGATCCATGAACGCAAAAGTGCGGCTCGGGGAGTTCTTGCAGACGCGGCGCTCCCAGCTGCAACCGGAGGATCTCGGGATACCCGGCTACGGGGAGCGGCGCCGCGTGCCGGGTCTTCGACGCGAGGAGCTGGCCTCGCTCGCGGGTGTCAGCGTCTCCTATTACACCCGGCTGGAACAGGGGCAGTCCCTGAACGCCTCACCACAGGTGCTGGACGCGATCGCCCGCGCCCTGCGGCTGGAGGAGGCCGAGCGCCTGCACCTGCACAACCTGGCCCGGTCGTCGGCCACGGGCTCAGGCCGAGGCCGCCGGCCCGCCCAGGAGCGGGTGACCGAGGCGACCGGCCAGCTGCTGGAGGCGCTGGTCCACGTCCCGGCGATCGTGAGCGGCCGCCGCAGTGACGTCCTGGCATGGAACCGGCTGGGCCATGCGCTGTTCGCCGGACACCTGGACCCGGACGCCCCGGACCGGCCGGCGGAGCGGCCCAACATGGCCCGGATGGTGTTCCTCGACGCGCACACACGTGACCTGTACGCCGACTGGCCGGCCAAGGCCAGGGCCGTGGTGGGGAATCTGCGCCTGGTGGCGGGCCGGCACCCGGACGACACCGCGCTCCACGCGCTGGTGGGTGAACTGAGCTCGAAGAGCCCGGACTTCGCCTCCATGTGGGCCGACCACCGCGTCACGGCGTGCGCCGTCGCGACCTACGAGATGCGGCATCCGCTCGTCGGCCCGCTGACCGTCACCCAACAGACCCTGAGTCAGGGCCCGGGCCAGGAGCAGGGCCAGGGGCAGAACATCGTGGTCGCGACCACCGGGGCCGACTCGCCCGCGCGCACGACGCTGGCCCTGCTCGCCCAGGTCAGCCCGCAGCACGACCCGGCGCGACCGGGAATCCGGTCCGGCTCCGGCTGACCCGGCACACACCACCGAACACCGGGCGGACATCCGAGAGCGCCCGTCCATCCCTCCACCCACCCGGGTACGGGCGGCCACCGGCCGCCGCCCGAAGCAGCCCGGCGCACGAGGCCTCCGGCCGGAGCCACCCCCACCCACCCCGCGCGTCGGCGTACCGCTGCCGCATGGCCGAAAACAGTGAAGGAACCATGTTCAAGAACACGTTGTCCAAGACCGCCGCGGCAGCCGTCGTACTGACCGCATCAGCGGTCGTCGCGGCCACCCCCGGCGTCGCGTCGGCCGTCTCCGCCCCGCTGAGCTGCGCGCGCATCGCCGCGCACTTCGACCTGACCCGGCACCAGACGCCCGAGAACATCGCGCTGGCTCCCGACGGCAGCGCGTACGTCACCTTCGCCGCCGCCCGCCAGATCGCCCGCATCACCCCCGGGGGATCCACCCGGATCCTGGCCACCCTGCCCGCACCCGCCGACGGCGGCATCCACACCCCGGTCCTGGGCTTCGCGCTGACCACCGGCATCGTCCGCGCACACGACGGCACCCTGTACTTCCTGTACGCCACCGGCACAGCCGACCTGACCGGACTGTGGCGCCTGCGCCCCGGCGGCGCACCGCAGCGCATCGCGGAGCTGCCCGCGGCCGGCCTGCCCAACGGCCTGGCCCTGGACCCGCGTACCCAGACCCTCTACCTCACCGACTCCGTCCTCGGCACCATTTCGAGCGTGCCCACGACCGGTGGCACTCCCCGTACCTGGTCCACCGCCCCCGAACTGGCCTCCACCGGATTCCTCGGCGCCAACGGGCTGAAGATCCGGGGCGGAGCGCTGTGGGTCACCAACCTCGACCGGGGCACCGTCCTGCGCATACCCGTCCTGCGGGACGGTCGCGCCGGCCCGGTCCAGACCCGGGCCACCGGCCTGGCCGGGATCGACGACTTCGCCTTCACCGGCCACGGCGACCAGATCCTGGCCGCCCTCAACGGTCCCGGCGAGGTCGCCCTCGTCCAGCCCGACGGCACCCACTCCACCGTCCTGACCGCTGCCGACGGCCTGCAGAACCCCACCTCCATCGCCCTGCGCGGCGGCACCGCCTACGTCCTGAGCGCCGCGTACGTCACGGCGAAGGACCCCAACCTCCTCCTGGCCCACCTGAACAATTAGCCCCCATGCCGTGAGGGCCCATCAGGATTCATGTCACTCCCTTCCCTCCCGCCGCCGGGGCCCAGCGGGGCACCGTGTGTCCGGGCTGGAGGAGGCCGGTCCTGGGCCGCGCCGAGCTAGGAGGCCGGGTCGACGAAGCGGCGGACGAAGGTGAGAGAGGTGTCGGCGACCTCGCGCCAGCCGTGGTCGATGGTCAGGGAGTGGCCGCGGCCGGGAAGCTCGGTGATCTCCGTGACCGCGTGCGCGTTGTGGGCCTGCTTCTTGTAGGAGGCGTTGGCTATGGCCCAGGGGACGGTGTGGTCCTTCTCCCCTGAGACGATCAGCAGCGGTCCCCGGTCGGTGGAGGTGGTGTCGACCTTGGCCTCTGTCCACGGGTTGAAGTTCGCGGCAGCTGCCTGGAAGAGGGGCTCTCCCGGGGCGGGGACGGCGAAGGTGTCGTAGAGCTCGCGGGCTTCCTCCTCGCCGACCGCGTTGGCGAAGGAGTAGCGGAACTGCTCGTACGTCAGAGGGACGGCCCGGTGGTAGTTGGCCGGGTTGCCGAGGACCGCGCTCGCGGCCCGCAGCGAGGACAGTGGCAGCGGCAGCACGCCGCGGAAGGGCGCCGGATCGATGGCGACGGATGCTCGGGAGAGGCCGCGCCCGGCGGTGATCTGGGTGATCAGGCCGCCGAAGGAGTGACCGATGACCACAGGCTTGCGGTCGAGTTCGCGGATGAGGCCGCAGAAGTGGTCGGCGACCTGTCCGACGCTCTTGCCGGCGAAAGCCTCGGGGTGGGCGTTGGCCTCCTCGACGGTCTCCGGGTCGTCGGGCCAGCCGGGGGTGACGGGCGCGAAGCCGGCCTCCTCGAAGACCGCGGCCCAACGGTCCCAGCTGGTGGGCAGCAGCCACAGGCCGTGGATGAAGACGACGGGGATGCGGCCGGTGGCGTTGGCCGCCTCGACCCGGGCGTGGTCACGTGCGCAGGACGGGGTGGTTTCGGGAGATGACAAGGGTGGCTCCTCAGAGGTGGCGGGACATCAGGCGGTGACGGTGCGGGCAGCCGACCGGATCAGCGCGACCACGGCATCGGGCCTGCTGTACATCGGCAGATGGGAGGACGGCACCTCGACCGTCCGCGACCGAGCCCGGGAGGCCTGGAACCGCTGGAGCTCCGGGACGATGCCCCGGTCCCGGCTGGAGATCAGGGTCCACGACGGCACGGTGTGCCACGCCGCGCTGCTCACCCGGTCGGTGAACGCCGACCCGCTGAGCGGGCGCTGGCCCGCGGCCAGCACCTGTGTCATGGGACGCGGAACGTCCTGGGCGAAGACCTCGCGGTAGCGGTCGGGCCGGATGGAGAGGTCGACGCCGGGGGTGCCATCGGGGCCGGGTACGGGTACGGGGTCGAGGGAGGCTTCGAGCTGGGAGCCGGGGAACCGTGCGGCGAGCTCGCCGAGTACCTCTCCGGCGTCGGGGATGAACGCGGAGACGTAGACCAGGGCTTTGACGTGGGGTGCGGTGGCGGCGGCCTGGGTGATGACCGCGCCGCCGTAGGAGTGGCCGACCAGGACGACGGGGCCGGGGACGGCGGCGAGCCGGGCGGCCACGTGGGCGGAGTCGTGGGTGAGGCCGCGCAGCGGGTTGGCCACGGCCACCACCCGGTAGCCGTACTGCTGGAGCCGTTCGGTGACAGGGTTCCAGCTGGAGGCGTCGGCGAAGGCGCCGTGGACCAGGATCACGGTCGGCTTCCCGGTCTGTCCCGGCTCAGTGCCGGGTCCGGCGGCGGCCGCCCAGGACGGAGGCGCCGCGGCAACGGTCAGTGCTGCCGCGACGCCGGCGGCGGACTGCAGGGTGTGGCGTCGGCTCAGTGGACGGCCGGTCATGGTCGGGGTCCTTCCAGGTACGGGATGGGGCGGAGTGTCGGGCCGTGCGGTCAGGGGGACCTCGGCGGAGCCGGGGGCGCGGGCGCGGCCGGGTCGTGCAGCAGGGCGCGTACGGCAAGGCCGGCCGCCGACCCGGCGGCCAGCGCGGCCGCGGCCGACCAGCCGGGCCAGTGGGGCAGGCCGAGTGCGTGGTCGACGGAGAGGCGGCCGGGACCGGTGAGGGCGAGCGTGGCGGCGATGCCGATGAGGACGAGGGGGTACTCGTAGCCGTCGCGCTGCACCCACAGGCCGTGGGGCCACTTGACGGTGAGCGCGACGGTCATCACGCCGATCGCCCCGGCGGCGCCGAGCGGAGTGAGGGCTCCGGCGGCCAGCAGCAGGCCGGAGCCGATCTGCCCGGCCCCCGCGGCGAGGGCGGTGAGCGCCCCGCCGCGAAAGCCGTCGCGCCGGAACTCCTCGGTCCCGCCCGCCAGTCCGCTGCCGCCGAGCCGGAAGCTGACCTTCTGCACGCCGTGCGCGGCGATCAGCAGGCCCGCCAGGAGGCGGAGGAGGAGCAGTCCGGTGTCCATGGTCGAGAGGTCCGGTCAGCCGGCCGCGTGCGGGTCGATCATGGAGTGGGCGTAGACGACGCCCAGGCCGTACGCACCTCCGTGTTCCTTCACCACGTCGGTGGTGGCGGCGTACGTCTCGGTGCGCGCCCAGTCGCGCTGGAGCTCCAGGAGCACCTGCAGCCAGGTGACGGGCACGGCGCCGGCGGCGGTCATCCGCTGCAGCGCGTGCTCGTGGGCGGCCGGGGTGACGCCGGCGGAGGCGTCGGCGACGACGTAGACCTCGTACCCCTGGTTGAGGGCGGAGAGGGCGGGCAGGACGAGGCAGACCTCGGTCCACAGGCCGCAGAGCACTATCTTGTGGCGGCCGGTGGCCTTGACCGCCTCGACCAGGGCCTCGTCCTCCCAGGCGTTCATGGAGGTCCGGTCGATGACCTCGTGCTTGGGGAACACCTCGCGCAGCTGCGGCAGGATCGGTCCGGAGAAGGACTCGGCGGCCACGGTGGACAGCACCACGGGGACGTCGAAGACACGGGCGGCCTTGGCCAGGCCCACGGTGGCGTTGATGACGGCGACGCGGTCCGTACTGGCGGCGCCGAAGAACATCTGCGGCTGGTGGTCGACGAACAGCATCATCGCGTTGTCGGGGGTGAGCAGATCGCGGCTGGGTGCGGCGGTGACGGCGTCGAGGTCGAAGTTGAAGTCGGACATGAGGAGTTCCTCTCGAAGATAAACGCTGTGGGATGGGAAAGATGGGGAGCGGGCAGGCGGGCGGGTCAGAGGACGAAGCACGGATCGAAGTCGGCGGGCGGCTCCTCGGGGGCGAAGCCGCGCGCGGCTCTCCACCGGCGGTGCTGCTCGGAGGCGGCGACCGCTTCCGCCAGCAGATCGGCCTGGCGGGCGCCGGCCACCGAGGGCGGGGGCGTGGCCTGGTAGCCGCCGAAGTGCGCGACCGGGCTCCACCCGGGGCTGACCGGCGGGAGGGCCTCGTCCAGGCCCTCGTACTCGCCGGCGGCGTACACGATCCGGCCGCCGGCCACGGTCAGCAGGGACTCGATGTGCGGGATGTCATCGGCCGCCACGGCGAAGTAGTCGTGGGACAGGACGGCGAAATCCGCGAACCGGCCTTCGCCGAGGACGCCCTTGTGCTCCTCCTCACCGGTGAGCCGCGCCCCGCCGAGGGTGTACAGCTCCAGGGCCTGCTCGCGGGAGACAAGCTGCCCGGCCGGCCGCAGGGCCGCGCCGCCGACGGTCCGGCCGGTGACCAGCCAGTGCAGGGCCACCCACGGGTTGTACGAGGAGACGCGCGTGGCGTCGGTGCCCGCTGCGACGGGCAGACCGTGGCGCAGCATGTCGGCGACGGGCGGGGCGAGCGCGGCGGCTTCGGCCCCGTAGCGCTGGGCGAAGGCTGTGCCCTGGAACGACATCCGGTTCTGCACGCTGATCCCGCCGCCCAGGGCCGCGATCCGCTCCAGGTTCCCGGCGGAGACGGTCTCGGCATGGTCGAACAGCCAGCGGTTTCCGGCCGGGAACAGGCCGTCCGCGGCCAGCTTCTCGAAGACGGCGAGGTCGCGGCCGATCGTCTCGTCGTACGTCGCGTGCAGCCGGAAGCCCCAGCCGTTCTCCATCAGAAGCCGGACCGCCTTCTCGAACTCGCCTTCGTAGGAGCCCAGTTCCGGGCGAGGCTCGGAGAAGTTCTCGAAGTCGGCGGCGGCCCAGGTCAGGTTCTCCCCGGCACCGTTCAGCCGCAGCCATGCGTCGCCGTCCCCCGGCCGGACCGTCTCGGTCCAGCGTGCGAGGTCCGCCAGCTCCTGGCCGGCGGTCTGCGGGAACAGGTGGTAGCCGATGCGTACGCTGAGCTCGCCCGCGCGGGCCAGCTCGGTGACGGTGGCGTAGTTCTCGGGGAAGCTCTGGAACCCGCCGGCCGCGTCCACGGCCGAGGTCAGGCCGAACCGGTTCAGCTCGCGCAGGAAGTGCCGGGTGGAGACCATCCTGTCGGCCTCGTCCAGCGCGGGGGCCTTCGCGAGGGTGGAGTAGAGGATCAGCGCGCTGGGGGCGGCCAGGAGCAGGCCGCCCGGCTCACCGTTCCGGTCCCGGACGATCTGCCCACCCCGGGGGTCGGGGGTGTCCCGGGTGAATCCCGCCGCGCGCACGGCCGCCCGGTTCAGGATGGCCGACTGGTAGAGGTGCAGGACGAACACCGGGGTGTCGGGCGCGGCCGCGGTGAGTTCGGCCGCGGTGGGCATCCGGCGCTCGGCGAACTGCTCGGCGGTCCAGCCGCCCACCACCCGGATCCACTGGCCCCGGGGAGTGCGCCCGGCCTGCTCGCGGAGCATGGCCAGGGCTTGCCGCAGGGAGGGCACGCCGTCCCAGCGCAGTTCCAGGACGTAGTTGAGGCCGCCCCGGATGACGTGCAGATGGGAGTCGTTCAGCCCCGGCACCACCCGCCGGCCGAGGGCGTCCACCACCCGGGTGGCCGGTCCCACCAGGCGGGCGACGTCGCCGTCGTCGCCCAGGGCCGTGATCCGGCCACCGCGCACGGCGATCGCCGTCGCGGCGGGCCGGGAGGGGTCCTGCGTGTGGATGCGTGCGTTGCGCAGGACGAGTTCGGCGGCCTGGCCGTCCCGGGGACGACCGGCCGGCCCGGGCGTGGCGGTGATGCCGCCGACGGGCATGCTGCTGCTCACGGTGCTCGCTCTCGAAGGGGAAGGGGAAGGGGCAGGAGGCCAGGGGACCGGGGGGTCAGAGGGTGCGGCGTACGCCGGCCTGCCGTTCGAGGTTGCGCAACTGGACGGCCAGATCGCCCTCGACGGCGTGATGCGCGGGGCCGCTGCGGCCGATGGGGAGAACCGGCTCGCCGCGCATGTCTTCCAGCATCAGGGCGAAGGCCGTGTACAGGGCGACGGCCGCCAGCACGAGCCCGAGGACCCCCGAGACGGTGCTCAGCCAGGCCGCGCCGGTGAGGTTGGCGAGTGCTGCCACGGCGAAGCGGGGGACGGCCGTGCACAGCACCAGCCACAGGGCCCGTTTGGGGGCCGCGACGGATGCCATCAGCACGGCGAAGAGGGCGAAGACGGCGTTGAGCACGCCCAGCACCCGGTTTCCGCCCGGCGCGTCCACGAACAGGGTCAGAGAGCTCACCAGCCACAGGCCCGAAAAGCAGGCCATGAGCGTTGCCGCCAGCACATCGCGCGCGCCGAACGCCAAATAGCTCACCAGCAGTTGCAGGACGAAGGCCGGCAGAATGGCCAGGCCGACGGCGCGATGCGTGCCCTCCTCGAAGATCCCGATCTGGAAGCAGCCGACGATCACCGAGGCGATGGCCACGGAGTAGAAGCCCAGCGGCATGGGCGAGGCGATGGGCCGCAGATTGATGCGCGTCATCCGGCGCAGGTCGGGCTCCCGGTACCTTCCCCCGCCGGCCGGGCCGTGCGCCGGCGCCGCGGCGGTCGCCGGTTCGGGTTCAGCCATCGGCCAGTGTCCGCTCCAGGACGCGGACGGCGAGCTCGATCGCGGACGCTGCCGCCTGGGTTCCGCGCAGTGCGTCCAACAGGACGAAGTCGTGGATGACGCCCTGGTAGCGCACTGCCGTGACGGGCACGCCCGCGGCACGCAGCCGGTTCGCGTACGCCTCGCCCTCGTCCCGCAGGACGTCCGCCTCTGCGGTGATCACCAGCGCCGGCGGCAGCCCGGTCAGCTGCTCTGTGGTGGCGCGCAGCGGGGAGGCGGTGATCTCCGCCCGCTGTGCCTCGTCCGTCGTGTACTGGTCCCAGAACCACTGCATGCCGTCGCGGCGCAGGAAGTACCCCTCCGCGAACCGGTGGTAGGAGCCGGTGTCGAAGGCGGCGTCGGTGACGGGGTAGAAGAGGACCTGCTGAAGCAGGGTGAGGCCGCCGCGTTCCTTGGCCATCAGGGCCAGTGCCGCGGCCATGTTGCCGCCGACGGAGTCCCCGGCGACGGCGATGCGGGTGCCGTCCAGGCCGTGGCCGGTGCCGTCGGTGACGACCCATCGGGCCACCGTCCAGTTCTGCTCGATGGCGACGGGGTAGCGGTGTTCGGGCGACAGCCCGTACTCGGGGAAGACCACGGCGGCCCGGGCGCCGACGGCCAGTTCCCGGACCAGGCGGTCGTGGGTGTGCGCGTTCCCGAACACCCATCCCGCTCCGTGGATGTAGAGGACGACGGGCAGGGCGCCGCTCACCCCGGCCGGCCGGACGATCCGGGCCCTGACCTCGCCGGTGGGGCCGCCCGGAACGGTCACCCACTCCTCGTCCACGTCGGGCTTGGCGATGTCGCCCGACTGCACCTCGTCGACGGCTTTGCGGCCCTCGGCCGGCGGGATCTGGAACAGGAACGGCGGTGTCCCGGTCGCTTCCGCGAAGTCGGCGGCGGCCGGCTCGAGTACGGGTGCGGCGGGGGTGTGGTCGGTCACGGACGGGACCTCTCGTCGGATCGAAGGGCGTATGCCCACGCCGTACCGGGCAGCGGCGCAGTCCGAAGCTAGACGGAGGGGAGGGCGTGCGGTCGCCTGTCCGCGCAGGGGAGTTGCCCTTCGGCGCAGGGCTCCGGCCGGAGGGCGCCGGAGAACAGGGATCGGCACGCACGGACAAGTGGGCGGGCACCCGCTCCCGGAAGGATGAACACCGCCGGATTCAGACAACCGTGATGGAGGGGTAGTTCGTGCTGCTGCTGGACCTGGAGGACTTCGCACCGCGCGACCGGGTGGACGCGTTCCACCACGCGATGACGGACACCTCCGTGCCGAACGACATCGTTCACGAAGAGCCCGAGTCGGGGATGCGTGCCCGGATCGAAGCATGGCGGGTCGGCGGGCTGGACCTCTTCGACGTACGGTGCTCGGGCTTCGAGGTCCGGCGGACGACCAGGCACGTGCGCGGGCACCGGGACCGTCCGGTGGTCTCGGTCTCACTCCAGACCAGGGGCGTCCACCGGGCCGAGCAGGCGGGCGGGCGGTTCACCCTGGGGCCGGAGGACATCTGTGTCTTCCACGAGCTCGCGCCGCGCACCTACGGCTGGTCCGGACACGGGGCCTCGCAGGCCATCACCATGGACATGGAATACCTCGGGGTGCCGGTCGACACCGTGCTACGGGCCTCCGTTCGGCTGCGGGCCAGTCCCTTGCACGACCTGCTCCTGGGCCACCTGCGGGCGCTCTGGCAGGATCCGGGCCGCCTGGAAGCGGATCCCGGAGCCGCCGCCCTCGCGAACGCCACCACCGAGCTCGTGCGGGCCCTCCTGACATCGGCGGCGCACGACGAGCGGGACCGGCAGGTCAGAGCGGCCATGGACAGTTCCCTGGTGGCCCGGATCACGGCGTACGCACGCCGCCACCTCACCGATCCCGACCTCGGACCGGAGCGCATCGCCGTGGAACACGCCATATCCAAGAGGCAGTTGTACGTGGTGCTCGGTCGCGCGGGCATCCGTCTGGAACAGTGGCTCATCGGCGAGCGACTGGAGGCGGCGTGCCGCCTGCTGGCTTCACCCCGCCATGCCGCACTGCCCGTATCCGCCGTGGCGGCCCGTTGCGGCTTCACCAGCCCCAGTCATTTCACCCGGCGCTTTCGTGAAGCCTACGGAGTCACCCCGAGCGAGTGGCGGCGCCACCGGCTCCGCCCCGCAGTCCCGGTGCCCCGCGAGGAGACCTGAGGGTATGGGGCCGGCTCACCGTGCCGCGGAGTGCAGGGCCCGCCACTCGCTCGGGGTGAGGCCGTAGGCATGTTTGAAGGTACGGCTGAAGTGGGCGGCGTTCGGGAAGCCCCAGCGCCAGGCGACGGCGGAGACCGGTCGGTGGCGTGCGGCAGGTGCCGCGAGCTCGTCACGGCAGCGTTCCAGGCGCTGTGTCCGGATCCAGTCGCCCAGGCAGATGCCCTTGCGCGACAGCGTGTTGTACAGGCAGCGGCGCGAGATGTGGTGATGAGCTGCGATGCGTTCCGGGGTCAGGTCGTGGTCGCCCAAGTGGGTGCGGGCGTAGTCCAGAATGCGCAGGTGCAGGGTGTCGTGCAGAGGTTCGGCGGCGCTGCGCCGGTCGCCGAGCCGGGACGTGACGAGGGCACGCAGCAGCTCGATGCCCGGCCGGCCCGCCGCGTCCATGCTGGGCACGGAGGAGGGGGCCGGGCGGGCCTGGTGACGGGCGATGCGCCGGAGGCAGGTGGCGGCGAGGTCGGCCAGCGGGTCCCGACGACTGAGACGGACTGCGGTGACACGGTTCAGCGTGGCGGCGGGAAGGGCGAGTTCAGCACGCGGGACGCGGAAGAAGTGCTGGTGGATACCGTCCCTGTTGATCAGGGTGTAGGGCCGGGTCGTGTCGTAGAGCGCCATGTCGCCGGGTTCCAGGAGAGCCTCCCGGCCGTCCTGGACGACCATGCTGCTACCGGTGACCTGCAGCCCGACGAACACGCTCGGTTCCAGGTCGTCGCGGGCGAGCGAGGGGGTGCGGCGGATGGTGGTGGCGTTGGCACGCACCGAGCAGACCTTCAGCGGTCCGACCGCGCTGATCGCACCCACCGTCCGGATCAGGCGGGGATCCGGCTGATGAGTGATCTCCACCCGTACCACGCTGTTCCAGATGGCCTCGCGGATCGCCTCGGCCCGCTCGGCGGGGGCCATGGCCGCGCTGTCGATCAACATCTGTCGGTTTCCCTCCGCCCCGGGCGCCGCTCAGCGGACCGGCCCGTAGGCGAAGTCAAACGGGTGACGGCACCCGTGACAAGCCGCGGTTCCGGGCATGACACCCGGAACACCCGGAACAGGCTCGCATTCATCTGTGCCTACCACGAGACATCCGCTCCGCCCAGCTCCATGACGTGCGCCGGCCGTCCGATCAACTGCGGTGAGAGGAACCGCTGGATGAGGACAAGGCGCGCCTGTCGCATCCGGACTGTCGCGCCTCGGTGGCGGCAGAGCCGAACCGCCTGTCACGCGATGTTAATTGTGCAACGATGCGCGCTGTGTCCCAAGACTCGAAGGGGTCACTGCCGTCGCGCCGCGCGGTCATGGCTCGAGACGCCTGCCTGATGGCGTTGATGAGCGCGCCCACACTCGTGTGGTATGGATTCTGGCGCTTCGCGGGGGTGTCACTCACCGTTGCGGCGGGCGTTGCGCTGGCGGTCGGCTGTGCGGCCACGCTGATCGCTGTACCTCTCGGACATGTGCGGAAACTGCTGTCCGCCCTGGGACTGCTGGCCGTGTCAGCCTCTGCCGCGGCGCTGACGGGCCGGGCTCAGGACTACTTCCTCCCCGGCATCGTGCTCGACGCGGTGTACGCGGTGGTGCTGTTCGGCAGCTTCCTCGTGGGGCGGCCCCTCATCGGCGTGATGCTGCGGATGGTCGCCAGGCGTTGGCAGTTCCGGGCTCCGGGTTCAACACGGTTGTACTCACTGCTCACCCTGCTGTGGGCGGCACGGTTTGCCGCGGAGGCCGCCGTGATGACCGTGCTGTACTTCCACGGGGATGCCGACCTCCTGCTCGCGGCACGCTTCGTACTGCGCGCGCCGTTGCAAATCGCCTGTGCCGTCGTGACGTTCGCCCTGCTCGCCCACGGAGCGGCCCGGCGGACCCGGACGGGAGGCAGCGCACCGGAAGGGGACACGCGCTAGCTTGACCTTTAACGTCCGAGGTCGAACGGTGCCTCGTACTTGATCACTCGGTTCGGTAACCGCCGTACGCGGAAACGGCCTTCGTCTGG
>NZ_JBIAVJ010000026.1:0-146219 GCF_042894025.1 Streptomyces sp. NPDC001549
TGGAACAACACCCACAACTCATCCGGCACCAGCCGCTCAACGATCCCCACCACGACCGACAGCCTACCCAACCAGCCAAATGAGATGACTTCTTAGCAGCTACAGGTTCACGAGGGCTCGCCGACGACGACACGGCGGTGGCCGGTCACCCCCAGGAACGGGGTGACCGGCCACCGCCATGCAGTGTCTGAACTGCACTGCTGCCGTACGGCTACCAGCGATACCAGCGGCCGCTGCCGCCCTTCGGACGGGCCATGAAACCGATGAGCCACAGGATCAGGACTGCGATCGCGGCCCACCAGAGAATCTTCACCGCGAAACCAGCGCTGAAGAGAATCAGGACCAGCAGAAGAACAAGAAGCAGGGGAACCATGGTTATCAACCTCCGAAGCCTCATCTGCCCGACCGCATCCGGGGCATGCATTCGATTTTTACTTGTTTCTTATCCTGGTGGCCGGGCAGGAGAGCTCGCCCGCATTCCGTAGATATCCGTGATGGCGTCTCGACGGAAACGTGCCGGTTGCCGAGCCGTCTGACGAGACTGCATTACGCCGCTCGGCCCAATCGGCTGCTCGGCGAAGCAGCCTTCGGGCAGAACAACTTCCATGGACAGCAATCGCGAGATGGACCCGGCGCACCAGGTGCCGGACGGTGTCGACGAGGAGACGGTGCGCGCCCTGGGTGCGCTGTCGAAGGCTCTGGAGACCACGGAGCGGGCCCGGGGTCACCTCTACGGTTTCCACCAGCTGACCGGGACGGCGGACTTCGAGCTCAGCGACGCCGTCCGGCTCCTGCGCGAAGCGGGTCACGAGGAGCAGGCCGCCCGGGTCGAGCGGGACATCGTGGGCCGCAACGTGATCCCGGGGCTTTGGACCTTCCAGATCATCGAGGCTTACAACTCCACGTACTACCGGCCCTTCGCCGGGATGGAACACGACATCGTCGACGAGCTGGCCGGTGGGCGCGATCACCTCCTGGAGGCCCGTCTCAAGACGATTCGCCGCACCCGCCACCATCCGGACCACACCGCAACGCCCCCCACCTCCTGATATGAAGGCCCGGCTCGGCGAGGGCACGGGCAGGGTCAGCACGCGAGTCGGCTGACCGGCTGGGGCTCATCGGAGTCGGGCTGGAGCGGGGGCACGTGGGTGTCCTTCACGTCGTGGCGTGCGTTCCGACGGCCTGTCGGTACGCCACGTGCCCGCCCAGGGCACCACTGAGGGCCACTGCAGCCAGTCCACCCAAGGACCACAGCCGCCCGTTCGCCGAGCGGCCGCGAAGCCGTGCCGTCAGGGACGCGGTATAGCAGGCCACCGCAGCGACATTGGAGGCCGCGTGGGCCAGGCCGACCCGAGCCTGCTCGGGTGGCAGGTCTGCCCAGTCCGCCCAGCCGGCCATCGCTGCCGGGGCGACCCCGGCCAGTCCGACGGCGGTCAGTGTGGTCGTCGCGTGCTGTGCCCCGGGTACGACGTCGAGTACCGAGGCTGACAGCCAGCATCCGACGGGTACCTGTACGAGCATGGGGTGCACGGGGTGGCCCAGCGGCCTGCCGCGTAGCAGATCGCGCAAGCCGCCCAGCCGGAGTGAACGGATTCCCCGCTGCAACACCCTGATGGCCGGATCGGCCACCGTGGTCCGCTCGAGCCGGTCCAGAGTCGTCAGCCACCATGTCGAGGCAGTTTCGAGGGCCGCGGTCTGCTTGGCCGTGGGCGAGGTGTCGAGGGTGCGTGAGTTCACACCCGACGCCTACCCGCCGTGACACTGCCATCCCGCCCCGGCCTCGACTGCACCCGAACGAACGGCCCCCCGATGGGGGAGCCTCGGTCTCAGTTCTGCGGTCGATGGACCGGAGCGCCGTCCGGACGGCGGACGGCAACCAGCTGCTCGGCCGCATCCATGCGGCCCGGCAGGAGCGCCGGCTTGGGCGGGTGGGCCGTGGCAAAGGCATCGTCGATCGCTGTCCGCAGGGCGGCCTCGACCTTGGTCGCCGCGGGTGGCCCGTCGCCGCGCAGGGCTGCGGCCGCCTGGGCGGCGCACGTGACGGTCACGTCGGCGACGTCGGTGGCCCGGGCAATGCCTGCTGCGCGGTCTCGGCACTGCAGGGGAGCAGGGCCATCAGAATGCTGCCGGCGCTTCCAACCCTGAAGGTGGCGGCCATCCCGTGCCGCACCTGCAGCCGGGCGGTCTCCGTCGCGCTGCTCGGGGTGTCCGCCGTGCGGATCGGTGCGCACCTGTCAACGAATCGACGGGCTCAGCCGGTCGGATCGGTCGGGCTCACGGGCGGGGATACTCCTGGTCTTTCTGGTCGCGTGCATGCTCTTCCGGGGTCTGCCAGGAGTCCCCGCGGCGCTGTGCGACAGGGTTCTGCTCGGCGGGCGGTGCCTCCCGGCGCCTGCGTCGGCTCCCGTACCAGAAGGCACCGATCAGAAGGACGACCAGGACCACTCCGGCGAAGATGAGGAAGAGTGAGGCCTGGCCTTCGGCCGCGAGCGTTTCGATAGCAGTCATGCGCGGCCCCTACCCGCGATCCACGGACATACCAGACGTCGAACGGGTTTATATCGGTCGGTATGCGTGCGCGGCGGTTCGGCGCCCCCAGCGGACGGCGTAGGCGCGTCGTCCATCCGGGCCAATCCATCGCTCCGGGCGAGCGCTGCGAGCGTGTGCCGGGTAAACGGGCGTGGGGTGGCGGGCCGCGCCGCCCGGTACGGCGAAGCCTCGGAGGCGTTGGTGGACGGGATCGTGCTGCTCAAGGAAGACCACAAGACGGTCGAGAAGCTGTTCAAGCAGTTCGAGAAGGCCGGCGACGACGCTCACGCGGAGAAGCGGAAGATCGCCGACAAGGTGATCGACGAGCTGACCACGCACACGTGGATCGAGGAGAAGATCTTCTACCCGGCCGCCCGGGAGGCGGCACCCGACACCAAGGACCACGTCTTGGAGAGCATCGAGGAGCACCACGTCGTTCTGTGGATGCTCTCCGAGCTCAAAGACCTGGACGCGGCCGACGAGCGGTTCGACGCCAAGATGAGCGTGCTGATGGAAAACGTGCGGCACCACGTCGAGGAGGAGGAGAAGGAGTGGTTCCCCGATGTCCGCAAGGCCATGGGACGTAACCGCCTCACCGAACTCGG
Source organism: Streptomyces sp. NPDC001549 (assembly GCF_042894025.1). NCBI lineage: Bacteria > Bacillati > Actinomycetota > Actinomycetes > Kitasatosporales > Streptomycetaceae > Streptomyces > Streptomyces sp. NPDC001549. Next base: position 3,135 of record NZ_JBIAVJ010000026.1, read on the forward strand.
CGTACAGATGGAGGCGGCGAAAAAGAGGGCTCCGGGCGAGCCCCTGGCTGTGCCGAGCGCCAAGCACTGACGGCGGCCCCCACTCTCTTTGACTACCCGTATTGCCTCCACCGGGGACCACCAACTCGGCGAATGAGACGCCAACTGCCAAACGCGCGCCAGCGCCGCCTTTTCAGGTGAGGGCCTCTGTCTCGGAGACGATGCGGGCCGCCATGTTGATCTCCATCATCCTCAGGGCGGCATCGGCCAGGTCCGGGTGGATGGGGGCGACGGCGTCACGGGCAATGGCGACGGACAGCGCCTGATGTGGGCGTCCAGCGCGGAGTACAGCAGCACCGTTCCGTCACCTGCCCGCGTCGACGTGCTTCTTCCGGCAGGCGGATTACGGCAGGCAGGGCCTGCTCGCCGGAGGGGATCAGTTCATCCGCGTCCTGGTGGTCGTATGGCTTTGTTCACGACTTCCTCTCGTGAACAGAGCCAGGTCGTACGTGTTCGGCATGTCGATGATGACAACAGCAAGTCTTCGCCATGCTCCCCAAGCTCCCAGAAGTGCCTGGGGACGAGCCGGTGACACGAGCGGCCTCGCCTGTTCCTCCCGGATCCGAGGCGCGAGCTTCGACAGCCTGTCGCCGACCACCCGTGGCTCGCGGGTGGTCGGCGAAAGGCGGACGGCTTCAGAGGTTGGCGGGGAAGCGGTCCCATGCGCGGTGCTCGCCCAGCGCCTGCGTCAGCTCCTCCACGAGCGCCGTGCTGGTTTCGCCGGTGGCGATGCCGGGGTCGTCCACTGCGATGCCGCACGTTTCGAGGAGCCGCTCGGCGCCGTTCCAGCCGCCGATGGCCTTGCCGTGCCGGTACGCCTCGGTGACGAGCAGAAGTACGCGCGGGTCGGGGGCTTCGGGGGGCTGGGCCGTGCCGGCCTTTGCGTCGCGGGCGCCGTACGCGTCCGTGCCGGCCTGGGGCACTCCGGCCAGGAGCAGGGCGTCGAATTCGACGGAGCGGGTGGTGGCGAAGGTGCGCTGAACGGTGATCGGGTCGCCGATACCGTCGAGGGTGCCGCCGGTCGGGGCGATGACGAGGGGAACCATTCCGGAGTCCAGGACGGCCTGGCGGGCGGTCCGTACGCCGTCCAGGTCGGAGGCAGCGTCGGCGATGATGCCGATGACGCGGCCATCGGTCGGCCAGGTCCCTCCCATCTGGGAGAGGGCGGGGCTGGGGTCGGGCTCGGCAAGCGGCTCGGTGGCCGCGGGGGCCGGCAGACCGAGGCCGGTGGCGACCTGTTCGCACAGCTCCGTGTCGATGTTCGCGAGGACCTGGAGGGTGCGTTCCTTGATGGCCTGCTCGTAGCACCTGTTCAGTTCGAAGGTGTAGGCCGCGACGATGTGCTCGCGTTCGGGCGGCGTCATGCTCAGCCAGAACAGCCGCGGCTGGGTGAAGTGGTCCGAGAACGAGGCCGGTGCCTCGCGGACCTTGCTCGCCGCCGGAATCTTCACCGGCGTTTCGATGAAGGCGCTCATGTCGGCTCCGGCGAGGAAGGGGCAGCCGCCGTCGAGGCTGTTGGGGTGGTAGGGGGCGATGCCGGTGTGGACGGCGGTCTGGTGCATGCCGTCGCGGAGCATGTCGTTGACGGGGGCGTGCGGCCTGTTGATGGGGATCTGGCCGAAGTTGGGGCCGCCGAGCCGGCTGATCTGCGTATCGAGGTAGGAGAATAGCCGCCCCGCCAGCAGCGGGTCGTCGGTGACGTCGATGCCCGGGACCAGGTGGCCGGGGTGGAAGGCGACCTGCTCCGTCTCCGCGAAGTAGTTCTTCGTGTTCGCGTTCAAGGTCATCAGGCCGATGGGCTGCACAGGTGCGAGCTCCTCCGGGACGATCTTGGTGGGGTCGAGGAGGTCGATGCCCTCGAACGTCTGGTCCTCGGTGTCGGGGAAGGCCTGGATGCCCAGTTCCCACTGCGGGAAGGCGCCGGATTCGATGGCGTCGAAGAGGTCCCGGCGGTGGAAGTCGGGGTCCATGCCATTGATCAGCTGTGCTTCCTCCCAGACGAGGGAGTGCACGCCGAGCTTCGGCTTCCAGTGGAACTTCACCAGCACGCTCTCGTCGGCCGCGTTGACCAGGCGGAAGGTGTGGACGCCGAAACCCTCCATCATGCGGAACGACCTCGGGATCCCGCGGTCGGACATGTTCCAGATGGTGTGGTGGGTGGCTTCGGTGTGCAGGGACACGAAGTCCCAGAACGTGTCGTGCGCGCTCTGAGCCTGCGGGATCTCGCGGTCCGGATGGGGCTTGGCGGCGTGGATGACGTCGGGGAACTTGATCGCGTCCTGGATGAAGAACACGGGGATGTTGTTGCCGACCAGGTCGAAGGTGCCTTCCTCGGTGTAGAACTTCGTCGCGAACCCGCGGGTGTCGCGCACGGTGTCGGCCGAACCGCGTGAGCCGAGGACGGTGGAGAACCGTACGAACACGGGTGTCTCCACGCCCTTGGCGAGGAACGCGGCCTTCGACACCTCGCTCGCCGTTCCGTAGCCCTGGAAGACGCCGTGAGCGGCGGCGCCACGCGCGTGGACGACCCGCTCCGGGATCCGCTCGTGGTCGAAGTGGGTGATCTTCTCGCGCAGATGGTGGTCTTGGAGGAGAACCGGTCCGCGAGGTCCGGCCTTGAGAGAGTGATCGGTGTCCGGCAGACGGGCGCCCTGGGCGGTGGTCAGGTACGCACCGCTCTGCGCTACGCGGGCCTGGTCCGCTCCGGTGGGCTGCCCGGTGGGGCTCACCGTCTCGGGGCCGTCCTGATCCGGCTTCGGGGGCAGCGGCTCCGCCGGCTGGGTGGGCTCGGCTACCGGCGGAGGTACCGGGCCCGGCTGGCCCGGCAGTTCGTTCCTGGCGGCGTCTTCTTCAGGCTGCTGCTTCGTCATGATCGTTCTCCTCAGGGGTGCCGACGTCGTGGTGGGGGTGATGGCCATGCCTGGATCAGGCCTGCGGGCCCTTTCTTCCGACCGTGGATGAATGGGGCCGCTGGAAGCGGGACGCACGCACCTGATTGCGGCGGCTCACGGGAGGGGTGTGCCGCCGGTGGCGTTGACGATTTCCCCGGTGATGTAGCTGGCTTGGGGCGAGGCGAGGAAGACGTAGGCGGGAGCCATCTCGGCCGGCTGGGCCGCTCGGCCCAGGGGCGACTGTTTGCCGAACTCCGTCAGGTCGGGCATGGTCGCCGGGATCAACGGCGTCCAGACCGGCCCGGGGGCGACGGCATTGACGCGGATACCGCGCTCGGCGACCATCTGCGCCAGCCCGTGGGTGAAGGAGATGATCGCCGACTTCGTCATCGCGTAGTCGAGCAGGTGCGGGCTGGGCTGGTAGCCCTGCACCGACGCGGTGTTGATGATCGATCCGCCCCGCGGGATGTGAGCGAGTGCCGCGCGGGAGAGCCAGAACATCCCGTACAGGTTGGTCTTCATCACCCGGTCGAACTGCTCCGTGGTGATCGCCTCGATCCCGTCGGGCTGGGACATCTGGTACGCGGCGTTGTTGACGAGGATGTCGATACGCCCCAGCTCGCTCATCGCGCGGTCGATCAGGGCCTCGCACCGCGCCTCCTCACGGATGTCGCACAGCACGGGAACGGCCTTGCGGCCTGCCTCGCCGACCAGACGGGCGGTCTCGGCGGCCTCGTCGGCTTCCTCGGCGAGATGGGTGAAGACGATGTCCGCGCCCTCGCGGGCGAAGGCCAGGCAGACAGCCCGGCCGATCCCGGAATCGCCTCCGGTGACCAGAGCAGCCCGGTCCAGGAGTACGTCGTGGCCCTGGTAGGAGTGCTCGCCGTGGTCCGGGCGGGGATCCATCTCCTCGGTCGAGCCGGGGTGCTCCTGCTCCTGGTCGGGAAACGGCGGGCGCGGGTGGCGGGTGACGGGGTCGGAAACGCTGGGTGCTTTCTGGGACGGCATTCATTTCTCCGGTCTCCGTGGCGCGCAGGGTGAGCTGTGGGTCAGCTCGCCGGGAAGGGGGCGGCCTTGAGGCGGCGGGCGAGGTGGGCGGTGTTGGCGGCGAGGGTCTTGGTCGTGGCCGCCGTCTTCTGGGGGGTCTTGTCGAGGTCCTGGTAGTCGGTCTTCTGCATGGCTTCGCCGACCCAGTAGGTGACGGCGTTCGGGGCGAGCGAGAACCCGACGTCGTTGAGGCCCTGGAAGAGGTCGGCGCTGACTTTGTGCGCGCCGTCCTCGTTGCCGACGACGCAGACCGCGGCGGCCTTGCCGTAGGTGAGCGGGCGGCCTTCGTCGTCGGTTTCGGAGATCTCCGCGTTCAGCCGCTCCAGGACGCGCTGGGCGATGCTGGACGGGTGGCCGAGCCAGACGGGCGTGGAGAGGATCAGGATGTCGCAGCCCAGGATGGTGTCCCGGATCTCCGGCCAGGCGTCTCCGTCGCCCATGTCGGTCTTCACACCGGGCTTCACGTCGTGGTCGGCGATGCGGATGGTCTTCCCGGTCACGCCGTGCTCGGCGAGGGCGGCCATCGTCTGTTCGGCCAGCAGCTGGGAGCTGGACGGCGCGGGGGAGGGGGACAGGGTGCAGACGAGCGCGACAGCGCGGAGCGGGGTGTGATTGTTGGGGTCCATGATGTTCCGGCTACCCGCGCACCCCGCTTTGATATCGCAAGCGGTCCCATTCATCCCCTTTGGCTCAATCTGCCAGGGTGCGGAGCTCCAGGACGCTGCACCCGTCTGGTCCGTAGGTGAGCGGCATGCCGCTCACGGCGATGCATGTCCCTCCCAGGTGTCGACGAGATGCGAGGCACTCCGGGGGTGCACACGATGACCGTGACACGACACCGTCGATGAAGGGTTTCGTCATGCCCCGAGGTTCCAGCCCGAAGCGTGAGCGGCAGTACGAGCACATCAAGGAGTCCGGCGAGAAGCGCGGTATGTCCGAGAGCCGGGCGAAGGAGGAGATGGCGTCTCGGACAGTGAACAAGGAACGTGCGCGGTCCGGGGAGAGCAAGACGGCCAGCCGCAGTTCCACGCAGGGAAAGTCGGCCTCACAGCGCGGCGGACAGAAGTCCGGCAGCGGAGGCGGAGGCTCTTCCGAGCGCACCAAGGACAACCTCTATCAGGAGGCAAAGAAGCGCGGCATCGAGGGCCGCTCGACCATGACCAAGCAGCAGCTCAAGAACGCCCTCGGCCACTGATTCGCGTCATGGGTCAACCAGTCGCCAAACCCGCCCGTCAGCCGGTGGTCAAGGTTTGAGGGCCTGCTCCAGCTGTTGCTTGTTCATGTGGGAACGGCCTTCGACGCCCTGCGCCTTCGCTTCTCGACGTAGCTCCTCCAGGGTCTGATGGGAGGAGCCGTCTCCCGAGCTCCTGCTGCCTCGCCTGGAGGCGCGGTGACTGGAGCCGTTCGTGCCGTTGGGGTGGAGGACGACCTTGGTCCAGCCGTCGTCGCGGTTGTCGAAGTGCTCGTACGCCGAGGACGCCTCGCCCAGGCCGAGTTCATGGGAGACGAGGAAGCTGGGCTCGGCCTTGCCGCCGGCGATCAGGTCGCGCAGGGCCCGGTTGTAGCGCTTGACGGGTGCCTGGCCGGTGCCGATGCGCTGGCCCTTGAACCAGAGCATGCCGAAGTCCAGCGGTACCTTCCCCTGGGCTTCGAGCTCGCCCTGGGCCTCGGCGCCTCCCGGGTCCTCGGGCAGGAACACGCCGACCACGCCGATGCCACCGGTGAACCGGACCGAATCGATGAGCCCGTTCATGGTCAGGGTCGCGTCTTCCTTGCCCTGGGGGTCGTGCGCCTGGTAGCCGACGCATTCGCAGCCGTTGTCCGCGCCCAGGCCGAGGGTAGCTTCCTTGACGACCTTGGCCGGATCCTGGTCGGCGGTGTTGATGGTGATCGCGCCGATCTCCTCGGCGACCCGGAGCCGATCGGGCTGGTGGTCGGCGACCCAGACGCGGCCGGCGCCCTTGAGTATCGCGGAGTAGGCGGCCATGAGGCCGACCGGACCTGCGCCGTAGACGATCGTCTGGTCGCCGGGTTTGACGCCGGCCATCTCGGTGGCGTGGTAGCCGGTGGGGAAGATGTCGGCCAGCATCACGTAGTCGAGCTGGCGCTCGGCGGCGTCCTCGCCCAGGCGCAGGGCGTTGAAGTCGCCGTACGGGACGCGCAGGAGTTCCGCCTGGCCGCCCTGGTACGGGCCCATCTCGGCGAAGCCGTACGCGGCGCCGGCCATGTCCGGCTTGGGCTGCATGGTGAGGCAGTAGTTCGTGAGGCCCTGCTCGCACTGCTTGCAGAAGCCGCAGGCGATGTTGAAGGGCAGGACCACCCAGTCGCAGACCTTGACCTTGCTGACGGCCTTGCCCACCTCGACGACCTGGCCGAGGTTCTCGTGGCCGAGGGTCCGGCCGGTCTCGAAGGAGGTCCGGCCTTCGTACATGTGGAGGTCGGAGCCGCAGATATTGGTGGTGGTGATCTTCACCAGGATGTCGCCGGGGTGCTCGATCTTCGCATCGGGGACGTCCTTCACCGTCACCGTCCGCGGTCCTTCGTACACTGCCGCTTTCATGGTCATTCCTTGCCGACGCCACGATTCACCGGCCTGTCCACGGCGGGTGGTGGCACCTTTGGGGGTGTTGGCGCGGTCGGTCCTACAGGCGACCCGATTGCGGGGCGGCGTCCGGCTGCCTCGGCGGCTGACGCCTCTCTTGTCGTGCCTACCCCGCCCCGCGATTACGTCACACCACACGGGCCGTGTGGAATCGAGGGTCCTCAGGTCCTGGCGAGGCTCTGCCGGCCCGATCGGAGATCGGCCAGGAGGCGGCCGGCATCCGTGAGGAGCGTGCCCTGCGAGGTGTGCACGGCCGGAGAGGCTTCACGGGTGGTCCGTTCCTGCTGTTGCACCTGGTCGAGTTCTACGGCTGCTTCGTCGATCTTCGCGTCGAGGAGGTTCGGATCAGTGGCGGACGCCTGGCCGATATCCCCCATCGCGGTGGCGACCGCGCGTAGGACAGCGCTGAAGCGGGGCCGGAAAGTGGCCGGGAGATTCCCGAGTTCCCCGCTGTCGAGGGCGTAGTCCAGGGTCCGGGTCATGGAGCGCAGGTGGTCCATGCTGCGTTCGGCGACAGTGATTGCTTCCGGGCGCGGGGGAGGGCCTCGCCGGAGCCGCTGACGGTTCGGCGCGGGTTCATGCGGCCGTTTTCGATCTCGGCTTCGATGGTGTGACGGATGCGCTCGCACTCGGCGGACAGCCTGCGCCAGTCGCGGCGTCACTGACGCAGCCGATCCCGGTCGGGATTCTCCGCTTCGAGGGTGTCGGCGAGGTCGTTGAGGCGCTGGGTCATGGCGATGTAGAGATCGGTGACGGCTTGCTGCCGATGGCCGGTGTGCCGGGCGGGAGCAAGGACGAGGTGGGTGACGAGGCCGCAGAGCGCGCCGATGCCAACGGACGCGACCAGGTGGCCGATGTAGTCGATCTGTCCTTGGCCGGAGGAGAATGCGAAGAAGCCGACGATGGCGACCTGGGTGCCCTGCTGCCCGAGGCGCCGGATCCTGCCGATGCAGAGCGCGATCAGGGTGAGGAGGCCGAACGTCAGCCGTGGATGCCGACGACGGCCGCCAGGGTGGCGGCGAGCGTGGCTCCCGCTGTCATCGCCAGCACGTACTGGAGGCAGTCGCGTACCGAGCGGTACACGGTTGCCTGGAGTGACACCAGCGCGGTGAACGGCGCGAACGTCGCGACCGACGGCGGCAGCAGGTAGCGGGCCAGCACCCACGCCGCCATCGCCGCGATCACGGTCTTGGCACCGAGCAGTACCTCGTCACGCTCGCTCCCGGCTCCCCGCACAGCGCGGCGTAGATAGTCGGCCCGCTCTGTGGCCGCCGACCGGATCCTGCGCGGCGCATCCACCCATCTGGGCAAGATCGACCACCTCCGACATCCGTCTGCCCCGCCGACCTGCGCTCAATGCTCGGTCCACGTCACAAGGGACCCTTCGCGCAGTCTCGGAGTGAACTCGGGCCCCTTCTGGTCGTGCTCGATGTCGGCGCGATCTTGTGCGACCTCCCGGGTCTACCAAGGGGAGTGGGCGCAGATGGTTTTGCCGCCCTCGGGGGTGGGTTCGATGTGGACGTGGGTGGTGAGATTGTTGATCAGCAGCCATCCCCAGCCGCCGGTTCCGTCCGTGTGGGGCGGCCGGGGCTGGGGCCGGCAGGGGCTGGTGTCGGTGACACAGATCTCGAGGTGATCTCCGTGCAGCTCCAGGTGGAGGGCGCAGGGTCCCCCGGTGTAGCGGAGGGCGTTGGTGACGAGCTCGGTGACGACCAGGAGGACGCTGTCAGCGTTCGAGGGATGGGCAGGGGGTCTGACCTGGGCGGCGCGGTGGAGGAAGGCGCGAGCGGCGTCGCGTGCGGTTGTCGTGGGCTGACCGGTGCGGGGCACGGGCTGATTGAGAACGGGTGCGGCCATCGAGCCTCCTTCCGTTGGTGGACCTACACAGCGCCTGCCCCCTCTACGGCAAAAGACCCGCTCTGTCCCCATGCAGTCGGTTCCGTGGAGAACATGCTGCGGTGCCGGCGCCTTCGCCGACACGCGCCGCGTCTTCTCAATGGGGTGCCGCGAGCCGGGCCAACGCCCCGGTTGCCCGACGCGACCCCCTATGCGACCCGAGTCATGGCCCGGGAGCGGGCCGTCCTGCCCTTGACGGCCGTGAGGCGTTGGTGAGGTCGGCGCCTGTGGCGGCGTCACGCTGGGAGTTGCCGATGCCGTGCCAATCCAGGCACATGACGGTCGCGTCGTCGTCCAGATGGTCGTCGCTGGCGTCGACGATGGCTCCGATGAGGGTGCGGGCGGCCTCGCGGGGATGCAGCGCGCGGGTGCGGACGATCAGATCCGACAGGTCGAGGCTCTCGGCGTTGCGCTCCAGCATGCCGTCCGTCAGCATCACCAGCCGGTCGCCGGGCCGCAGGTCCAGCGACTGCACCTGGTAGGTGTTGGCGTGGGAGGCCTGGAGGCTGAGACCGAACGGCGGATCGACTTCGGGAACGATCTCCTGTACCTCCCCGTCGCGCATCCGCAGCGGCCAGGGGTGCCCGGCATTGACGAACTCGGCCCTGCCGTCGAGCAGGCTGATGCGCAGCAGTTGACCGGTGACGTAGCCCCGGCGGCCGTGATCGCGCATGGCCTGGTCGGCCTGGCGGGCCTGTTCCGCGAGGTCCTCACCCGCCCGCCGAGCCCGTCGTAGGGCGCCCACCACCAGGGTGGCCAACAGCGCAGCGTCGACGTCGTGGCCCATGGCGTCGGTCACGGAGAGCTGGACCGTATCCCGGTCGATCACGTAGTCGAAGGTGTCGCCCCCCACGTGATCGGCGGGTTCCAGTGCTCCGGCTACCGCGAACTGTGCCGCCTCACATGCCAGGGACGCCGGGAGCAGCCGGTGCTGGATCTCTGCGGCCAGGCTCAGCGGCTTGGTGCGTCGGCCCCACTGGTACACATCGGTGTGGGACCGGTTCGCGATGACGATGTACGCCAGCGCGTGCGCGGTCTCGCCGATCTCCCGCATCACCTGCGAGCTTGGTGCCGCGGGCAGGAACAGTTCGAGGAGCCCGATGGCATCCCCGCGGCTGGTCACCGGCGCGACGACCCGCACCAGCTCACTCTCGCCCCTGTCCTCCACCCTCGGCCGCTGGCTGCGGATCACGTCGTCGTACAGGGTGCCCCGCAGCCGAATGCGCCGGGCCGGCTCACCGGTCTCGACGCTGCCCGCAGCGCCCAGCCGCACGACCGAACTGCCGGTGAAGTCAGTGATCAGGAACGACACCGACGCGGCCCCGAGGTGCTCCTTGAGCATGCGCGCGACCACGTCGAGCGACTCCACAGGTGCGGCGGCCTCGGCCGCTTCCAAGGTCCCCGCCAAAGTCATTGCCCTGCCCCGCCGGCTTCCGCTCACGGGAGGGCGAGAGGCCTGCCCGTCGTCCGGCTCTCCTGCGGTCACAGAGACCCCTTACTGCTTGATGCCGACCGGCACTCCGTCCCGGATGCACGAAGATCCGCGCCGAGGCGGCACCCGACAGGTCACATTGCACCACGCCCCCCGGAGCCCGGCACTCTGCGCCGCCAGCCCTAACAGCCGGCCGCCGGCCATGGGCGCAGTCCGCCAGCCGGCTGTCTGGGTCTTGCGGCGGTTCCGGCACGCGGTCGACTGGCGGAGGCGTACCGGACGGTGCCCTGCCGCCGCGCCCCGTTGACCCCTTATCGTCTCCGGACTGCTCGCGGGGAGACCGGGCTGGCCTTCTGCCCCGAACCTTCTGCGTTCCGGCCCCTGGGCCGCGTCCTTGCTCCCGCCGGGGCGGAGTCACCCCTGTGGTGCCAGCACTGCGAACAGGGCGCCCTCCGGGTCGCGGAGGGTGACCCATCGGCTGGCGTTGGAGGTCTCCACTGGGGAGGCGATACTGCCTCCTGCAGTGGTGGCCGCTTCGACGGCGGCCTCCAGATCGGGCACTCGGAAGTGGACGTGCCATCCTGGACGAACGTGTGGGTCGGGATCCTCGTCCACCGCTCCGCCACTGATCCGTGCCACCGTGTCGTTGCCGTGGCGCAAGAGGACGTGGTCGTGTTCGTAGGCCACCACGCAAGACTGGGGCGATTCGCCGGCCCAGTCCAGGACCTCCCCGTAGAAGATGGCGGCGGCGAAGGCGTCGCGCGTACGGAGTTCCAGCCAGGCGGGAGCGGTGCCGCTGCCGACCCTCCAGTCCCTGAAAATCTGGCCCTGCCAGAGCCCGAAGACCGCCCCGTCCGGGTCAGCGGCCAGGACGGCCCGGCCCGCTCCGAAAGCCAGCGGGCCGACCGTGACGGTGGCGCCTCGCTCGCGGATACGCGCGGCGGTCACGTCGGCGTCGGCAACGGCGAAGTACGGTGTCCAGGCGGCGGGCAGCGAGAGACTCTCGGCGAGTGCCCCGAAACCAGCGACCGGAGCGCTGTCGTGAAAAGCGAAGGAGAGCCGCTCGCCGAGCCGGGTCCGTCGGAACGTCCAGCCCAGCACGGCACCGTAGAACCGCTGAGCGGAAGCGAGATCTCCCGTCATCAGGCTCACCCAACAGGGTGCGCCTATGACTTCATTGCTTGACGTGGACACCGCTATGAGCCGCCTCATTCTGCCGCTCGCCCCGTATGGGTCCTTCCCACAGTAGCTCTGCCGGTGGGTTAACGCGGTGAGCCGTTTTTTATTACCTACCGCATCGCGGTTGAGGGTAAGTCTGCTTCGCTTGCGCAGCCGACGGTTTGCTGTCCAAATTTTGAATTCTTCATCATTTTCCCGACTGTTTGGTTGCGGGAAAATTCCAGTGGCGTGGAGGCATTGAGGAATCAGAGGCGCGTGTTTTTGGTCTGATCCTCCGAAGAGCGACGCTCCATCGGATGGGGCGCCTCAGTCAGGGCAGGCGCAGTACGTCGTCAATCGCAGTGACTCGCTCTGCGAGCCGCGGCGAAACCGGAGGTACGGTGCCCAGTACAGCTCTTTCTTTGACCACGCTGCCCGGCGGCCTGGTGGCCCTGCCGGGCGTTTACCAGCCGCAGGCGGACACCAGGCTGCTCGCCGCGGCACTCGCCCATGAGGACCTCGGGCCCCGTACCGAGGTCCTGGAGATCGGTACGGGCACCGGCGCCCTGGCGCTGCACGCCGCGACCAGGGGTGCCCGGGTCACGGCGGTCGACGTGTCCTGGCCCGCGGTGGCGACGGCCCGGCTGAACGCCTGGCTTCACCGTCTTCCGATGCGCGTCCTGCACGGAGACTTCGAGGCACGCACCACGGGACGGCGGTTCGACGTCGTCTTCTCGAACCCCCCGTACGTCCCCGCCCCGGACAACCGACTGCCCTCGCGCGGGCCGGAACGGGCCTGGGACGCCGGACTCGACGGGCGCGCGGTCATCGACCGGATCTGCGCGGACGCCCCGGCCCTGCTGCGGCCCAGCGGAATCCTGCTCATGGTGCACTCGGGGATGTGCGGTGCCGAGGAGACCCGGGACCGGCTGGCGGGGGCAGGGCTGGCCGCAGAGGTCACGGCGACGGCCTCCGTGCCCTGGGGCCCGGTCCTGCGGTCGCGACGGTCCTGGCTGGAACAGCAGGGCCTGGCGGCCGAAGCCGAAGAACGCGAAGAGCTGGTGGTCATCCGTGCCCAGCGCCCCTGACCCCACCCCGTGCCCGATCCCCGTTACGGGGGACGCCCGGCGGGTGGCCGTGGAGTGCCAGGGCCCGGTCCTGGTGCAGGGCCCGGTCGAGATCATCCTGGACGACGGGACGGTGGCCCGGTCCGACCGCTTCATGGTCGCCGTGTGCACCTGCCGCCGCAGCCGTACGTACCCGTGGTGCGACACCAGTCACCGCCGCCGCGAACGGGCCGCGTCACCGCCCGAGAACAGGAACCAGGAATGACCCCTTCCAGCCCGACCGGCACCGCGACCGCCGCCGGCCCGCGCCTCGTCGAGGGACGGGGCGAACTCTCCGACGCCGTCATTCGGGCCCTTCGGAGGGGAACCCCGCCCGTGCACGCGCCGGGATCCGTACTGAAGGCCGACCCGTGGGGTGAGGACCTTCAACTCGCCCTCTACCTGCTGTACGAACTGCACTACCGCGGCTTCGGCGGCGTGGACGACGAGCGCGAATGGGATCCGGACCTGCTGCGCCTGCGCGAGGCCATGGAAGCCCGCTTCCTGCACGCCCTGCGCACTGAGCTGTCCGACGCTCCCCGGTCGGTCGAGGACGCCTTCGGCCCGCTGCTCGTCGAGCCCGTCGACCTCTCCGACAGCCTCAGCCACCGCCTCGAAACCCAGGGTGAGCTCTGGCAGTTGCGCGAGTACGCGGCCCTGCGCTCCCTCTACCACCTCAAGGAAGCCGACCCGCACGTCTGGGTCGTCCCCCGCCTCACCGGCCGTGCGAAGGCCGCGATGGTGGCCATCGAGTACGACGAGTTCGGCGCCGGCCGCGCCGACCGCATCCATGCACAGCTCTTCGCCGACCTCATGACCGACCTCCGGCTGGACCCCACGTACGGCCGCTACCTGGACCAGGCGCCGGCACCCCCGCTCGCGACCGTGAACCTGATGTCGCTCTTCGGGCTGCACCGGGCCATGCGCGGAGCGCTCGTCGGTCACTTCGCGTGCGTCGAGGTCACCTCCTCACCCGGCTCCCGCCGCCTGGCCAAGGCCATGCGGCGCTGCGGCGCGGGGTCGGCCGCCGAGCACTTCTACGCCGAACACGTCGAGGCCGACGCCGTCCACGAGCAAGTCGTCCGCCACGAAGTCATCGGCGGCCTGCTCGCCGACGAACCGGACCTCGAAGAGGACATCGCGTTCGGCTGCGCGGCGACCGTCCTCCTCGAAGACCGTCTCGCGAGCCACATCCGCGAAGCCTGGGACCACGAACGCAGCGCACTGCGCACGCCCCTGCCCGAGCACTAGCGGCGCACGAACCATCAGCTGAGGAGATCGGAGGGGCGCCTTGGGAGGTCGTGTCCACACCGTTATCGCTGCGCGATTACGGGGGTACGCACGGCAAGAAGGACGACGTCGTCCTCCGGAGACGGGTCCGCCAGCCAGTTGCTGATCCGGCGGAGCAGTTCGTCCAGCGGGCGGTTTCCGTGGCGGGCGAGCAGGGCGACGAGTTGTGCGACGGCGGCGTTCATATCGTGACCGCGGCGCTCGACGAGCCCGTCGGTGTAGAGCAGGAGCGTCGAGCCTGGCGAGAGCCGACGTTGGTGCTCTGTGCGGTCGAAAGGACCGAGCGACCGGTGAAACAGTATGTCGTGCTCCACCAGTTGGGTCACATGCCCGTCGGGAGTACGGATCAGGGGCGGCGGGTGGCCGGCGTTGGACCAGGTCAGCGTCCAATCGGGGCTGTCGCCGGCAGGATCGAGGCGGGCGTGGACCAGCGTGCCGCCGACCTCGATGGGCAGGACCGAGCACGCCGCGTCGAGGGCGGTCAGCGCAGTGGCGGGACTGTAAGGCGGGTGGTCGAGAGTGGCCTGCCGCAGCATGCTGCGGATCTGGCCCATGATCGTAGCGGCGTGCACGTCGTGGCCGGTGATGTCACCCACCGTGACCATGAGTGCTGTGGGCTCTCCGTCGGAGGCGGAAGCACGAGGCAGGTGATAGGCGTCGTACCAATCCCCGCCGATCAGGTGGTCGTCCGCGGCCGGCTGGTACAGGGCGCTGATCTCGACATGGTCGGTGAGGGGGAGGTCGGTGAGCATGGCGGCCTGGAGCTCCCGGGCGACGGAGACCCGCTCGTCCAGGTACAGGGCGCGCTCCACCGCCTGCGCGATGTAGCCGGACGCGGCGGTGAGAGTGGCACGCTCCGTGACGCCCACCTCGTGCCGCTTGGCCCAGCAGATCGCGAGTACACCCAAGAGGGCGCGGCTTCCCCAATGGGGCAGGCACAGCACCGTGGCGAACCCCATGTGGTCGAAGAACCCGACCGCCTCGGGGCTGTAGTCGGCGACCATTGCCTCGCGGTCGGGAACGAACACCGTGCGCCGCTCACGCATGGCCTGGGTACTCGGGAACGCCGCATCGGCAGGCAGGGTGAGGACCTCGCGTTCCACCGTGTGAGCGATGTCGGGGTCGGGGACCCGGTGCAGTTCGTCTTCGCCGGCGACCAACAGTCCCACGTAGGCGGGCTTTCCGACGCCGACGAACAGGTCGCGCAGCCGTCGTCGTACGTCCTCCAGCCCGGACGTCTGCGCCAGCTCCTCCGACGCCCTCAGCAGTAGCTCTGCGTGGTCCATGCCGGCCTGAGCTTCCTGCTCCAGGCGCTGCGCGTCGTTTCGGGCGCGCTCGGCGGCGGCCCGCGCGGTCTCCAGTACCTCCTGCGCGGATCGGCTCTGCGCCGACAGGATGCGCAGGCACAGCTCGGCGGAGCAGGCCGCGGCCAGATCCTCCAGGTCGCAGAGCTCGCCCTCACTCCAGATACGGGGCTCGTGGTCGATGGCGCACAGGGAGCCCAGGACCAGCCCGTCGGCGTCGGTCAGCGGCATCCCCGCATACGCGATGAGCCCGAGATCCGCGATGGCCGGGTTGGTACGGAGCCGGTCGTCGGCGCGGGCATCGGGCACGACCAAGGGCTGCCCGGAGGCCACCACGTACTGGCAGAGCGAGTGCGACAGCGGCAGCGCGCGGCTCCCCGCCCAGGGCTCCGGCAGACGGAACAGTCCGGGCAGGATCTGCCGCTCCTCCTCGACCAGCGAAACGAAGGCCACCGGCAGGCTGAGCACCCGTGATACAAGCCGGGCGAACCGGTCCATCCCGGTATCTGAGGCAGCCGATAGGCCGACCCATCGCTGCCCGTGGTTGGGTGCCGCTGATCGGGTCTGCTTCGGATTCCCGGCTCTGCTCCGGCATCTGACCTCCGGTCCTGCACGCCCCGAGGCCCTCAACGGCATCGTAGAACAGCCGGGGGTTCCGGTCGCGCCATGGCGTGCTGTCGGATGCGGGGGAGGCACTCCTGGACCGACTGGCGGCCGATCGAAGGGGTAGACGCGAGGCAGTGCAGGTGAGCCGACTGCGGCCTACTCCGGCCCGTTCGACGAAAGGCTTCCCTATGTGTGCCATGGTGATCGTCCCGGTACGCGGCATCGAACAGTCGAAGGCCGTGCTACCGCGGGGAGCCCACCGGATGACGGTGGGCGTCGAGGAGGAATTCCTGCTCGTGGACCGGCGTACGGTCATGCCCGTGGCGCGGGGCCCTCGTGTCCTGGATGCCGCGGTCCCGGTCCTGGGCGAGCAGGCGCAGACGGAGTTCTTCGGCGCACAGGTCGAGGTCTGCACCCGTCCCACGCCGAGTCTGTCCGCACTGAGGGCCGAACTGGCGCTGCTGCGGAAGGTGATGGGGGAGGCGGCGGCCGGCGAGGGGTGCCTGCTCGTCGCCACAGGTACTCCCGCCGTCCCGCCGGCGCGTCCTCTGACCGTGACCCCGGGTGAGCGTTATGAGCGGATGGCCGCTCGGTGGCCCGCTCTGGCGGGTGGGTACGACGGTCTGGTGTGTGGCTGCCACATCCATGTCGGAGTGACCGGACACGCCCAGGCCCTCGCACTGGCCAACCAGATGCGGCCCTGGCTGCCGACGCTCCAGGCGATGGCTGCCAACTCGCCCTTCTCCCTGGGGCGGGACAGCGGCTGGGCGAGTCACCGGTCGGTCGAGTACGCGCGGTGGCCGGGCGTCGGTCCCGCGCCCCTGCTCGACGAGGCCGGCTACGAACGCCTCGCCGACCACCTGGTCCGTAGCGGCACCCTGCTGGACCGCCGGATGATCTACTGGCACGCCCGGCCGTCCGAGCACGTACCGACACTGGAGATCCGCGTCTGCGACGTGAACGCAGACCTTGACGTGGTCGTACTGCTCACCGCTCTGGTACGAGGCCTGGCCACCTCACTCATGCCCGACATCGGCAACGGACAGCCACCCCCGGACCTTCGCGACCCACGCCTCCACGCTGCCCACGCTCTCGCAGCCCGTCGCGGGCTGACCGGCGAGGGCCTCGATCCCGCCCGGGGAGAGTACGTTCCGGCCCTGGTACTGGCGGAGCGGCTGCTGGAACGCGCGGTGCCCGGGCTGGCTGCGACCGGAGACCTGGACCTGGCGGAGGAGTTGTTCGACCGGGTGCGGCGCTCCGGCGGCGGAGCCGCCCGGCAGCGCGCCGCGCACCTTCGAAGAGGGCGCCTGACCGACGTGGTGAGCGAGCTGGCGCGCACGACTGCTGCTGCCTGACCTCGCTCGTCGAGCCGAGCAGCGGCCGATCAGCCATGGGTTTGGCACGTGACCAGGCTTTCGCTGCCTGTGCCGTGTGTGGAGTCGACGCGACCGCTTCGGTGGACGGTGGGACGATGAGAAGACCAACGGTAGACGCGCTGGCAACGATGCGCGCGCCTCTCCCATACAGACAGCAGGCCAGGCCAATGACGAAGCAGCCGAAGCCGTCCCAGCCCGCCCACGGCAAGGGTCCGAGTCGCCACGAGGGCACCAAGCAGCACGGCTGGTCGCCGGACGTGGACGAGACCCGTCAGCAGGAGAACCCGAGTGCCCACCGTTCCTTCCACCCGGACGAGTACGCCCCGGACAAGGGGCCCGGCCGGACGGTTTCCAAGGAAGAGGCCGGAAACCCCCACGGCAAGCCGGTGAAGAGCAGGGGAGCACGCGGGGAGGACCAGAGCAAGGGCTCTGGGGCGAAGGGCATGCACGACCTGGGCCCCCGGGGCCGGTCGCAGCGTCCCAGTGGAACGAAAGACGCTTCCGCCTCCACAGGAGTGGACCCCCAGGACCCGCCCGGCAAGCGCAGCGGCGGATAGCAGGGCCGGGACATGGCCGAAAGAAAGAGGCGCCGAGACGCGGAGGGGCAGTGCCGCGGCCCGGCGTGTCTGAGCACGAGCGCCGGTGGGGCGCACGAGGTGACGTGACTACTGATGCGGGTCGCCCGGCCGCCGGCCAAAAGACCGCCGGCCGAGGGGCAAGCGCACACAGCCGGTGCACTGTCCGGCTCGCGCGGTCCCGGCACACTGTCCGTTTCCCGGCAGGAGGTCTCTCATGGCCGTCCGCAACCAGCTGATTCACCGGTCCCCGCAGGCGGTGTGGGCGGTGCTCGCCGATCCGGCCTTGTACGGGGAGTGGGTGGTGGGCCCGTCCGAGTCCGCACCGCTCGATCAGGCCTGGCCGGAGGTCGGATCCCGGCTGCGCTACACCGTGCGGCTGGGCCCTTGGTCGACAGAAGGGGTGACGACCGTACGCCATGGGGAAGCCGGCCGGGAACTGGAACTGGAAGCGTCGTTCAAGTCGCTGGGCACCGCGAGGATCTTCCTCCAGCTCCGGCCGTGGGGCGAGGAAACCCTGGTCGTCTGCGACGAGCACCCCTTGCGCGGCCTGGGCGGAACCCTCCACAACCCCGCGATCGAAGCGCTCCTCCAGCTCCGCCACCGGGGGATGCTGGCCCGCCTGGCCAGGATCGTGGAACAGGATCACGCAAGGGTCCCCCATGCCTGACGCGGTGGTGATCGGCGCGGGCCCCAACGGTCTGGTGGCCGCGAACCTCCTGGCCGACGCCGGCTGGAGCGTGGAGGTGCTTGAGGCACAGCCGGAGCCCGGAGGGGCCGTGCGCAGTGACCGCGGCGTCCACCCCGACTACGTTTCGGACCTCTTCAGCGCGTTCTACCCTCTGGCCGCCGCCTCCCCGGTCCTCGCACGCCTCGACCTCGCGGCCGAGGGCCTGCGATGGAGTCAGGCCCCGTCCGTACTGGCCCACCCGCTGAAGGACGGCAGGTGTGCTGTACTGGAGCGCCGCGTGGAAGAGACCTCGGCCGGGCTGGCAGGATTCGCGGCAGCTGACGGGGACGCCTGGCGGGCCATGTACAAGGTGTGGAGCCGGGTCGGTCCCGACCTGGTACGAGCCCTGTTCACCCCATTCCCTCCGGTCCGGTCCGGTGTCCGGCTCGCGGCGAAATTGCGGGTTGCTGGTGGACTTCGGCTGGCCCGGAACCTTGCCCTGCCGGTGCGTCGCCTCGGTGAGGAGGAGTTCGCCGGGGAAGGCGGCCGGCTCCTGTTGGCCGGGAACGCCCTGCACGCCGACCTGGCCCCCGAGGCCGTCGGCAGCGGCGGATTCGGCTGGCTGATGTCGATGCTCGGACAGAGCCACGGCTTCCCGGTGCCCGTAGGTGGCGCCGGGGCCCTGACCGGGGCGCTCGTGAGCCGTCTTCAGCGCCGAGGTGGCGTTCTGCGCTGCGGTGAGCGGGTCGCGTCCGTCGTCATACGCGGTGGCACGGCGGTCGGGGTCAGGACCGCGGGCGGGGAGACCGTCAGCGCGCGGCGGGCCGTACTGGCCGACACGTCAGCACCCGCCCTGTACCGGGACCTCGTCGGCGAGGAGCACCTCCCGTCCCGCCTCCTGCGGGACCTGGAACGCTTCCAGTGGGACTTCGCGACGTTCAAGGTCGACTGGGCACTGACCGGCCCGGTGCCGTGGACGGCGCCGCAGGCCGCCGGGGCGGGGACCGTCCACGTGGCCGACGGCGTCGACGGCCTGACCCGATTCGCCTCGCAGATCGCCATGGGGCAGGTCCCCGACGAACCCTTCGCGCTGTTCGGCCAGATGACCACGGCGGACCCCAGCCGCTCACCGGCGGGCACGGAATCGGCGTGGGCCTACACCCATATCCCGCAGCACATCGCCTCCGACGCCGGCCCCGACCGCATCACCGGCCGTTGGGACGCCCGCGAACAGGAAGCCATGGCCGACCGCATCGAGGCCCAGGTGGAACGGTTCGCACCCGGCTTCCGTGAAGTTATCGGCGCCCGCAGAACCCTCGCCCCCACGACCCTCCAGGCCATGAACGAGAACCTCCACAACGGTGCCATCAACAACGGGACCACCGCCCTCCACCAACAGGCGATCTTCCGCCCCACTCCCGGCACCGGCCGGCCCGAGACACCCGTGAAGAGCCTCTACCTCGCCTCCGCGGCCGCCCACCCCGGCGGCGGCGTCCACGGCGCCCCGGGCGCGAACGCCGCCCGGGCTGCCCTACGAGCCCACGGACTCCACAGCCTCCTCCACCGCGCCCAACGGATCTGAACTGTCCTACCTGGGCCGCCCCAGTCTGAGCAGCCGGCGTCCATCTCAGGCCGGCTGCCGAGAGACTCGGTGCGTCAAGGTCCTTCACGCGTCACTCGGATTTGGGCTCGTAGAGGTGGTGGCCCGCGCCACGTGTCGCCGTCGACGGAGGTCCGAAGACGGCTGTCGTTCCCCGGAGTCCAAGCCGCCGGTGCCGCGCACATCTCCACCGGAGCGGAGGGCTGCACGCTCAGGACATGCGTGTCGCCGAGGATCAGAAAGAGGCCCGGATGGGCGGACCAGCCGCCCTGAAGGCCTTCGGACCGTGCGGCCTTCCCGGCTGCTCCCTCGGCCGGGCCGGTGTGGCAGGGGTGAAGCGGGGCAGACGAGTGCAAAGAAGCAGCCCATCTCGGAGGCCTGTCGATGTCCTGTGTGTCTGCGTCCGCTCTGATCGTTGCCCGCCTCGACGCGCCGAGGGGCTGTGTGCCTCTCCTTGCCCGGTTCTCGTATGACGCCGAGGACCCGTACGTGGTCCAAGCCACGTTCTTCGACGGCCCCACGGTCCTGGCCCGTTGGCACTTCGACCGGCAGATGCTTGCCGAGGGGCTCCACCGTCCGGTGGGCGAGGGGGACGTCACGTTCAGCCCCCGCACGGCAGCGGGCGCCGACGAACTCCGCGTCGGATTACGAGGCCCCGGCGCCGAGCCGCAAGGTACTGCTGTTCTCTTCCTGGAGGCCCGCGCGATCGCATGCTTCCTGGAGCAGTCGTACGCCGTCACCGGCGCGGGGGAAGAGTTCCTCGACCTCGACAAGCTCCTCGACGAGTTCTTGGCCAGCTGACATGCAGGCAACGAAAACGCCTGCCCCGTGTGGGTGGGTGCGGCAGGCCGGGGAAGGCGTGCCGGGGACCCGTACACCTGAGAAGGGACGGACATCATGGCACGACCGAGGATCGTGGTCGTCGGCGCGGGCTTCGCAGGCGTCTCCTGCGTACGCCGCCTGGAGCGGACGCTGTCACCCGGGGAGGCGGAGATCCTGCTGGTCACTCCGTTCTCCTACCAGCTCTACCTGCCCCTGCTGCCGCAGGTGGCCTCCGGGGTACTCACCCCCCAGTCCGTGGCGGTCTCGCTGCGCCGCAGCCGCCGCCACCGGACCCGGATCGTGCCCGGCGGGGCCGTGGGCGTCGACACCCGGGCCAAGGTCTGCGTCATCCGGAAGATCACCGGGGAGCTGGTGGACCAGCCGTACGACCACCTTGTGCTCGCGCCGGGGAGTGTGACCCGTACCTTCGACATCCCAGGCCTGGCGGAGCACGGCCGCGGCATGAAGACGCTGGCCGAGGCGGCCCACCTGCGCGACCACGTGATCGCCCAGCTCGACCTGGCCGACGCCGCCGCACCGGGCTCGGCGGAACGGGCCTCACGGCTCGGCTTCGTCGTGGTGGGCGGCGGCTACGCGGGCACCGAGACGGCCGCCTCCCTGGAGCGGCTCACCACGAACGCCGCCGGCCGTTACCCCCGGCTGGACCGGCGCGAGATCAGCTGGCACCTCGTGGACGTGGCGCCGAAGCTGATGCCCGAGCTCGGCGACCGGCTGGGCCGGGCAGCCCTCGACGTGCTGCGCCGCCGCGGCATCGAGGTCTCGCTCGGCGCCTCCGTCGCCAAGGCGGGCCCCGAGGACGTCACCCTCACCGACGGGCGCGTACTGCCCTGCCGCACCCTCATCTGGACCGCCGGCGTCGCCGCCAGCCCACTCATCGCCACGCTGGGCGCCGAGACCGCGAAGAGCGGCCGGCTCGTCGTCGCCCCGGACCTGCGGGTGCCGGGGGCGGACGGCGCGTTCGCACTCGGTGACGCGGCCGCCGTACCCGACCTCGCGAGCGGCGGGGACGGTGCGGTGTGCCCACCCACCGCGCAGCACGCCATGCGCCAGGGCAGGGTCGCCGCCGACAACGTCGTCGCCACACTGCGGGGCACGCCGCTGCGTCGTTACGTCCACAAGGACCTCGGACTGGTCGTGGACCTCGGCGGCCGCGACGGCGTCTCCCGGCCGCTCGGCATCCCCCTGCGCGGAATGCCCGCCCAGGCCGTGGCCCGCGGCTACCACTGGGCGGCGCTGCGCACCGGGGCCGCGAAGACCCGGGTGATGACGAACTGGCTCCTGAACGCCGTGGCCGGCGACGACTTCGTCCGGACCGGCTTCCAAACGTACAAGCCGGGGACGCTGCGCGACTTCGAGTACACGGACCACTACCTCACCCCGGAGGAGGTACGGGCCCGCACGGCGACCGACGGAAGCTGACAGCCAAGACCGGGGGCTTGCGCCGACAGCCCCAAGGGGCGCCCGTAACGGGGCTGAATGGAGTTGCCGCGGGCAGGATGTGCGGCGTTGAACGCCGCCGGTTCCCGGCTCCCACCGAGCCCTGCATTTCAGGCCGGGTGGAAACCCCAGTTGAGGCGGAGTACTGCGAGGTCGTCGGTGTGTCTTCCGGCGTTGAGCGCTCTGGTCTGGCGGATCAGGCTGTCCAGGTGCGCTGCAGGATCCGCGGACGGTGTGGTGTTGATCAGGGGCAGTAGCCCCTCGATGCCGAGCCGGCCGACGGCGTCCCCGTTGTGCCCTTCGGTGAGGCCGTCGGTGTAGAGAGTGAGCGCCCCGGTGTCCGGGAGGGGGATGACCGTGGCGGGCCAGTCGTGGTGACCGGGGTCGATGCCGAGCGCGATACCGTGCTCGGCGGCCACCTCCAGGGTCTTTCCCGAGGTGGTGAGCAGGGGTTCGTGGTGGCCCGCCAGGTAGAGGATGGCAGCGGCGGCCTTCTGGTCGAGGGTGAGGAGCGAGACCGTGGCGAACAGGGGCTGGGTGCCGCGCTCCGCCATCAGCAGGCGTTCCATGAGGTGCAGCAGTTCGGTGCCGTGGTGGCCGGCCAGGACGAGCGAGCGCCAGGCGATGCGCAGGCAGACGCCGAGGGCGGCAGCGTCGGGACCGTGTCCGCTGACGTCACCGACGACGGCGTGCAGCAGTCCGTCGTCACCCTCCACGACGTCGAGGAAGTCGCCACCGAGCAGGGCCTGTTCGGCGCCGGGCAGGTAGCGGGTGGTCACCGTGACGGTGGAGGTGTCGAGGAGGGGCCGGGGCAGCAGTCCGCGTTCCAGCCGGGCGTTCTCCTCCGCGCGCTGCCGGGCCGACTGGGCTTCGGCCGCCGCGCGCTCGGTGTGGCTCCGGTAGACGGCGTAGCGGACCGTGCGGCGCAACAGTTCGGCTTCGACCTTGTCCTTGACGAGGTAGTCCTGGGCCCCGGCGGCCATCGCTTCGGAGCCCGCCTGCTTCTCGGACAGGCCGGTCAGGACGATCACCGCGGTGTGCGGGGCCATGGCGCGGACGCTGGTGACCGCATCGGTGCCCGACACGTCGGGCAGGTGCAGGTCCAGGAGGATGCAGTCGACGGCGCGGGTTGCGAGGGCTGAGCGGGCTTCGGCCAGCGAGATGCTCGTGGTGAGTTCGAAGCGCAGTTCGGTGTCGTGGAGGAGTTCCTCGACGAGCAGGGCGTCGGCGGCGTCGTCCTCTATGAGGAGGATGCGGTAGACCGGTTCGTCCGCGGCGATGCCGTCGATGTGGGTGAGGGTTGCGGTCATGGCGCCGGCTCCGTGGTGGCCCGGGTCGCTTCCGCGATGGTCGACGGGGCCGGGGGAGGCGTGGGGGCGAGGGTGAAGCTGATGCGCGTTCCGTCTCGGTACTCCGGGTCGACGGCGATGGTGCCGCCGTGGAACTCGACGATCTTCTTGCACATCGCCAGGCCGATTCCGCTTCCGGGATAGGCGTCCTTGGTGTGGAGTCGCTGGAAGATCACGAATACCTTGTCGGCGTACTCGGGCGCGATGCCGATGCCGTTGTCGGTCACCGTGAACCGCCACAGCTCCCCGACAGGGTCGGCAGTCACGTGAATGTTCGGTGCTCGGCCCGGGCGGTGGAACTTGACCGCGTTGCCGATCAGGTTCTGCCAGAGCATGCCCATCTGGGTGGGGTCGGCGACCAGGGTCGGCAGCGGGTCGTGGGTGATGGTCGCCCCGGCCTCTTCGATGCCGAGGCTCAGGGAGGACGCGGTCTGCTCCATGACCGCTTCGAGGTCCACGCTTTCGTGGTCGTGGTGGACACGGCCCACCCGGGAGAAGTCGAGAAGGTCGTTGATGAGGGTCTGCATACGGTTGGCACCGTCGACCGCGATGCCGATGTACTGGTCCGCCTTGGCGTCGAGCTGCCCTCCGTAACGCCGCTGGAGAAGCTGCGTGAAGCTGGAGACCTTGCGCAGCGGTTCCTGCAGGTCGTGGGAGGCCACGTACGCGAACTGCTCCAGCTCGGCGTTGGACCGCTGCAGGTCGGCGGTCTGTGTGTCGAGGTGTCGCCGAGCCTCTTCGCTGAAGGCGAGCTCCCTGACGAGGCGTCGGCGCATGAAGTCGATCTCGCTGCTCAGCCGCCGCAGGTCCGCGGGGCCCGTAGGGGTGATGGGGCGGTCGAAGTCGCCGCCGGCGATGGCGCGTGCGTCCGTGCCGAGCCGCTCCAGGGGCGTGGTGATGCCGCGGCGCAGGGCTTCGAAGACCAGGCCCGCGAGAAGGGCGATGACCGCGGCGATCGCACCGAAGACCCAGTTGCGCAGCCTCATCGTGGCCATGAGATCGTCTCTGGCCCGGGCCCGCTCCGTGAGCAGCCGTTCCTGCTGGGCGGTCAGGGCCGCGCGGACCTCGTCGAAGGCTGTCTTGCCCTCCGTCGAGCGTTCCGCGGCCAGAGGCGAGGGCGCGCCGGCGGGAGCGGCGGCGACCGGCCGGGCGATCCTCTTCTGCCAGGCTTTCGCGGCGTCCTGCACCGAATTGAGGTCCCTGAGACCCTGGGCGTCGGCGCGCAGCAGTTCCGAGAGCCGGGCGCTGTCCCTCTCCTGGTCCGTGAGGCCCTGCTGGTAGGGGCCGAGGAAGTCCGAGGTGCCGGTCAGGCCGTAGCCGCGGATGCCGGTCTCCTGGTTCAGCAAGGCCGACTCCAGGCGTATCGCGGTGGACAGCGCGGGAGACTTCACGTCCACGAGGTCCTCGCTGAGGGACGTCGTGCGTCCCAGCATCCACGCCCCCGTCACCCCGAGCAGGGCCAGTACGGCCAGCGCCGTGGCCACCCCGACCCGCAGCCATCGCCGGGTCGTCCACGTGGAAAGCCCCCGCGCCTGTGGCGGCCCCGCGTTGCCGGTCATCTGTGAATCCCCTCCGCTGAGCCGTCCGGCCCGAAAGAAAGCGCAGCGCACACTGTAAAGGGCTTCGGACAACGTTTGTTGTCGTCATCCGGTTTGGGGCCTAAGCTGCGGCTCATGTCAGGCAAGAACTTCGTTCTGCAGACAACAGCGCCGGAGATGGCCGCTGTTGCGGATGCCGCTGTCTCCGACCTCGCACGGCGCTTGGCCCTCCATCTTCAGAAGGACCTCACGGACCCGGTGGCTGACGGCCGGGCCCGCGCCCTGGCCCGCGTGCACGTGCTTGAGCAACTCCAGCAGGCGGCCGGACGGCTCCAGCGGGACGCGGCCCTGGACGCAGCCCGCACGGGTGCCGGATACCCCCAGATCGGCCGGGCATGCGGCATGACCCGTCAGGGCGCCCGGCGCCGCTGGCCCGGACTCTTCAACCACACCGACGACGCACCCACGGAGCATCCGATGATGACCGGCCCCGCCCGCCCTTTCGACGTTCTGCTCGTGGAGGACGACGCCGCCGACGCCATGCTCATCGAGGAGGCTCTCTCCGAGCGCGGTACCCGCAACCTGGTCCAGGTCACCGACGGACTCGCCGCTCTCGAACACCTCCGTGCCCCGGGCACCGCACGCCCCGACCTCATCGTGCTGGACCTGAACATGCCCCGGATGAACGGGCGTGACCTGCTCCGGGTCCTGAAGAGCGATGAGACGCTGCAGACCATTCCCGTGGTGGTACTGACCACCTCCTCCGCGCCCGATGACGTCGTCGGCGCATACAGCAGCCACGCCAACGCCTACGTGACCAAGCCGGTCAACCTGGAGGAGTTCGAGCGGGCCGTCCAGAGCATCGACTCCTTCTACCTGGACACCGCCACCCACCCGCCCCGTGCGTGACATCCCCTGGCAGCGAACAATCCCAGTGCGCGGCAGGCCCGGCTCGGCATGCGGTCCTGGATCGACGTGAGCAGTGCGGGGCCGGAGCGGTCAGCGTCCCGCTGCCGTGCCGTACTCCAGCCGGGAAGCGTCGATCTCGGCCCAGACGGCCTTTCCGGTCCCGTACGTGTGTGTGCCCCAGCGATCGGACAGGCGCTCCACTATGTACAGGCCGCGGCCGCCCGGGATGCCGCGTTGTGGCGCGGAGTGGCGGACGGGAGGGGTTGTCGTGCCGTCATGGACCTCGATGTGCAGGGCCGACTCATCCGCGGTCAGGACGAGTTCGCGGCAGCCGTTCGCATGCAGTGACGCGTTGGTCAGAAGTTCGGACACGAGGAGGAGGGTGTCCTCGGAGGTTTCGGTCCTGTCCCAGCCCCAGTCCCGGAGTGCTTGGCGCGTGAAGGCGCGGCCCTTGGCGACCGGCCCCGGGACGCCCGCGAGCGTGAGCCGACGGCGCTGCCTCCCGGAGGGAAGACCAACGCTCATCGGACCGCCCGCCTCCGGTTCCTTGGTCTCCACTGTGGCCCCACCCCCGCGTTCACCCCTGGCTTCTGATCCCGGCACCCGGCCCATGCCGCGGTCGCTGCCGGCGCCCTGGGTCGGTTGCATGCCCGCGGGCGGTGCGGGAAGCCTCAGCACGGTCGTGACAGTGTAGGGGACCCCCCGTCTCAGGGCATTGCCTTGTGAAGCCGCGCTTTGGAGCTGCTGCCGGTGGTGCGGAACTCGACCAGTTCGCCGAGATGGTGGGCCGGCCTCGGACCACGGCACCGCGTTCCCCGGTTGGGACGTCATCGGTTGCCTCCTACCCGGCGAGCATGCCAGCGCGGAGCCGGACGAGAGTTCGGGACAGGAGGCGGGAGACCTGCATCTGGGAGATTCCCAGTTCGGCGCCGATCTCGGCCTGGGTCTTCTCCTGGCCGAAGCGCATTCGCAGGATCAGCCGGTCGCGCTCGTCCAGCTGTTGCAGTAGCGGTGCGAGGGTGTGGAAGTCCTCGAAGAGTTCCATCGCGGGGTCGACATCGCCGACGAGTTCCGCCAGCGGCCGGGTGGTCCCGCTGGTCGGGGATGGTACGTCACTCTCCCCGGCGGCGGTGTCGAGGGAGCCGCTCGTATAGCCGTTCGCTGCGATGAGTCCGTCGATGACCTGTTCCTCGGTCAGTTCGAGGTGGCCGGCGACCTCCTTGACGGTCGGGGCCCGGCCCAGGACATCGGTCAGGGCCTCCTGGGCCTTGGCGAGCTCGCTCCGCAGTTCCTGGAGACGGCGGGGAACGTGCACGGCCCAGGTGGTGTCGCGGAAGTGGCGCTTGATCTCCCCGATGATGTAGGGGAGGGCAAGAGTGGAGAACTCGACCTCACGCTCGAGTTCGTAGCGGTCGATCGCCTTGATGAGCCCGATGGTCCCCACCTGGATGATGTCGTCCATGTCCAGACCCCCGCCGAGCACGCGGGCACGGAAGCGCCGTGCGGCGAACTGTACGAGGGAGAGGTTCATCTCGATGAGGGTGTTGCGCGTGTACTGGTACTCGCGCGTGCCCTCCTCCAGCGTGCGCAGTCTGCGGAAGAAGACACGCGAGAGCTCGCGTGCGTCGCGGGGTGCCATCTCACGGGCGTTCTCCACTCGAACCGGTTCCCGGTCCTCCGCCGGGGTTCCCGGGGTACCTGTGGTTTGTGCTTCTTTTGCCCGAACGGGGCCCATCATGGTGGTCGAGCGAGACATGACGACCGCTCCCTCCCAGTTGGCTGACGGCTGTCCGCACCGTCTGCCCCGTCTTCGCGGATGTACGCACTTGCTGGGTGTCGACTCTCGCTGCGCGGGTCCGGCCTGCCGGCGACGAGCCCGGAAGTAGGCGGTGATTGCGTTGCCTTCGTGGAACGCAGGGACGACGGGAGGGTCAGCCGGATTCGGCGTGACAGGGCGTCGTCGGCATCGGTGTGGATGGGCAGGGTGTTCAGCGTCGGACCGGGCCGTGGACAGTGGGCGTTGACCGGGGTGGAAGTGAGCGTCTGATCAGGCGTGCGTAGTGGGGAAGAACTGATCCGCCCCGGTCACTTCCAGCAGCCGCGTCATCTGCCGGGAGGGATTGCGCAGTTGGATGCGCCGTCCTAGGTCCTGTGCGGTGAGGCGGGCCTGGAGGAGGGCGTTGAGGCCGGCGGAGTCACAGAAGGTGAGATCGGTGACGTCGACGACGATTTCGTCGGATCCCTGGGGGCGGGTGACTTCGGTGTGCAGGGTTTCGCGCAGTCGGTCCGCGTGGTCGATGTCCATCTCGCCGCGGACGTGCACGATGACGCCCTGTCCGGTGTGCTCCACCCGGAGACGGGCACGGTTGTCCTGGTCGTCTGCCATGACCTTTACCCTAGGCGCAGGCCGGACGCGCGGGTAGTAGCCCCCCGTGGCCACGACGCAGGCCGTGGACGTTGTGGCGAGCAGAGTTCGGGCTGGTGGGTGGGGGGGGTGCCCCTATGGGTTTGGTCAAGCTGATGGGGCCGGTTGGGGTTCGTAGAAGGTGCCGTCTCGGAGCATGGCGAAGAGGACGTCGGCTCGTCGTCGGGCGAGGCAGAGGAGGGCTTGGGTGTGGTGTTTGCCCTGTCTGATCTTCTTGTCGTAGTAGGCCCGGGAGACCGGGTCGGCGAGGGCGGCGAACGCGGAGAGGAAGAAGGCCCGTTTGAGCTGCTTGTTTCCACGGCGGGACGGTTGCTCGCCGCGGATCGACGAACCGGAACTGCGGGTTGCCGGGGCGAGACCGGCGTAGGCGGCGAGGTGGGCGGCGGACGGGAACGAACTGCCGTCGCCGACGTCGATGAGGATGCGGGCTCCGGTCCTGACGCCGATCCCCGGCATGGACGTCAGGACCTTGGAAAGAGGGTGGTTCTCCAGCAGCTCTTCGATCCGGGTGGCGAGGAGTTTGCGCTGGTCAAGCACCGCTTGGAGAGAGTTGGCGAGGCTGGGGACGATCAGTGCGGCCGCGTCGGTGCCCGGGACGACGACGGTCTGCTCGTCCAGCGCGGTGAAGATGTCGTCGACGAGCCGCTCGGCCATCCGCGGCGCTTTGGGACGTATCAAGGTCACGAGCCGGCGGCGTCCGGCCTTGCGGATCTGGGCCGGGGAGCCGAACTGGTCGAGGAGCTTGAGCACGGCTGGGTGCTGCATTCGTGGACCCAGGACCCGTTCCAGCGACGGATGGATCTGAGTGAGCAAGCCCCGCAGGCGGTTGCTGATCCGGGTTGCCTCACCGGCGAGGTCGTCGTCGAAGCCGACGATCATCTCGAGCTCAGCGATGGTCTCTTCTTCGAGGTCGACCGAGCGGAGTGTGTGCGGCAGGACGCGGGCGGCGTCTGCGATGACGAACGCGTCGCGGGCATCGGTCTTGGCCTCGCCGGGATAGAGATCGGCGATCCGCCTCATCGTCAGCCCCGGCAGATAGGCCACCGGGCAGCCCATGTCCCGGGCCACCGCCAGCGGCAGAGCGCCGATGGAGGCCGGCTGGTCCACGACCACCAGCACGGTCCCGTGCTTGGCCTGCAGTTTCCCGAAGACCTCGCGGAGCTTGGGCTCGCTGTTGGGCAGCCGTTTGTCGAAGGCCTTCTTCCCGGCCGGCGTGACGGCGGTGGCGTGGTGTTCGCCCTTGCCGACGTCCAGGCCGAGGAAAGCACCGATGTCACTCGTGTCGATCACGTGCGTCCTCCGGTCGTCCTCACCCGGCCGTCCCACGGCACCGATCGCCACATCCACATTACGAAGAGCCTCCCGACCTGCGGAAAGGCCGGTGGTCATGCCCCTAATCAGCGGTCTGTCGATGCCTCCGGAGCCGGTGACACCACCCCCCAAGACATGCGATCGACAGGGGGAGAAAGTCATGCCAACTCCGGAGGCCGGGCGCCCCGTTGCGGGGCAACCAAAACGGTAATGGGGGGGGTGAGCGGGAGACGGCGGTTCTCGACGGTGAAGCCGCCGTCACGGAAGGCCGCTGCGCGGCCCAAGGTGTGGCGCAGGCCGGGCAAGTCGTAGCGGGAGCAGATGCGGCACGGCGCGGTCGAATCCGGCCACCTCGCTCGTGGTCCGGTCCAGCACTTTCGTACGAGCGGCAGGTCGTTGGTCAGGAAGCGGCCGGCATCGGGTCAAGCAGTGGTCGGCGCGGATGGTCGCAGGACGTGCCGGAGGCGGTTGCGGGAATACGCATGCGGCGCAGCAGATCCCGTGCGGTGCGCCTGGTCGCAGTGTTGCGCCAGGCAGTCGTCGGGTGGCGGGAACGCAGGTGCGAAAGCGCCCGCGTGCCCAGGCCGGCGCTGTGGAAGCGCTCGTCGATGATGACCGCGGTGATGACGCCCCGGGCGCAGTCAGGGCAGATCCGGTAGCGGACCTGGCCGACGACCTGGCGGATGTGGACGAGGAGCAGGCATTCCTCGCCAGGGCCTGAGGTGTCCGGGATGTGC
Source organism: Streptomyces sp. NPDC001549 (assembly GCF_042894025.1). Lineage (NCBI taxonomy): Bacteria > Bacillati > Actinomycetota > Actinomycetes > Kitasatosporales > Streptomycetaceae > Streptomyces > Streptomyces sp. NPDC001549. The sequence continues at coordinate 33,276 of NZ_JBIAVJ010000026.1, forward strand.
GCGGACAGGAATTCGATCGCCCGGTACGCCAGGATGCGGCGGCGAATCCGGCCGCTGATCCGGCTTCGGCGCGAGTGCTTGGCGCCGGCTTGGCCAGACGGTGGCGTCTGGGCTGCGGGTGCTGGGCCGAACGGATTGCTCGCGGGACGCGCATGTTGTCCGTGCATGACTGCTCGTGTTCCCAGACCGCGGAGCGATACGCGCTGGGGCGCATCCCCAGCCGGTGCGTTCGTCTGGCGGTGAGACGGTCCAACGGGCGGCGGGTGCACGGTGACCGGCTCCCGCCATGGCCGCCCGCACCCGGCCGCGTAGCTCGCCCCGTCCGGGCAGGGTCGATCACCTCGCAAGCCTCGTGTTCCCCGCCGACTGGCATCAAACACCGGTGGCGCGGAGCCGGATGGTCAGGAGGCCACGGTCCGCTGCACGGGTGCCTTCTGGTCGGCTTCGATTTCGGCGCGCTCCTGTGCGATCTCGCGGGTGAGGAAGAAATTCAGGACGGTGCGGATGGCGGCGACGGCCGCCAGCTGGCCGATCTCGGTGAAGCCGGGGGCGACCGCCGCGCGCAGGACGTCGCCCGCCAGCTGGAATTCCAGTCCCAGGACCAGGAAGCGGCCCAGGCTGAGCCGGATCTTGTTGAACTCGCCGATGAGGGAGCGCCTGCGTAGGCCGGTCGTGGCGAACCGGGCGAAGGCCCAGACGGCGCCCACGAAGATGATCAGTGCACCGCCCGCCTCGATGACGTGCACCAGCCATCCGATCAGCTCCCGCACTCCGGACTCGGACACCAGTTCACTCGACGCATTCATGGGGTTGCTCCTTACCCGCGTCTGCGCGCCTACACGAGCCTGCTCCGGTGTCTCCCGCCACACGGCGGATGCAGGACGAGAGCCGGCTGCGGGCGCATGAAATGGAGCCGGTGAAGCATGCGCGGGAGATGGAATGTGTCATATACGACCAGGACTCGGGCCGGTCGGAGCATGTGGAGTGCGAGCTGCCGGACGACGCCTGCCAGTCTGCCCTCAAGCAGCTGCGGGACATGGGCGAAGGCGACTTCGCCTGGGTCCGGCTGGCAGGCCCCTCGGAAGGTGAACTGGTCGAGCTGGCCGAGGAACTGGGCCTTCACCCGCTGGCCGTCGAGGACGCTCTCCACGGGCGACAGCGTCCGAAACGCGAGCGCTTCGGCGACGTCCTGGCCGTCGCGCTGAAGACCCTCCGGTATGTGGAAGAAGAAACGGCGGTGGAGACCGGCGACGTCATGATCTTCGTAGGCCCCCGTAGCGTTCTCACCGTGAGCCACGGAACGATCGATCCCTGCACCGAGGCCGCCCGTCGGCTGGACGCCGATCCGGACATGCTGAGCCATGGCCCCTGGGCTGTGCTGCACGCCGTGCTGGACGTCGCCGTCGATGCGTACAGCGACGCCGCCCGAAGGGTGAGCGCCACGCTCAACCGGCTCGAGGACGAGGTGTTCTCGTCTTCCCGCGTCGACCACACCGAGAGCATCTACTCCCTCAAGCGGGAAGTGCGCGAGTTCCGTGACGCCGTGCAGCCGCTCGTTCCGGTGGTCCAAGGCCTCCTGTCCGGCGGCCCGGGTGAGAAGGACCACCAGCCGAAGATCGCCCCGTACATCCGTGACGTCGCCGATCACCTGCATCGCACGGACATCGAGGTGCGGACCCTGGACGAACTGCTGGACTCGGTCCTCGGCGCGCAGCAGGCTCGCGTGGGCACCTGGCAGAACGACGACATGCGACGCATCTCCGCGTGGGCGGCGATCTTCGCGATCCCCACGATGGTCGCCGGCGTCTACGGCATGAACTTCGAGCACATACCGGAACTCGGCTGGACCTACGGCTACCCGCTCGCCGTCGGTCTCATGACGCTCGCGGCAGGTGCCCTCTACCGTGCCTTCCGCCGCAACGGCTGGCTGTAGAAGCCTGCACCGGGGGCCGTCCTGGCCCCGCCGGCTCCCTGCCCTGGTGTCGCGCCGCGGGCAAGCGCGGCGGCCGGCCATCACCGAGACGTGGGGCAATCCAGGCGCCCCTGCGGGCAAGGCCCGGGTTCTCACGTGCCCTCGCGGACATGAGCGGCGCCGCAGTGGAAAGCCGCAGGGTATGACACGCGCACCCAAGCCAGGCCCAGGCGGAGACGACGATCGCGGGGGCACCGGCCGTGAGAGCACGGCCGGACCGGATCCGCAGGTGGAGGAGCGGGCACCCGACCGGCCCACCGAGCTGCCCAGGCGGTCGTGGTAGGCCGTGCTGCGCGGCACCGTGAAGGAATTCAAGGACGACGAGCTCGCCGACCGGGCCGCAGCACTGACCTACTACGGAGTCCTCGCCCTCTTCCCCGCCCTGCTCGTGCTGGTGTCCCTGCTGGGCCTCGCGGGGGAGTCCGCGACGAAGCAGGTCCTCGACAACCTGCAGAAACTGGCACCCGGCTCGGCGCGGGACGTGATCACCGACGCCGTGCAGCAGCTCCAGGGCCACTCCGGCGTCGGATCGCTCCTGGCGGTCGTCGGCCTCGTCGTCGCCGTGTGGTCGGCGTCCGGCTACATCGCCGCGTTCATCCGCACCTCGAACGCCGTCGGATCGACGCAGGTCGTCATCGATACCTCCTCACAGGCAAGAGACCTCGTCGATTCGCCGACCCCATCGGCACCGCGCGGTAACACTGTGATGCCCTCACCCCCGGGACCCGGGGAAGTGCGCGCCCTTGCCCTCACTCACGCCCGATCTGGGCGACAGCCTCGCCGCGCCGACGAGGCCGGCGCCGCATGGACCCGAGCTCACATCCCGGGGTTCTCGGGTACGGGCGGCTCGAAGACGGGAACGTGCGTACCGTGGTGTATGCGCGGGGGGAATGCGACCAGAAGGGTCATACGGAGAATTGGCGGTTCCTGCGTCAGAGGTGGGGCCACTGCCCGCGTATCGGGGGACGCCGCCCGGTATCGGCGGTGTGAGCGAGCGGACTGGTCTCCGACATCGTTGTCGTCGGCCGCGCGCGGAAGATTTGCGGGCTTGGCCGGCCTCCCTGCGGAGGGAAAGAGCGATGAATACTGCGGGTTTTGCAAGCTCATCCGTAACGGCCCAGACGTGGGAAACCTACGTTGAGGACGGGCGGGAGACGGGGGAGATTCATTGGCTCGTCCAGGCAGAAGAGGGCCAGGTATCGGGACTGTGGAGGATCGGCCCCGAGGAGGGCGCTGAGTTCCCGTACAAGCCCGCGGCCACCGACACGTTCCACGTGATCGAGGGTGAGGCCGAGCTGGAAACTGCTGACGGCGGGAAGATCGAGCTCGTTGCCGGGGGCATCTATTCCTTCCCGGCCGGGTTCACGGCCACGTGGCGAACCCGCTCGCCGTTCATGAAGTTCTTCGTCGTGGGCTAGGAATGGGAGCTGTGCGCAGCGTGACAATGGCGCCGGCCTACCAGAGCAGGTCAATCGAAAAGATGGCAATTCCAGGCAGAGCGTGGCGCGTGATCAGCTGCCGCCCATTCCCGGATAGTGGCTCGCGAGTCAGGCCAGACGACCGTGAGGGAGCAGATTGTGGCGACGTCAGATTCTGAAGTTGATGTAGTGATCGTGGGCGGCGGATTTGCCGGTGTGACGGCGGCGCGTGAATTGTCTGCGCGCGGGCGCCGGGCGGTCCTGGTCGAGGCGCGTGACCGGCTGGGCGGCCGGACCTACACCAAGGACCACGACGGGCATCCGATGGAGTTCGGCGGCACGTGGGTCCACCCCCTGCAGCCGCACGTGTGGTCCGAGATCGACCGGTACAAGGTCGAGACCGAGACGTTCCCGGTGCTGGAGGGACTGCGGCAGGCGGTCGTCTCCGACGGCCGCGTCGTGGACCTGTCCGACGAAGATGCCGAGCGGGCGCTGGCGGCGTTCGACGAGTTCTGCGCCCCGGGCATGACCCTGTTCCCGGAGCCGTTCCTGGAAACGGTGAGTTCGGACCCGGAGGGCCTGGGCAAGCGGTCGATGCGCGAGCAGCTCGACACCTTCAAGGCCGAGCCGGCGCTGCGTGACTGGGTGGAGGGGATGTGCTGCCTGGTCGCGTTCGGCCCCCTCGATCAGTCCGGTGCGAGCGAGATCTTCCGCTGCTACGCCTTGGCCGGGTACAGCGCGGCGCAGGCCATGGCCGCGTTGTCGGCAACGAAGCTGGTGAAGGGGACACGGGAGCTGATCAACTCCATCGCCGGGCAGGCCACCCTGGCCGATATCCGCCTCAACTCGCCCGTGCGGCGTGTCGTCCAGACCGACGGCGGAGTACGGGTCGAGCTGGAGAGCGGCGAGGCCGTCAGCGCGCCGACCGCTCTGATCGCGCTGCCGATGAACGTGCTGAACAGCGTGGCGTTCGAGCCTGGCCTGTCCGAGATCAAGCGGACCGCGTCGGCCGATCGACACGCGGGTGCCGGCAGGAAGTGTTTCGTCCGCGTCAAGGGCGACATCGGCAACGTGAGCATCGTGGCCCCCGAGGCCCAGGCGGTCAACTTCGTGGTCACCTATACCCATGGTCCGGATGGCTCGTGGCTGATCGTGTTCTCCGCCAACCCGAGCAAGCTGCAGATGGCCCAGTTCGACGACGTCCAGGGCATGCAGACTGCGCTGCAGCCGCTCCTGCCGGGTGTCGAGGTGGAGAGCATCGTCGGCTGGGACTGGTCCAACGACCCGCTCGCGCTGGGCACGTGGTGCATCTACCGGCCGGGACAGCTGGCGAAGGTGCTGCCGGACCTGCGCACCACCGAGGGGCGGCTGTTCTTCGCGGGCGCCGACTCGTCGAGCACGTGGCGCGGATTCATCGACGGAGCGATCGAGAGCGGCTACCGCTCCGCCCGCGACATCGACGGCTACCTGGCCGCAGGCGGGGCCGCGGCCCGGAGCTGAGACAGCTGGTCCAGCTGCTGCGCCGAGCGATCCCCTTCGTTCGTCTTCACCACCACCGCTGAGCCTTGGTGCCGTGCCCGTTCCCTGATGGGTACGGCTCCGCCACGAGGTCCGATACACATCGCATCGAGAGGCGACGTCTGGGGCATGCCGCTGAGTTGTGCGTACTTCACGCATGGCCGGAGTGGGTGGCGCGTGCGAGTCGGTTGTTGCCTCGCGTGACCGTCGGGTACAGCGCGAGCGAGTCACCTGCCAGGACGGCCTTGGGATGCCCCAAAAGGAGGCCCAGCCATGGCCGGGTGATCTCCCCGGGCCCGGTATCGGCCGAGGCGGCGTCCCATCGAGATCGATGTGCACACGATGCGGCCTCTGCTCGCTGGCTGGGCCGCCGCGCTATGTCTACGCCCCGCTCGGCACGGCCGCAGGCGGAGGTAATCCGACCCGGGTAGTGTTCTATGGGCGGTATTGGCGCGTATGTGCGGCTACCGCCCTGCGGTGCACGCTTGGCTCTCCAGAGCGGCGGAGCGTTGGCGCGGCATGGCGTCGTGGCAGGTCACCGGCGCCCCCGATCTGGCGTGTGGCGGCCCCGATGCCGACAGTGAGCCCCTGCTCAGCCGGTCGTGGTGACGGCTCGCGAGGATGCCCTGGGGGCAGGTGGAGTCCCGGTTCGGCGCAGCCCCGGAGGTGCGTGTCATGACGTTCATGGAGAAGCATCGGTTCGCTGGCAGCCACACGGAGAAGACGGTCCTGAAGCTCGCGTGGGAGGGTGAGTTCTTCGGTGTGGGTCTCTTTGAAGAACTGACCAAAATGTATCCCGAGCATGCCGACGAGATGACGGCGTGCGCGACGATGGAGTGGTTCAACACCCACTACTGCGAGCCTTTCGCCCACGAAGCCGGCATTCACGTCACCCTGGAGACAGCCGAAAAACTCGGAAGGGCCGGAGCGGCGCTCGCGCGGCACTTCAGCACGTTCGAAAGCCTCGCGAAGGCCACGGTGGAAGAGACCAAAGAGGTCGATCCACTGTTCAAGCGTCTCGGCAAGGGCGCCGGCACCCCCGAGCTGAAGGCACTCGGAGATGACCTGCTCGACCACGAGAACGCGTTGCGGGACTGGATGCGGTCCGAGCTGGACGGGAAGTCAGACGGCGCCGCGAAGGTCTTCGAGTACCTCGAGCGTCACGGGATCACGCGAGAGGACGCCGTGACCCCGCGGGAAGACAGGGAAGACTCCGCAGGGGATCAGCAGCAACTCGTCCTGGCGTTCTTCGACAGCGAGGACGAAGCCGACCAGGCCGCAAAGATGCTGAGGACCTGGGAGAAGGCCACCGAGTACATGAAGGTCGATGCGATCGGCGTGCTCGTCAGGGACAAGCACGGCAATCCCAAGCAGCACAAGCTCGGGAGGAAGGCCGGCAAGCGAGGCATGGGGGTCGGCGTCGCACTGGGCCTGGTCGCGGCGATACCCACCGGCGGCCTGTCCCTGGCCGGAGGTGTGCTCGGCGGCGGAGCCGGAGGCGGGATCATCGGCGGGTTCTTCCACAAGGGCCTGAAGATGACCGAGGAGGAAGCGGCGCGCATCGCCGGCAACCTCGACGCGGGTCATGCAGCGGTGGGTGTGCTCACCTGGGACTTCGAGACCGGGGCCGTGGCACAAATGCTCAAGGAACTGGGCGGTACACCCCAGGTCCACAAGGTGGTCAAGGTGACGGCGGATTAGGCTGAAGATCAGAGGAGTGGGTGATGACCGCTTCTGATTCCGGCCTTGGGGCGACCCCGCCGAGCGGATGGGACGCTCGCCTGTACTGGCGGTGGATCGCTTACAACACGATCGCGTTCCTCATCGTTCTGACCGTCGGTTTTGTGCTGGCGCTGTTGGGCAGTGACGTGCTCCACCTGAGTCTTGCCAGCCACCATGTTTTGGTGGCGCTGCTCGTGGCGACGCTGGGAGCCGTGCTGTTCGGCGGTGTTCTGGGGGCACTGCAGTGGCTGGTCGTGCGGGAGCGGGTGCCCGTGCCGCGCAGGGCGTGGGTCACTGCCAATATCGGCCCGGCGCTGCTGGCCTGGTTGCTGGTGATCATGCCTGCCGTGATCAGTGCGCAGACCTCTCACAAGAATGTGTCCACGGCCTACCTGTTGGCAGCGAGCCAGAGCCTGGCCCTGGGGCCCCTGCTCGGCTTGTCGCAGTCGCTGGTGCTCCGCAAGGTCACCAGACGATGGAAATGGTGGATCGGGGCCAATCTCGCCTCCTGGCTCATTGTCGATGCCGCCGTCTATCTGCTGTCGCGGTTGTCCGGCGACCTCGACGTCCTTAGCGGTGACGGATCGGTCATCGAGATCTACCTGGCCCTGATCGCCACGACACCGCTGACCGGCCGGGCTCTGCTGTGGGTACTGGCCCCCTCGGCCCTGGATGTTCCTCAGGCACCAAAGCCACCATGACCCGAACCCCCCAAGCGGGTGTTGGACTGTGCCATAGGCGTGCCACTTCATGCGGTCCACCACAGTCAACGACAGTTCGCCACCGCCGAGATGGGTCACCGGCCAGCGCCGCCCCGACTACCAGTGGCTGGTGGGCGTGGTGGAAGCCAGGTCGGGTACCGGTCCCAGAGAGGGAAGTCGGCCGGCATCGCCCGCCGCGTAATGTCGCCTGTGACCAGGTCGCGGATCGCGTCGATGATCTCCCGGTGACAGTGGCCCTCCGGCTGCCAGCCCCTCCCGGTCATCCAGGTCGGCACAGGCAACAGGTCGCGCACGGTCGCCCATTCCGGATCCGTCATGTCGGAGGGATAGGCCCGCCCGCCCGGGAGCGTCAGCGACGTTCCGTACAGGCGCGCGAGGCAATCACACAATCCCGGCAACGGAGTTTTGACTCCGCGGACATCGGCACACAAGGCTGCGACACCGGGGCCTCTTTGTTGCTCGTGGGGCTTCGACACCCACGAGCTGTGCAGGATGCCGCATCTCTATGCCAGGGCCACCGGAAGACCACCCGGGCGGGAACCCTCGTTCGATCGCCAAGCGAACTGATCGGTAGGACAACTGCTTCTGAGAGCGGAGTCATGCCACAGCAAGCCCGACGAGTTCGACGCGCATGGAGGTGTTGCTGACGCACAGGCTCCATCACCAGTGCGTGTCACGTGACAGCAAGGTGTCTAGAGTTAGCGCATGACCAGGAACCGGGTTCCGATCTGGCCCGACAGGCTGCGTAGGGCGCGGAAGGCGAAGGGGTTGTCCCAGACGGATCTGGGTGTCTTGATCGGTGCCGATGTCTTCCGCATCACGAGTTATGAGACTGGCAAGAGTGCTCCCTCCCCGAACCGATTGATGCAGCTAGCAAGGGTTCTGGAGTGCGAACCGTCCTACCTCATGCAGACCGATCCGGACTCCTTCCTCCTGGCAGATCTCCGCATGAGCGCAGGGTTGACCGCAGCCGAAGTTGTCGCCATGTGTGGACCCCTTCTAGGTCGAGTTGCCGTTCCCATCTCGCGCCCCAGACTCTTGAGGGCGGAGAGAGGAGAGCTGCCAGCTTCCTGGGCCTCGCCGGATGCGCGGAACCGCGTACAGGCCGTTCTCGCGCATGTTTATGGCGTCCCGGTGCGAGCGGTGATGGATGCCTGGGTGCTCACACTGTCTCGCTCCGAAAAGTCCGGCGACAACAGTGGCAGCGGCAAGAGTTCGAGATCCGCAGTCCCCGTGTCCCGCCCTGCAACGACGAAGGCCGCGAAAGCCTGGGTCGCCCTCAACGACCGGCAACGTACATACCTGAGGGTGATCTTCGAGGAGGATCAGCGTGCCGAGCGCCGAGCGGAGAGGGCAAGTGCGAACCGTAAGAGCCCTGGTCCGGCTGCGCGATGGCGGCGGCTCGTCTTCTCGGTGCATGGGGATCTCCCGGCCGACTACACCACGATTCAGGAGCGTCTCCGGACGGAGGGTGAGCACGACACCGCCGCAGGGTCGACGCTGCGGGCCTTGACACGGCGTGGGCTCATCGAGACGGAGGAGGAGATGGTCACGGTCCCCGACTGGGGAATCCTTCGCCAAGTGATGGTGAAGGTGACCCGTGCTGGCCGAGCCTGCGTGCGCGCCGGCCTGGATATTCCCCCCACGGGGCGCCCCCCGAAGCACCTGCTTTCGGCATGGCTGTGGGAGAAGTTGGTGATGCTCGCGAAGGAAGGAGACGAGGGCCTTCCCGAGCGGATGTTGGGAAAGGCCCGCATGTACCTGGACTCCGGGAAGATCCGGGGCGGACACGCTGCCCGCGGGTTTATCGCTTCCTACCCTGTTTACGCTGGCGCGGACGACACGGGCCCTGTCGGCGAGTACTGGTGGTTCGTCAACGAGGCGGGATGGGAACACATTCGCGCATACCGCACAGAGTATGAACGCCTCTACCCCCAAGTGGAGTTCACTACCCCAGAAGGTGAAGAAACCGCCTGATCGGCGGCATTGTCAGTGGCGGCCTTTAGGGTTCGGCCGTGACTCATGACATGCCAGCACGGCACATGACTGACCAGGAGGCCCGGGAGCGGGTGATGAAGGCGGCCGCCCGTGCTGTCCCGGCCTTCACCGCCGGCGACGGGGAACCCACGAAGCGGCTCCAGACCCTGATGGATGCCCATGGCGAGATCCTCGCCGCCCGGGGCCCCGCGCACCCTTTGACGTTCTCCGGTTTCTTGGACTCCCTCACTGGCGACCTCGCCGGTCTCCTTCCAGCGGGTGTCGAGCCGGAGGAACTGGAAGGGGTCCATCTGATCGACCCCGACGGGTACCCCGCCGACGAGCTGTTCGATATCACGTACGAGCAGCAGATGGTCCTGGACGCAGTCAGGCATAAGACCCGGCGCGACGGTTCGCCCCCGACGATCGAGGAGCTGGACGGGGAGCTGGATCAGGTCATCGTCAACGAGGTGCTGCGGCAGACCGGCCGACAGGGCGACTACGTGAACGGCCGGCGGAGCCTGTCGACGGTGCCGTCGGGGACGGAAGAGGAGATCACGGAGCTTGGTCTCCCGGCTCGGATCTTCCAGTTCTACGAGCCGATCGATCACGCGGCCCTGTTCGAACAGTGGTGGTTCGCGTGTCCGTTCTGCCGATGGCCGATGAAGGTAACCGTCCACGGGCGCCCCGGGGAGCGGATGGGCCGGGTGCGGTGCCTGTATCCGGCGCACGCCGAAACACTCGGCGCCCACTACATGTTCTCCATCCCCGAGGTCGGTGCGCCCCCGGTACTGCTGCCGACGCTGGACGTACCGCGGCTATCGGCGGAGGCGAAGGTGCTCGCCCCGGAGGTGCGTGGGGAGATCCCGGTGGCGGTCCCGGCCGCCGGTCACTGGGCGCTCAAGCGTGGACCGTGGCGGTACACCACGGTTCCCGGTCTCACGGAGATCGCCCTGTTCGAGGTATTGCGGGAGCGCGGTGTCCAGGTGGACCTCTGGCCCGGTCTGGACAGCTACGACATCAGAGCGGTTCCCGCAACGCCCTCTGGTGAGAAGGTCGAGTTCAGGATCGACATCAAGGACTTCACCTCGGGCTTCCTCCTGGGGGAGAAGATCCGACGCGATAAGGGCGACAAGGGCGGCGCGAAGTGGATCGTCGTCCCGGACTACCGGCACACCCAACTCCCGTACCTGCGCGGGGTGTGGCGATGGCCAGGGACCGGCACCTGCCGCACGCCCTGGCCGCCGTCCACCCCCGCAATCAGGTGCCGCACCGGGCCGAGCTCGTCGTCGGTGCGGTCGTTGCGGTGCTCGCCGCGACCGCCGACGTACGCGGGGCGATCGGCTTCTCCTCCTTTGGCGTCCTGGTCTACTACGCGATCGCCAACGCCTCCGCCTGGACCCTCACAGCGGCCGAAGGACGGCCGGCGCGGATCATTCCCGTGGTGGGGCTGGCAGGCTGCCTGGTCCTGGCCTTCGCCCTGCCGGGCTCATCGGTGATCACCGGCGCGGCGGTCCTGGCCGCGGGCGCCGCCGCGTACGGGATCCGCCGCACGATCACCGCCAGGAACGAGAAGTAGCGGTAGGCGCGACGCGCCCTGGGTACGCAGGAACCGGCGGTGTACCGGCGCCACGCGGGACGATGTCGCCACCACCACTCCCGGCGGCGAAAAGGGGCAGCCTCCCAAGTCTTTGCTCAACTCCTGGCAGCCGAAGCTCACCGCGACGCACGCCTGAACCGCACCGCCGACCTGACGACGACCGGACCAGCCGTGGTCACCGGCCGCTGACTGGACGCAGCCATGCGGCTGGCCAGCGGGCTCAGCGTTCAAGTGCCCTGTCAACACAGCGGATTTCGGCTCTTCGTTAACGGACTTCTGACGTAGTCTTGACGACTGGTGTGCCGGGAAGTCTGGTCGGCGGTCAGGAGCCATGGGCCATTCCGTGGGCTCCGGCTCTCGCCCTGAAAGGCATCCCTCATGACCGCCATACAGCAGCCCGCTGCGCCTGCGCCCCTGCCAGGCGGGCCCGGCCGCCGCAGTCCGCGCCGCTCGGTCCTCTTCTTCGCGTTCGCCTTCGCCGTGATCGCAGATCCAGTCTCCTCCGTCGCGTACGCCATCGAGGCGGCGCTGCGCGCCCTGCACGGTGATCTGGCCCTTCTGCTGCCGACGATGTCGCTGGTGGTGGGCCTGGTCGTGGTGGTCACCGCCAACTACTGGCAGCTGGTGCGCCGTTTTCCCAAGGGCGGTGGGGCGGCGGCCGCGGCCGGGCGCGCGTTCGGGCCGCGCTGGACGTTCGTTCCGATCGGCGCGCTCGTCGTCGACTTCGTCCTGACCATCGGGATCTCCATCGCGGCCGCCGCCAGCGCCGTGATCGCCCTCTTCCCCGCCGCCGCGCCCTTCCGTGTCCCGCTCGCCCTCCTCCTGCTGCTGGTCGTCGCCGGGCTGACCTGGTTCGGACACGGCGGGCGGCTGCTGTTCGCCGTCATGACCGTGCTCTTCGTACTCGTCTGCGTCGTCGTACTCGTACGCGGCTTCGTCTCGCCGCACGCGATCGGTGAGGCCCCGGCCTCGACCGACCCGGGCGCTCCTCCGCCCTCGCGGTCGTCCTCGCCTTCCCCGTTGCAATGGCCTTGGCCACCGGCATCGAGGCGCCGTCCACGGCCATCGCCCAGCTCGGGCAGCTGGACGACACTCACCGCCGCCGCTTCGGGCGCGGCACCCTTGCCCTGCTTCTGATCATCGTCGGGGGCCTCACCCTGGCGCTGACCGCGCTCGCCGTACGCCTCCACATCGGCATCCCGGGCAAGGACTCCACCCAGATCGCCGACATCGCCCACGCCGCCACCGGATCCGGCTGGCTCTACGGAGCCTTCCAGCTCACCAGCTCCCTCCTGCTCCTCGCCGCCGCCAGCTCCTCCTTCCAGGCAGGCCCCGGACTCCTCAAGGCCCTCGCCGGATCCCCGGAACACCCGGGCGTCCTGCCGTCAGCGCTGGGCCGGACGAACCGGCACCACACCCCGTACTGGTCCGTCCTCGTCTACCTGGCGGCGGCGGCAGTGATCATCGTGGCCGCGGCAGGGGAGGAGCAGGAACTCGTCCTCTTCTACGCGGTCGCGGTCTTCGTCAGCTTCCTCGTAGGGCTGATGGCCATGACCCGCTTCGCCCGTACCGAGCGCAAGCCCGCCCTCGCCTGGCTCAATGCCATGGCGGCCGTCGCGGTGGCCTTCACCCTCCTGGTGAACCTCCTCCGCGGCTGGCCCGTCCTCTCCCTGGTCGCCACCCTCGCCATCGGCGGAGCCTTCTACCTCCGCTGGGTCCGAGCCGGACGTCCTTCCGGCATCGAGGACGTGGAAGCCCGTGTCGAAGCCGACTGATCCGAAGGGGTCAGAACATCGACCACGATCCGCAGGCCCGGTCGGCCGGGCCCTCGTACGGCCCACAACAATCACCCATGGCACACACCCACTGAAAGGAGCGCCCGCATGGGGATCCGTTACGGCATCGGTGCACTGATCGCTGTCACAGCGCTACTGCTCGCCGGCTCCGGCATCGCCACACTCAGCAGGGGCTGGCTGCTGCCCTGGCAGCGGCGACACATCGTCCGCGTCAGGCTTTTCGGCTGGGCGCAACTCCTGATCGCGATCGCGCTGGGCACCCAGCTGATCGGTCTCCTGGCGGTCGATTCCGCCTACCGCACCATGTTCACCATGCCCGGCACCGTGGTGTTGCTGTTCGCCCTGGTGTTGATCACGCGTGCGCAGCGTCCGAGAGGCACAGGCCAAGGAGGCTGAGCCCGGGGACGACGGTCCGATTCGCTGCCTCGCCGCCGTCCTCGACACCGTGTGTGGGGAAGCCATGCCGCCCGAGAGCAGCCGTTTCTCGTATCGGGGCGTCTGACCGGCGATCCTGCGCGCGGATTGCGAGCGCGGGAGCGCGGTTGGGCGCACCATGGGATGCGGGGGCCGAGGGGGTGTGACGAGCGGGCAGGAGCCCGTCGATGGCGCGTGGGCGATTGCGGATCTACCTCGGGGCCGCCCCGGGGGTGGGAAAGACGTACGCGATGCTCAAGGAAGGGCAGCGGCTGGCCTCGGCCGGTGCTGATGTGGTCGTCGGTTTCGTCGAGCCGCATGGGCGACGGCCCACTGCCGCCCTCGCCGAGGGGCTGGAGATCATTTCCCGGCGCGCCATGAAGTACCGGGAGGCGAGCTTCACCGAGATGGACCTGGACGGGGTGCTCGCCCGCCAGCCGCAGGCCGCCCTGGTCGACGAACTGGCCCACACCAATGTGCCCGGCTCCCGCCACGCCAAGCGATGGCAGGACGTCGAGGAACTCCTGGACGCGGGGATCGACGTCGTCACCACACTCAACGTCCAGCACCTGGAGTCCCTGGGCGACGTGGTCCGGCAGATCACCGGTGTCCCGCAGCGCGAGACCCTGCCCGACGAGGTGGCACGCCGCGCGGACCAGATCGAACTGGTGGACCTGCCGCCCGAGTTGCTGCGCCGACGCATGCTGCACGGCGAGATCTATCCCTCGGACCGCATCGAGGCCGCCCTCACCCACTACTTCCGCGTCGGCAACCTCACGGCCCTGCGCGAACTCGCCCTGCTGTGGCTCGCCGACCGCGTCGAGGAAGGACTGCAGCGCTACCGCGCGGAACACGGCATCACCACCCCCTGGGAAACCCGCGAGCGCATCATGGTCGCCCTCACCGGCGGCCCCGAGGGAGACACTCTGATCCGCCGCAGCACCCGGATCAGCGCCCGAGTCCCCGGCAGTGAGCTGCTGGCATTGCACGTCGTACCGAGCGATGGCCTCCCCCACGGCGATCCGGCCACCCTCGCCGCCCAGCGGGCCCTGGTGGAGTCACTGGGCGGCAGCTACCACCAGACCACCGGCGACGACATCCCCGAGGCGCTGCTTCAGTTCGCGGAGGCCGAGAACGTCACGCAGATCGTGCTGGGCGCGAGCCGCCGCGGAAGGCTCTCCACGTTCCTCCGCGGCGGTGTGGGGCACCGGACGATCCGGCGATCCGGCCCCATCGACGTACTCGTGATCACCCATGAGCACGCCGCCGGCTCGACTTCCGCCCTGCGACTGCCGCACCCGAGCCGCGCCACCGGCCCACGGCGCTTCTGGACGGCGATGCTGCTCGCGGCGATCATGCTCCCGGGCCTGACCGCCCTCCTGGTTCTCCTGGGCGAGCACGTGGATCTCTCCCTTGCCTTGGTGCTCTACCTGCTGGCTGTTGTCGTGGTCGCCCTGGTCGGTGGCCTCGTTCCCGCACTGGTGGCCGCTCTTGCCGCGGGACTGCTCGCCGACTATTACTTCACCCCGCCGATGCACTCGTTGCGCGTCCAGCACCTCGCCGACGTCATAGCGCTGGTGGTGTACGTCGTCACGGCCGTCATCGTCGGCATGGCCGCGGGTGCGGCCGCACGCAGCACGTACCAGGCCGTCCGCGCGAGTTCCGAGGCCCGGGCACTGAGTCGGCTGGCCACCGCCATGATGCACGGCCAGGACCTGCCGACCTTGCTCGAACAGGTACGGGAGGACTTCGGCCTGGAGGCGGTGAGTCTGTTGGAACGCGATACGGGGCATGCCGCCGAGCCCCGCTGGTACGTCGTCGCCAGCACCGGCGAGGATCCACCCGAGCGCCCGTACGACGCGGATGTGGACAGCCCCGTCGGCGACGACCTCACCTTGGCTGCCCGAGGGCGCCCGCTGAGCAGCGACGACCAGCGCGTACTGGGAGCGTGAGCGGCCCAGTTGGGCATGGCCTACTCGCACGGCCGGCTTGCTGCCCACGATGCCGAAACGGGCCTGCGCGCCGCAGCCGAGCACACCAGGGCCTCGCTCCTCCTCACCGCGAGCCGCGATCTGCGCGGCCCACTGCGCACAGCCGACGAAGCGCTGGATGGCCTCGGCGTCGGCGTCGGCACGGATACGAGGGAGAGCCGGAACCTCGCCATAGCCCGGTCGTCGGTGCGGCGTGCGGTCCAGCTTCTCTCGGATCTCGACGAGTTGAGCCGCCTGCACGCCGGGGCGCTGGATCTGTATCTGCGACCGGTCGATCTCGACGAGCTGCTGACCGCCGTTCTGGACGACTTGGGTCCCGGTGGCCATACGATCCAATGCAGCCTGCCGGAGCTACTGCCTGACGTGATCGCCGACGCGGCCGTGTTCACGCGCGTGCTGACCGCCTTGGCGGCCGAGGCCCAGCGCCACAGCCCGCCGGACCGGCCCGCGCGGCTGACAGGCAAGACCCGGTCCGGTCAGGTGGAAATCCATATGACGGACGGCACCAACGGCGCTGTGCAGGGCGCGGAATGCGGCACACATCCGAGTCGCACGCCGGACAGTCTGACACTGCGGATGTGCCGTGACCTCACGGAGACCATGGGGGGCACCCTGGAAACCGCAGCCGTCGGCCCCGGCTTTCCCGTGACGCTCACGCTTCCGGCGGCGGCCTCCCGGCGGCCGATCACCCCGTCTGCGCCCTCCCCGGCGGAGGATCAGTGACTCGCGTCAGCCACTGCCCGGGTGCACTGAAGTCACCGACCGTTGATCACTGCAGGCCTGAGACCTTGAAGACTGTGAGGGCCGTCTCGCGGTCGATACGCGATGCCAGCCGGCGCAGGGCGATCTCGCCGCGCAGCAGAGTGCCGCGCTGGATCGATGTGCGGGTGTCCGTGTCGAGGCGGTTCCACATCGCGGGATTGCGGGCCAGGACGGTCGGATCGATCTCGACCTGGCTTCCCTCCGTGTCGCGGAGGATCATCCGCTGGGCCACCCCGTCGGACCACCTGACCGAGACGAGGGAGTCGGTGCGGACAGTGTGTTCCACCAGCAGTCCTCGGGCGCTCAGCAGACCGGGACCTACGGAGATTTTGGACGGCAGCAGGATCACGAAGAGGAGGGCGGCCAGGCCGGTCCAGAGGGCGCCGCGGGTCGCGTCGAGCTTGCCGAAACCCGCGTCCATGGCGAGCAGGGCTGTGCAGAGGAGGGACGCGACACCGATGGCCGAGCGCCTCTCGCCGGCCCAGTGGATGTCGTGTGAGAGAGGCCCTGGATGCTCCGAGGCTCCGGCGTGCGCGCCGGTCTCGGACTGAGCGAAACGTCGTCCCATGGGGATGACGTTAGGGCCGGTATGAGCCTGAGCACCGGACCCTGACGCACCGCTGATGTGATGGCTACGGCATTCTGACGGGGCTCCGGTCCGAGGCCAACCCCAGTCCGTTTAGTGGCCTGGCGGGCCGGTGGTGACCGGCGCGGGCTTCCACGGTGCGGGGGCAGGCGATGGCTCGAACGGTCCGGCCCGGTTGGCCATGAGGATCAGCATCGTCCCGACGACGAGCACGGTGAGGACGATGAGGGCGAGCCCGACGGGGTTGCGAGGGTTGTAGTAATAGCGGTTCGTTCCCCACTTGCTCCGCTTGAAGACCGGTTCGTGGTCGTGATGCACAGGCTGCGTCCTACGTCGAAGGGTATGGGGCGGCGCGGATTCCCCAGCGGCCGTTCCGGTCAGGACGTGCAGCCCACTGCCTTCTGGGCCGCGGGGAAGTACACGGTCATGAGACGGGTGAGGGCCTCACGGCGTGCGGGTACGTCGGAGGCCTTGATGGGCGGGTAGATCTCGACGACGAACTGGCTGGGTTTGCCCTCGTAAGTGCACCGTGCGACCGCGACGGCCATGGAGTCGGCAACGCGGGCAGCGTCGCCCACGTCGATCTGTGCGGGATCGCCGGAGCTTGCCAAGCGCTGTCCGATGCCAGCCATGACGTCTTCGTCCGCCGTGGTCACGTCGCCTTTCACAGTCAGGACGGTGTTCTTGTCCACGGTCAGTTCGCACCGCGGAGCGTGCGGCCTGGCTGAGTACGTCGACTGCTCCAGCTTGGCGCCAGGCGGAAGCAGCGGTGCGATGAGGGCCGAATCGACGGCCACGCCGCATATGTCGCCTGGCAGCGCGTACTCCCTGCCCTCGCTGCACCCGGTCACTGCGATCAGTGCCGCGGCCCCCGCAGCGGCCATCATGGCCGTGCGCAGGCGCCTCACGGGGTGCCTGCCAAACCCTTGGCCGAGACGTTTCCCGTCACCGCGGACGTGTTGATCTCCTGCTCCAGCGTGCGCGGAGTGTAGGAGTGCCCGGGGTTCGCCTTGGCCCATTCCTCGGAGAGCGCCCTCAGCTGGTTCTCCCGGTGCGTGAACGTCTTCGCGTTCTGGTCCTGGACTCCCGCGTCGATCCGCGCCTGTTCGTCGAGCTGCCACTGGTAGGCGAGGGCGTCGACACCCCGTTGTGCTATGTCGCCGACCACGGGGATGAAGTTGGCTGCTCCGCCGAAGCCGTGGTAACGCCACTTGGCTTCCCACGTGGGGTCATCCTTGTCGGTCTTGAGGGCCTGGTAGCGGGCCTCTTCGAGGAAGCCGACCGTACGGCCCGCATTTTGCAGCGTCTCGTTGGGGTCACGCGGGTGCTCTGCGTGGATGTCTTTGATCATTTCTCGGTTCATGGCCTCGTTGAGCATGCCGTAGGAATTCTGGTCGCGGGAGACCTGCTTGCTCACCTCCAGGAGGTGGTGGCGGTCGAGCTGGCGGGGGTCGTCCGGCGTGTCCGACATGGCGCTGGCCGAGTGGTGTACGACATCGCTGTGGGCGGAAAGGACCTTGGCCATGTCGTCGCGCATCTCGGAGGGGAACTCGTCGCCGCGCTCGGAGAGGTACTTCAGGGAGCGGTCCAGAACCTGGCGGTGTTCAGGCGTGAGGTCGTCGGGACGCGTTGTCATGTTGTTGGGGTCGACTCCCGTGGCTGCAGAGACCAGGGCGGCGCCCGTGGCCTCCCGTGCGGCGTTGCCGTCCTTGGTGTTGAGGGGCGTGTCGTCGAAGGTCTGCCGGTCGCCGAGGACGTACTGGGCGTTGTCGGTGGGCTGGGTGGTGTTGAAGAACTCCGTCGCCGCGTTCGGGCTGGCGGCCAGAGCCGTCATGAAGCCGGTCAGGGGGTCGCGGCCGAAGTCCTCGCCGATGAAGTTCATCTTGGGGACAGGGGGGACGCCGCCGTTCCAGTAGTTGGCGGGGAGCTTCATCTTCTTCTCGGTGGCGACGAGGGCGTTGCCGTATTCGTTCAGGAAGCGGTTGTCCCAGTCGCCGCTGCGCATGAGGTTGCTCATCACCTGGTAGCCGTAGACCTGGCTGCCGCGGGTCTGGACGCGCTCCTCGCCGAGCTTGACCATGTCGTTCTCCCAATTCCGCATGGCCGGGCTGTCGGACTGGGTGGCGCCGGCCAGGGTGAGGGAGAGGTTGCGCTGGAAGTCGCCGAGCTGGTCGTGGCGGGAGCGCTGCAAGGTGCCGCCGTCGGAGGGGTCGGCGAGGTCGGCCCAGAAGTCGAGAAGGCCGCGCGGGCCGATCGTGGTGGCGAGCTTCTCCTGGAAGAGGCGATCGTCCTTGTACTTGGCGAGATCGCGGTTGAGTCTGTCGAACTCCTCCGGGGACATGTCGTCCCCCTTGGTCCCCATGAGTTTCGCGATCCGGTCGGCGTCCTTCATGGCGTCCGCGGCGCGGTCACGGTCGTAGTACGCGGCGTCGGAGAACCCGTACGGGGTCTGGCCGACCAGCATCGTCAGAGCCTGTGCCGCAGTCGTATCGCTCTCGGTCGCCCCTTCCAGGATCCGCTGTACTTCGTCGCGCAGGGCGGTGGCGTCGGCCTCGGTGTGCTCGGGCACAGTGGCGCCCTTGGCCGCACGGTCGGGGTGGATGTTCATCGTGACGGTGAAGCCGCCGCCCGTCGGCACCACGGTCAGGTTCTTTTCGAGGCCGCGTGAGATGGCCTCGTTCAGCCGCTTCTTGTAGTCGACGAGCTCGCTGTGGGTGTCCCGCAGGATGTTTCCGATGCTGGTGGCCTCGGTGGCGGCGTCGCTGAATTCCTTGGCGGTCTTGCCGATGAACTCCCGGGTCACGGTCGCGTTCACGCCCGCCCAGTCGGCCTTGGCCGCCTTCCCGCCGAGGTCGCCTCGGGCATCCGACTCCAGCTCCCACAGCTTCGTGGCCATGGCCGTCCAGTCGGCCACCGCGGTGGACAGCTTCGAGAAGTCCGCGAAACGCAGTGCGTCCAGATCCATCAGTGCTGCGCCCTTTCCTCGAAGCCCTTGTCCAGCTGGGCGAACTTGAACTGCGTCGCGATCCGGTACTCGTCGCCGGCATGAGCCTTCTGCGTGTAGTCCAGGTGGTTGGAGATGTGGGCGCAGGCGTCCAGCAAGGTGCCCACCTGGTCGTGCCACTTCTCCGCGACCGTCGAGAGGGCGGCGCCCAGGGCGAAGTCCTTCTTCAGCGTGCCTGCCGCCTCGTGCGTGCTCGTCTTGGCGTGGTCCCCGTCGGTGCCGAGCCTCTGCCGCAGTGTGAACGCCGCGTCGCCGACCGCAGCCAGGTCCTTCTGGGCGACCACCAGATCCCCCTGTGGCCCCGGTCCGCCGCCTCCTCCGGGATCCAGGTGATTGAGCCGCATCGCAGTCTGGTTCCGGGCAGCCGCTGACCTGAGCTCCGCCCATTCCTCATCGAATGACATAAGACCCCCATGGTGAAAATGACGTAACCGGACCGGACCGGACCGGACCGGGCCAGGGTTCAAGGTGACCGGCGCCGCGATTCCGGTTCAGGTGAGATCGATGGCTGGAAGTGCCCGGAGGCTCTCTCGTTGCGACGGCAGGACGACCGTGATGGTCTCGCCGCACACGGCGTAGAGGCCCTGTGCCGCGCGGTGCGCTAAGCCGTCGTCCCCGCAAACGACCACGTGATGGGCGTGATAGCCGAGTCCAGCTCGCAGGTGGAGAGTGCGGAAGGATGAGGACATGCGATCAGGACCGCCCTGCTGTCACAACGGTGGCAACGGGCAGGGACAGGACCATGGTCAGTCCTCCTCCCGGGGTGTCCTCGGGGGTGAGCGTGCCGTCCATCGCCTCGGTGAGTCCCCTGGCCAGGGCGAGCCCGAGCCCGAGTCCGGCGGTGTTGTCGCGGTCGCCGAGGCGCTGGAAAGGCTCGAACGCGCGCTCGCGGTCGTCGGTGGCGATCCCGGGGCCGCGGTCGGCGATCCTTATGTCGACCCGCCCGGCCAGGGCGCTGGCGGTCACCAGCACCGGGCGGTCCGCGGGTGCGTGGCGGACCGCGTTGCCGACGAGGTTGGCCAGTACCCGTTCGAGCAGGGGCGGATCGGCCTGAAGCGCCGGTACCGATTCGAGGTTCTGCACATCGATGGCGGGCCCGCTCCCGGGCGTCAGGTCCAGCGACTCCAGTGCGGCCGGCAGGACCTCCTCCAGCGTGGTGGCCCGCAGGTCGAGCGTGAGCGCGCCGGCTTGCAGGCGGCTGAGATCGAGCAGGTTCTCCACCAGGCGGTTGAGCCGGTTCAAGGACACCTCGGCGGACTCCAGGAGTTCCGCGCGGTCCTCGGCGGAGAACTCGACCTCCTGGTTGCGCAGCGAGCTGACCGAGGCCAGCGCCCCTGCCAAGGGGGTTCGCAGGTCGTGGCTCACGGCTCGGAGCAGGGCGGTGCGCAGGCGGTCGGCGGCCTTGATGGGTTCGACCTCGGCGGCGGCCTCGGCCAGCCGGGCCCGCTCGACCGCCGCGCCGACATGCGCGGCGAAGGCGGCCAGCACGCGTCGCTCGGAGGACGGCAGCGTACGACCGCGCAGGACGAGGAAGGCTTCGTGCCCGGCCGCCACCGCAAGGGCGGGGCCCGCCTCGCGACGGGCGGGACGTCCGCTCTCCGTTCCCGGACCGATGTCGGGCGGTTCGGGAGTCAGTTCGACGGTGTCCATGCCGAACGTCTCCCGTGTACGTTCCAGCAGGGCCGGAATCGTCTGGTCGCCTCGGATGATGCTGCCCGCGAGCGACGACATCGTTTCCGCTTCTGCCGTGGCCCGCGCGGCACGGCGGGAGAGGCGCAGGGACCGGTCCGCCGCGGCTGCCACGGTGGCGGCGACGACGGCGAAGACCACCAGCGCCAGCACACTGTCCGGGTCGCTCATGGTGAACTCGCCCACTGGCGCCATGAACCAGTAGTTGAGGAGCAGGGCAGCGGTGAGCGCCGCGATCAGAGCGGAGACCACCCCGCCGATGCAGGCCACGCCCACGACGGCTACGAGGAACAACAGCGCCTCGCTGGTGAGGTTCAGCGTGCCGCGCATGCGGTCGAGCGTGAGGGTGAGCAGTAAGGGGAGCAGCAGGGCGGCCACCGGTCCGGCGATGAGGCGGGACGTGGGGAGCGTACGGCGGCGGGAGGGGAGCAGCCGGCCGTGGCCGGCCCGCTCGTGCGTGACCATGTGGACGTCGATGTCCTCCGACAGCGCCACGACCGTGTCGCCGATGCCCCGGCCGGTGAGGAATCGTTCCAGCCGACGGCGGCGGCTCGTACCGAGGACCAGTTGGGTGGCGTTCTCCGCCATGGCGAAGTCCACCAGGGCGGTGGGTACTTCGTCGCCGACGACGGAGTGGTAGCTGCCGCCGAGGCCTTCGACGAGGGCCCTCTGTCCGGCCAGCGCCGCATGCGAGACGCCGACGGCGAGCCCGTCGCTCCGGGCGACGTGTACGGCGAGCAGTTCGCCGCCGGCGGACCGGCTCGCGATGCGTGCCGCGCGGCGGATGAGGGTCTCACCCTCCGGGCCACCGGTGAGAGCCACCACGACCCTCTCCCGGGTCTCCCAGACGTCCCCGATGCCGTGCTCGGTGCGGTACTTGTGGAGGGCTTCGTCCACACGTCCCGCCAGCCACAGGAGCGCCAGCTCCCGCAGTGCGATGAGGTTGCCGGGACGGAAGTAGTTCGCCAGCGAGGCATCGATCCGCTCCGGCGGATAGATGTTGCCGTGCGCCATCCGGCGCCGCAGCCCCTCGGGCGGTATGTCGACCAGCTCGATCTCGTGGGCGCGGCGCACGAACTCGTCGGGTACGGTCTCCCGCTGCGGCACCCCGGTGATCTTCTCGACGACGTCGCTGAGTGATTCCAGGTGCTGGATGTTGAGCGTGGTGACGACGTCGATCCCGACGGCGAGGATGTCCTCGACGTCCTGCCAGCGCTTCGGGCGCCGCCCGTCCCCGGGGACGTTGGTGTGGGCGAGTTCGTCGATCAGTACCACCTGCGGCCGCCTGGCGAGCAGAGCCTCCCCGTCCAGTTCGGCGTACCGGCCACCGCGGTACTCGCGGGCGGCCGGTGGCAGGGTCTCCAGGCCGTCGAGCCTCGCTTCGGTGTGCCGGCGCCGGTGGCACTCCACGAAGCCGGCCACCACATCCGCGCCACGGGCAGCCCGGCGGTGGGCCTCGTCGAGCATCCGGTACGTCTTGCCGACTCCGGGGGCCGCGCCCAGAAACACCTTGAGCCTGCCGGGGGGAACGACGGGCCGCCCCGCCTCCGGGGTGGCCTCTCGCGTGAATGCCATCGTCAGAACTTCTCCGGGAAGAACAACGCCAGGACCAGATAGCCGACCAGACACACCGCGACGATGACGCCTACGACAGTTTCCGTGCTCACCCGTACCCGACTCCTCCGTGCGCCCTCGACCTCACCAGCGAACACCAGTGACGCAATGAGGAGAACGCCCCTGACGCACTCCTGACGCCCCTCCGCCGGGACTTTGACGGTGCATTGACGGCCAGGAGGCCGATAGGGTGAAGGCGGTGTGCCGGGAAGCCTGGTCGGCGTCGCGGGCCGCGTGGCCTGCGTCGACTCGGTGGGGGCGTCATGCGCAGTGTCGGTACGGTCTTGTTCCTCGTGGTGCTGGCCACGGTCGTGGCCACAGGGGCCCGGCGCTGGCGGATTCCCGCGCCCTCACTGCTCGTTGTGGCGGGCCTCGTCGTCGCGCTGACACCAGGTACTCCGGAGATACGGGTCAGCCCCGAAGTGATCGGTCTGGTCGTCCTCCCGCCCCTGCTGTACGCGAGCGCGGAGGAACTGTCCTGGCGCGAGCTGCGCCTGGTGTGGAAGCCGGTCAGTGTGCTCGCGGTCGGTCTGGTGCTGGCCTCGGCAGCCGCGGTCGGGGCCGTGGCGTCGCTGCTCACTCCGTTGACCTGGCAGATGGCGCTGGTCCTGGGTGCCGTCCTCGCGAGCACGGACCCGGTCGCCGTCACTGCCCTCGGCCGCCGCCTCGCCCTGCCACCCCGCGTCCAGGTCCTGGTACAGGCTGAGAGCCTCTTCAACGACGCGACGTCGCTCGTGCTCTTCCGAGTCGCGGTCGTCGTAGCCGTGGCCTCCGCCGGGGTGTCCTGGCAGGCCGCGGGCACCGAGTTCGCGCTGCTCGCCGGCGGCGGCGTCCTGGCCGGGGGAGTGGTTGCGGGTGTGGTGGCTCTGATCCGCCGCAGGACCGAGGACCCGGTACTGGAGACCGTCATAGCCCTGGTGACCCCGTACGCCGCCTACGTGCTGGCCGAGGAGGTGCACGCGTCCGGCGTGACCTCGGTCGTGGTGGCGGGCGTCGTGCTCGGCGGTCAGGCGGGCCGGTTCACCAACGCCCGCATCCGGATCCAGCTGCACGCCGTCAACGGCACCGTTGTCTTCCTGTTGGAGAGCGTCGTCTTCAGTCTCATCGGCCTCACCCTGCCCGGACAGGTCGCGGCGCTGACCGATGCCGACCGACTCTGGCCCCTGTACGCCCTCGTCGTCGCCGCGACCCTGATCGCCGTGCGCCTGCTGTGGGTACTGCCGCTCTCGGTCATCGTCCAGCGCAGTGCGGGTACGCAGCCCTCTTGGCGGGTGCCGGCCGTGCTGACCTGGGCGGGCACGCGCGGCGTCGTCCCGCTGGCCGCGGCTCTCTCCATCCCTGCCGCGGCGGACGACGGCAGCCTGCTGGGCCAGCGCCCGCTCGTCCTCGTACTGACCACATCGGTGGTGGTCGTCACCCTGGTCGCCCAGGGCTTCACCCTGGCCGATGTGGTCCGCCGCTCCGGCATCGCCCTCGAACCGGACCACACCGAACGCGAGGAGGCATCCGCCCGGTGCAGCCTTGCCGCCGCCGGGATCCGGCGCCTGGACGAGATGTCCGACATCGAAGCCGTACCGGACGTCGTGGCGGACCGTTTGCGACGCAGCCTGCAGGCCCGCCTCGACCATGCCCGCGACCGCTTGGATGAAGCCGACCTGGCGGAGTCCGCAGACCATGTCTACCGGCTGCTGCGCCGCGACCTGATCCGGGTGGAAGCCGTCGAACTCCAGCGGCTGTACGACGAACACCGCATCAGCGACACCACCCGCCAACGGCTGCAGCGCTCACTGGACCTGGAGGAGGCGCGGCTGGACCTGGTGACCTGAGCCGTGCTCCCCAGCGCCGACGCCGTGCGTTGCGGAACGGGCACGGCGAGCCCGGCTACGCGGGTACTGGCGTTGCCCGGGCCTCGGATGCCACGGCGCGTCCGGTGGCGTGGTGGACGTATTCGCGGGTCAGCCGGAAGCCGGCCGTCCAGGCCAGCAGCCGGCTCGGCCGGTTGTCGCGCGAGCAGCACCAGCTCGCCGTGTGTCCACGGGCCTGGATGTCGGCCGTCAGGCCGGCGACACAGGCCAGCGCGGTGGGGGCCCCTCCCAGCGGTAGCTGGGGGAGTTCGCGGCGGCGATCCGGCACGGTGACGACCGCGATGTCCTCGTAGGCGCTGCCGAGGAAGTAGGTGCAGGCGACGGACAGGATCCGGCCCTTGGCGAATGCGGCCCAGCCGTGGCCGGAGGCGGCGAGGCCGCCGGGTCCGCCCCAACTGGCGTGGATCCAGGCGTTCCCGGAGTGCAGTTCGGCCAACGCCGCAGCGTCCCCGGACGTCAAGCGTCTCACCGTGACGCCGCGCGGCGGGCGGGTGAGGGTCGCAGGGGCCTGGTAGACGTACAGCATCCGTTCCCAGGGGACGACGCGCTCGAAGGCAGGGCCGAGCGTGGGCCAGAAGCGCGCGGGAGTTTCGACGTACTGGCCGGCGAACCGCTTCAACGAGTCCGGTGCGAGGACGCTCGGGTCGCCGCGCAGCAGCACGTGGTCCGCGCAGCTGACGGCGAGAACACGGGGCTGATCCGGGCGGTCGGCCCACCAGTGGCCGACGCCCGTGGTCAGCACGTGCTCGGCGAGGGCGCCGGGACCGGGCGAGCCCGTGGGGAACCAGCGGCTCAGGGCCGGAAGTTGCCGCGGTGCGATTTCGATCACGACGTTCTCCAAATGGTGCTCGGCTACGAGAGCGGGGAGGCGGGGCCCATGCGGGCACGCGGGTCCGATCGCCGACCGGGCGGGCGAACGGGAGGAGGCGAAGGGTGAGGCCCCGCGCCGACCCGGAGCGGGGGCAGGCGCGGGGTGAAGCGGCCGCCCGCGCAACGGGCGGGGCGGGCGGCCGCGGATGGGGCGGTGCGTCAGCGCACCGGCAGGTGAACAGCGTGCGAGGCCGGGCGCACCGTATGCGGCGGTCGGTCGTCATGGCGCAGAGCGCTGTTCACATCGCTCATCCAACTGGTTCACTAGGCGGGGCTCAAGGAGGTATGCGAGTCCTTGACGCCGCTCTGATGAGGAACGTTGACCCGGTCGTACGCGGCTCACGCCCCGCCCGCCGGGCGAGTCGTGGCGTAACAAGGGCGTCAAAGTAGCGCCCACGGTCGTATGGACGTCGTCAACGCCTGCCGAGGCGGCCGATAGCCGCTGTTTCCTCCAGTTGACTGCCCTGTCCGAAGCTCGTCAGCAGCTCACGACGGCCGGATCTCCAGGGGACGTACGACAGGAAGGCGGCACGCCGATGACCCGGGTGCTGGTGGTGGATGACGAACCGCAGCTGGCTCGGTTGCTGGTCATCAATCTGAAGGCGCGGAAGTACGAAGTGGACTCCGCCCAGGACGGGGGCGCGGCCCTGGACGCCGTGGCGGCGTGCCGCCCGGACGTGGTCCTGCTCGACCTCGGGCTGCCGGACATGGACGGCATCGATGTGATCAAGAAACTGCGTAGGTCGTCGAAGGTGCCGGTCCTGGTGGTCTCCGCCCGCCACGGCTCCGAGGAGAAGATCCGGGCCCTGGACGCGGGCGCCGACGACTACGTCACCAAGCCTTTCAGCATGGACGAACTGCTGGCCCGCCTGGGAGCCGTCATCCGCCGCACGCCGCGTCAGGAGCCGGCCGCCGCGGAGGAAGCGGTGGTCGAGACCGACGAGTTCACCGTCGACCGGCCTGCCGCCGCTTTCCCGGTCGCCGCCGGTCTGCCGACGGCGTAGTGGGCGTACTCCAGCTCGGGGCGGAAGCCGGCGGTCCAGGCGAGCAGGCGGCCGGGGCGGTTGCCCGCCGAGCAGGTCCAGCTGGGCTGAGAGCGCGCGTGTCCCGGGCGGTCAGCCTGTGTACGGTCACCCCCCTGGGCGGCCGGGTGGCGGGCACGGGGGAGCGCTTGACGTACACCACGCGCTGCCAGGGCGCGACCCTGTCGAACGCGGCCCCGATCAGCGGAAGGAAGCGGCCCGGTGCCTCGATGGAGCGGTCCGCGAAGACCCTGAGATCCGTCGGCGTCAGGGCCTGCGGGTCTCCGCGCAGGAGTACGTGGTCCCCGCACTCGGCGGCGATCACGCGCGGCTGGATGACGCGGTCCACCCACCAGCGGCCGGCCTCGGTGGTCAGTACGTGCTCGGTCAGGGCGGCCGAGCCGGGGCCCCGGTGGGGAACCAGCGGACGAGCGCCGGGAGTCGGTGGGACGGCAAGTTGATCACGAGGGTTCCTGTCGGGACATGGAGGCGGGGCGGCCCGGTTCGGTGGGCCGCCCCGCGGATGGGGCCTATGGCTAGCAGGAGGGCTTGCTGCCGTGGTTGGAGCCCTTCTTGCGGCGGGCCCTCTTCTTGCGTGCGCGCTTCGACATGTGCGGGTATCCCTTCAGGCGGTGTGGCCGACGAGGAGGTCGGCGAGCTTGTTGAGGCGCTTGATCGTGCGGTCCTCGGTGGCGGCGGCGGCCGGGGCGACGCGCTCGGAGCGGTCGTAGTAGGCGCCGTTGACGATCTCGGTGGCCGGGTCGCAGAGACGAACGACGTGCTGGGCGCCCTCGGCGGCGGATTCGCCCTCGTTCCCGTACAGCGGCAGGAGACCGGTCGCGCAGACACCGGGGTGGACGGAGACGGCGGTGACGCGCGGGTCGGAGGCGAAGACGGTCAGGGCCAGCTGCGACTGCGCGTAGGCGGCGAGCCGTGAGTAGCGGCGCTCCCGGTTCGGGTCGCTCCACTGGATGGCCGCGGTGCGGTGGAGGGAGGAGGAGACGTTGACGACGCGCCCGCCGGGGTCGGTGGTGAGGGCGGATTCCAGGAGGTTGGTGAGGAGGTAGTGGGCGAGGAAGTTGACCTGGAAGGCGACCTCGTTGCCGTCGACGGTGAGCGTGTGACGCTCGGGGGCTGCGATGGCCGCGTTGTTGACGAGTACGTCCAGGCGCGGGTGCTCCCGTACGACGGCGTGGGCCAGGTTCTCGACTTCCTCCAGGCGGGCGAAGTCGGCGGCGAGCGGTCGGAGACGGGCGCCGTCCACACCGGCGGTGGCAACGAGCCGGTCGGCGGCGGCCTGGGCCTCCTCGGGTGTGCGGCCGTGGAGGAGGACGGTGGCGCCCCGCTCGGCGAGCTGGCGGGCGGTCTCGCAGCCGATGCCGGCGGTGGCGCCGGTGACGAGGACGGTACGTCCGGACAGGGAAGAAGACATGTCGGATTCCTGGAAGCAGGCATGGCTGACGCGCCCGGCGCCCCGGCGTCGGCAGGGGCGAGGGCTCAGGTCATGCGGTGAAGGGGAGGACGCGTACGGAGCCCCGGCCGGAGTCCTTCGGGACGCCGGCGGCGGGTGGTACGCGCAGGACGCGCGGCCGAAGTCAGAGGGCCGGGCGGACAGCGGGCGCTGTCGGCTGCACCTGATTCGGTGGCCGATCGTCGTAGCGCGGACCGCTGTTCATGAGCCCATCCCAGCGCATCAGGGATACCGGGGCAAGATCCCGAACGGGACCTTGACGGCCTTCTGATGTATGTCGGGTGACGGTGCGAATCCGGCTTTCGCGCAGGTCATCAGGGGCGCGTCAAAGATCGGCAGCCGGGTGGAAGGAACGCGTCAAGGAGCGTTGTCACCGAGGTCGGCCGGGAGCAGACTGGCGGAGTGACGGAGCCGGTGACGGTCCGGTGGCACGCGGCTGGAGGCCGGTGACCTGAACATCGACCAAGACGCGCACGGTCCGGCCGTGGGGGTACGGGCCGGTGCGACCGCGTGCTGGTCAACCGTCGCACAACACATGAGCCGTCCAGCTCTCGGTGTGGGGATACCGGAGCTGGGCGGCTCGCGTGTTTCGGTCGTCGACGTGTGCACCGGCCGAAGTGGACTCGCGGCCCTTCCCGCGCCGGTTGTGCGTCTGTCGGTCGTCGTGGCTCTCGATTTTCGGGCCCGCCCGCGGGCCGATTCAGGTGACCGCCGAGGTCGGGAGATCCGCGGTGACCGGCGGTGCGTCGCCCGCTATGGGGAGGGTGATGACCATGGTGAGGCCGCCGCCGGGGGTGTCCTCGGCCGTGAGGGTGCCGCCGATGGCCTCGGTGAAGCCGCGGGCTACGGCGAGGCCGAGGCCGACTCCGGCGCCCCGTGGGGCGTCGCCGTGGCGCTGGAAGGGTTCGAAGATCCGGCTCTTGGCCTCGTCAGGGACGCCAGGGCCACGGTCGACGACGCGCAGTTCCACCCGCTCGTGCAGGGCACTCGCCGTGACCTTGACCGGCTGTCCGTCGGGGCTGTACTTGACGGCGTTCTCGACGATGTTGGCGACCGCCCGCTCCAGCAGGCCCCGGTCGACGGCGACCATCGGGAGCGTTTCCGGGATGTCGAGGTCGACACTGTCCTCCGGTACGCCGCCCAGCGCCATCGGGACGACCTCGTCGAGGTCGGTCTCCCGGATGAGGGGGACGACGGTGCCGGTGTTGAGGCGGGACATGTCGAGGAGGTTGCCGATCAGGGCGGCGAGGCGGTCGGCGCCGTCCTCGATGCCTTCGAGGAGTTCGGCCTTGTCCTCCTCGGACCAGTCGACGTCGTCGGAGCGCAAGGAGGTGACGGAGGCCTTGATCCCGGCGAGCGGGGTGCGCAGGTCGTGGCTGACGGCGGCGAGCAGGGCGGTGCGGATGCGGTTGCCCTCGGCGAGTTCCTTGGCCTTGCCCGCCTCGTCGACGAGGCGCTGGCGATCGAGTACGACTGCGGCCTGGGCGGCGAAGGCGCCGAGCACGCGCCGGTCCTCGGCGGGCAGTACCCGGCCGGTGAGGGCGAGCGCCATGTTGTCGCCTATGGGCAGGTCCACGTCCGCGTCTTCGGGCCGGCTGACAGGGCTGGTGCCGACGGACGAGGCGGTGTTCCAGGGATCGACCTCACTGCTTCGTTCGAGGAGGACGACCGACTGCATGGCGAAGGTCTCGCGGAGCCGTTCGAGGAGGGCGTCGAGGGAGTCCTCGCCGCGCAGGACGCTGCCGGCGAGGAAGGAGAGGATCTCGGACTCGGCGCGCAGCCGGGCGGCCTGGTGGGTCCGGCGGGCGGCCAGGTCGACCACGGAGGCCACCGACACGGCGACGCCGACGAAGATCGCGATGGCGACGATGTTCTTCGGGTCGGAGATGGTGAACTCGTGCAGCGGCGGGGTGAAGAAGTAGTTCAGGAGCAGGGATCCGAAGGCCGCCGAGGCCAGGGCGGGCAGCAGGCCTCCCAGGAGGGCCGCCGCCACCGTGAAGGTGAGGAACAGCAGCATGTCGTTGGCGAGCCCGAGGTCGGGAAGGACCTGGTTCAGCAGAACGGTGAGGAGCGCGGGTCCGGCGATACCGGTCAGCCAGCCCCAGATGAGGCGGGACCGGCCGAGACGGGCACCGCGGGCGATCGGCAGGCCGCGGCCCTTGGCGGCCTCGTCGTGCGTGACGATGTGGACGTCGAGGTCGGGTCCGGATTCGCGGGCGACCGTGGCACTCACGCCCGGTCCGAACACGTACTGCCAGGAGCGGCGGCGGCTGACGCCGAGGACGATCTGGGTGGCGTTGCAGCCGCGGGCGAACTCCAGCAGCGCGTCGGGGACGCTCTCGCCTATCACGTGGTGGAACGTGCCGCCCAGATCCTCGACCAGGGTGCGCTGAACGGCCAGCTCCTTGGGCGAGGCCGAGGTCAGTCCGTCGCTGGCTGCGATGTAGACGGCGAGGACCTCGCCGCCGGCCCCCTTCTCGGCGAGGCGCGCGGCGCGTCGGATGAGCTGACGCCCCTCGGGGCCGCCGGTCAGACCGACGACGATGCGTTCGCGGGCCTGCCAGGTGGAGCGGATGTTGTGCTCGCCGCGGTATTCCTGGAGGTACTCGTCCACGCGGTCGGCGACCCACAGGAGCGCGAGCTCACGCAGGGCGGTCAGGTTCCCGGGACGGAAGTAGTTCGAAAGCGCCGCGTCGACCTTGTCCGGCTTGTAGACGTTGCCGTGTGCCATGCGGCGGCGCAGCGCCTGCGGGGACATGTCGACGAGCTCGATCTGGTCGGCGCGCCGGGCCACCTCGTCCGGGACGGTCTCGCGCTGCCGCACCCCGGTGATCGTCTCGACCACATCACCCAGGGATTCGAGGTGCTGGATGTTGACGGTCGAGACGACGTCGATGCCGGCCTGGAGCAGTTCCTCGACGTCCTGCCACCGTTTGGCATTGCGCGAGCCGGGGACGTTGGTGTGGGCGAGCTCGTCGACCAGCGCCACGGCGGGGCGGCGGGCGAGGATCGCGTCCACGTCCATCTCGGTGAAGGTGCTGCCCCGGTACTCGATCTCGCGTCGCTCGATGAGTTCCAGGCCGTGCAGCATCACCTCGGTCCGCGGCCGGTTGTGGTGTTCGACGAAGCCGACGACGCAGTCGGTGCCCCGCTCGATCCGGCGGTGCGCCTCGGAGAGCATCGCGTACGTCTTGCCGACGCCCGGTGCCGCGCCGAGGTAGATGCGGAGCTTGCCGCGTCCCATGTTCCGACTCTTCTTCTCTGCTGACGACGGGGGTCCGTGCCGTGGATCGGGCGGGTGATCAAGGTTCGAAGCGGTAGCCCATGCCGGGTTCGGTGATCAGGTACCGCGGATGCGAAGGATCCGCTTCCAGTTTGCGCCGTAGCTGGGCCATGTAGACGCGCAGGTAATTGGTGTTCTCGCCGTAGGTCGGGCCCCAGACCTCCAGCAGAAGCCGACTTTGGGTGATCAGCCGGCCCGGGTGGGTGATGAGGATTTCCAGCAGGTGCCACTCGGTCGGGGTGAGCCGTACGGTGCGCTCGCCACGGCGAACCTTCTTCGCGACCAGATCGACGGTGAACCCGTCGGTCGTGACCACGGTGACTTCGTCGGCCTGCGAAGCCGTGGGCGCTTCATGTCTCCGCGCCGCCGCCCGCAGCCGTGCCAGGAGTTCGTCCATGCTGAACGGTTTCGTCACGTAGTCGTCAGCGCCGGCGTCCAGGGCCCGGATCTTGTCCTCGGAGGTGTGGCGGGCGGAGAGGACCAGGATGGGGACCTTGCTCCAGCCGCGGACGGCCTTGATGACGTCGATGCCGTCCATGTCCGGGAGGCCGAGGTCCAGCACTATGACGTCCGGCTTGCGTGCGGCCGCGAGCCGCAGGGCCGAGCCGCCGTCGGAGGCCTCTTCGACCTCGAACTTGCGCGCCTGGAGGTTGATCTTCAGCGCGCGGACGAGCTGAGGGTCGTCCTCCACCACCAGCACCCGGGTCATCGGTGTGCAGCCTTTCCTTCGTAACGGGCACGGTGAGAGCCGGCGGGGGCGGGGCCCCGCCCAGCGGCAGCTGGGGGAGACTCCGCGCCCTGCCGGCTCCCGGTCCGTGCGATGTGGAGCTCAGCTCTTGGAGAGCGACTTCAGGGCGATGTTCAGCTCCAGGACATTGACGCGGGGCTCACCCATGAAGCCGAGCGTGCGGCCCTCTGTGTGGTCCTCGACCAGCTTCTCGACCTGCTTGACGTCGAGTTTGTTCTGCTCGGCGACGCGGTGGACCTGGAGCTTGGCGTATTCCGGGGAGATGTTCGGGTCGAGGCCGGAGCCGGAGGAGGTGACGGCATCGGCCGGGACGTCCTCGGGCTCGACCTGGTGGCCCGTCGTGGAGTTGTCGGCGATGACGGCTTCCTTGGCGGCGACGACCTGCGCGCAGAGGGTGCCTTCCTCGGCGTCCTTGGTGCACCGGCCGCTCACGGCACCGTTGTCGGCGGACCGGTTGGTGGCTCCGGAGAGGATCAGCGAGTACTGGGTGTTGACGCTGTTGGAGCCGAGGCCGTTGGAGGGGCGCGGCTGGAACCACTTGAGGTCCGGCCTGGCGGCTTCTTCGGCGTCGTTCGGGTCGTTCTTCGGCAGGTTGTAGCTCTGCCCGATGAGGGAGGAGCCGACGACCTGGCCGCTCTGGTCCTTGATCTCGGAGCCGTTGGCCTTGTCGTTGAAGAGGGCCTGGGCGACGCCGGTGACGGCGAGCGGGTAGAGGACCCCGCAGATCACGGTCAGGACGAGCAGGGCTCGCAGGCCCGCGCCGATCAGCCGGACGGTGTTGCCTACTGAGTTGTTCATTGTCGTCTCAGCCGATTCCGGGGATGAGGGAGATGAGCAGGTCGATGAGCTTGATGCCGATGAACGGGGCGATCAGACCACCCACGCCGTACAGCCCGATGTTGCGGCGGAGCATCTTGTCGGCGCTGGTCGGCCTGTACTGGACGCCCTTCAGGGCGAGCGGCACCAGCGCGATGATGATCAGCGCGTTGAAGATGACCGCGGAGAGGATCGCCGACTCGGGCGAGGCAAGGCCCATGATGTTGAGCTTGTCGAGGCCCGGGTACACCACCGCGAACATGGCCGGGATGATCGCGAAGTACTTCGCGACGTCGTTGGCGATGGAGAAGGTGGTCAGAGCCCCGCGGGTGATGAGGAGCTGCTTGCCGATCTCGACGATCTCGATGAGCTTGGTGGGGTTGGAGTCCAGGTCCACCATGTTCCCGGCCTCCTTGGCGGCCGAGGTACCCGTGTTCATCGCCACGCCGACATCCGCCTGCGCGAGCGCCGGTGCGTCGTTCGTACCGTCACCGGTCATCGCGACGAGCTTGCCGCCCGCCTGCTCCCGCTTGATGAGGGCCATCTTGTCCTCGGGCGTGGCCTCGGCGAGGAAGTCGTCGACACCCGCCTCCTCGGCGATGGCCTTCGCGGTCAGCGGGTTGTCACCCGTGATCATGACGGTCTTGATGCCCATGCGGCGCAGTTCCTCGAACCGCTCGCGCATGCCCTCCTTGACCACGTCCTTGAGGTGGATGACGCCCAGCACGCGAGCGCCCTTCTCGTCCTTGACGGCGACGAGGAGCGGTGTACCGCCGGCCTCCGAGATTTTGTTGGCGAGGGTGTCTGCGTCGTCGGAGACCTGGCCACCCTGTTCCCGGACCCAGGTGATGACGGATCCGGCCGCGCCCTTGCGGGTCTGCTTGCCGTCCACATCCACGCCCGACATACGGGTCTGCGCGGTGAAGGCGATCCACTCGGCCTGGGACAGTTCGCCCTGGTGGCGTTCCCGCAGCCCGTACTTCTCCTTCGCCAGGACCACGATGGAGCGGCCCTCGGGGGTCTCGTCCGCGAGGGAGGACAGCTGGGCGGCGTCGGCCAGTTCCGCCGCCGTGGTGCCCTTGACGGGCACGAACTCGGAGGCCTGGCGGTTGCCGAGGGTGATGGTGCCGGTCTTGTCGAGCAGCAGGGTGGAGACGTCGCCGGCGGCTTCCACCGCACGACCGCTCATCGCGAGGACGTTGCGCTGGACCAGGCGGTCCATGCCCGCGATGCCGATGGCGGACAGCAGGGCGCCGATGGTCGTGGGGATGAGGCAGACCAGCAGGGCCGTCAGCACGATCATCGACTGCTCGGCGCCCGCGTAGATCGCGAACGGCTGCAGGGTCACCACGGCGAGCAGGAAGACGATGGTCAGCGAGGCGAGCAGAATGTTGAGCGCGATCTCGTTGGGTGTCTTCTGCCGGGCGGCGCCCTCGACGAGGGCGATCATGCGGTCGATGAAGGTCTCGCCGGGCTTCGTCGTGATCTTGATGACGATCCGGTCGGAGAGGACCTTGGTGCCGCCGGTGACCGCACTGCGGTCGCCGCCGGACTCCCGGATAACAGGGGCGGACTCACCCGTGATGGCGGACTCGTCCACCGAGGCGACGCCTTCGACGACGTCACCGTCGCCGGGGATGATGTCGCCGGCCTCGCAGACCACCAGGTCACCGATACGGAGCTCAGCGCCGGGCACCTGCTCCTCGCCCTTGCCGTCCTTGGTCAGGCGGCGGGCGACGGAGTCGGTCTTGGCCTTGCGCAGCGTGTCTGCCTGGGCCTTGCCACGGCCCTCGGCGACGGCCTCGGCGAGGTTGGCGAAGATCGTGGTCAGCCACAGCCAGGCGGTGATCGCCCAGCCGAACCAGTCCGTCGGGTCCTTGATCGCGAGCACGGTGGTGACCACCGAGCCGATCAGGACGACGAACATGACCGGCGACTTGATCATGATGCGGGGGTCGAGCTTGCGGATCGCGTCGGGGAAGGACTTCAGGAGCTGTTTGGGGTCGAAGAGACCGCCGCCGACCCGCCCGGCCGGCTTGTGGCCTGTCGGGATGTCTTCGTGTGGTGCGCGGGTGGGGGTGATGGTGCTCATGAGGCGAGCCCTTCGGCAAGCGGGCCCAGCGCGAGGGCCGGGAAGTAGGTCAGACCGGTGACGATGAGGATGGTGCCGACAAGCAGCCCCGTGTAGAGGGGCTTGTCGGTGCGGAGCGTGCCTGCCGTCTCCGGTACGGGCTTCTGCTCGGCGAGCGAGCCGGCCAGCGCCAGGACGAACACCATCGGGAGGAAGCGGCCGAGCAGCATGGCGATGCCGATGGTGCTGTTGAACCACTGGGTGTCGGCGTTCAGGCCCGCGAAGGCGGAGCCGTTGTTGTTGGCGCCCGAGGTGTAGGCGTAGAGGATCTCGGAGAAGCCGTGCGCTTCGGAGTTCGTCATCGAGTTCGCCGGGGTGTCCAGCGCCATCGCCGCGGCGGTGAAGCCGAGCACCAGGGCGGGCGTGATGAGGATGTAGCAGGCCGCGAACTTGATCTCGCGGGTGCCGATCTTCTTGCCCAGGTATTCGGGGGTGCGGCCGACCATCAGGCCGGCGATGAAGACGGCGATGATCGCCATGATCAGCATGCCGTAGAGGCCGGAGCCGACGCCGCCGGGCGCGATCTCGCCCAGCTGCATGCCGAGCAGCTGGATGCCGCCGCCCAGACCCGTGTACGAGGAGTGGAAGGAGTTGACCGCGCCGGTCGAGGTCAGCGTGGTCGCGACCGAGAAGATCGCGGACGCGCCCACGCCGAAGCGGGTCTCCTTGCCCTCCATCGCCCCGCCCGAGACGTCGAAGGCCGGGCCGTGGTGGGCGAACTCGGTCCACATCATCAGCGCGGTGAAGCCGATCCAGATGGTGGCCATCGTGGCGAGGATCGCGTAGCCCTGGCGCAGGTTGCCGACCATGCGGCCGAAGGTGCGGGTGAGGGCGAAGGGGATGAGCAGGATCAGGAAGATCTCGAAGAGGTTCGAGAAGGGGGTCGGGTTCTCGAAGGGGTGGGCGGAGTTGGCGTTGAAGTAGCCGCCGCCGTTGGTGCCCAGCTCCTTGATGACCTCCTGGGAGGCGACGGCGCCGCCGTTCCACTGCTGGGTGCCGCCGAGGAACTGGCCGACCTCGTGGATGCCGGCGAAGTTCTGGATGGCGCCGCACGCGACGAGGATGACCGCACCGATCACGGAGATGGGCAGCAGGATGCGGAAGACACCGCGGACCAGGTCGGCCCAGAAGTTGCCCAGCTCACCGGTGCGGGAGCGCGCGAAGCCCCGTACGAGGGCCACGGCGACGGCCATGCCGACCGCGGCGGAGACGAAGTTCTGGACCGCGAGGCCGCCGGTCTGTACGACGTGGCCCATGGCCTGCTCGCCGTAGTACGACTGCCAGTTCGTGTTGGCCACGAAGGAGGCGGCGGTGTTGAAGGCCTGGTCGGGGTCGATCGCGGAGA
This sequence comes from Streptomyces sp. NPDC001549, assembly GCF_042894025.1. Lineage (NCBI taxonomy): Bacteria > Bacillati > Actinomycetota > Actinomycetes > Kitasatosporales > Streptomycetaceae > Streptomyces > Streptomyces sp. NPDC001549. The sequence continues at coordinate 69,612 of NZ_JBIAVJ010000026.1, forward strand.
AGCCGAGCGAGCCGGGCAGGATGCCCTGGGCCCGCTGGAGGCCGTAGAGGAACAGGACCGAGACCGCGGAGAAGGCGAGGACGGCGCGCAGGTAGGCGGGCCAGCGCATCTCGGCGCTCGGATTGGCGCCGATGGCCTTGTAGATCCACTTCTCCGGCTTGTAGTGCTTGTCGGAGGAGTAGACGCGGGCCATGTAGTCGCCCAGCGGGCGGTAGGCCAGCGCGAGCGCGGCGATCAGTGCGAGGAGCTGGAGCACACCAGCGAGAACGGGACTCATCGGTGGCTAGAACCTCTCCGGGTACACAAGGGCGAGGACGAGGTATCCGAGCAGGGAGACGGCCACGACGAGGCCGATGATGTTTTCGGCGTTCACAGCTTGGTCACCCCCCGGGCGATGAGAGCCACCAGCGCGAAGACCGCGACCGTGGTGACGACGAAGGCCAGATCGGCCACCGTGAGCTCCTGGATGAATGAGGAAGGAATTGAATCGGCCAGATGGCCGATGTCGAGATAACCGTGTCTTCATCCCGGCGTTAAGACACCTTGATGGGGTCCATACGGAAGCAGGGGAACTCTTAACGCGGCGCATACGCGAGTGGTCGCGAACCGCCGGTCAGCCCTGGTGGGAGAGGCCGGCCGTGTCCAGCGCGGCACCGGCCTGAGCGGCCAGCGCGACCGCGACCAGGCGGGCCTCCTCGGGAGGCAGGGGACGGTCCGGGAGCGGATCGAGGAGGAAGCGGCCGTAGTAGTGCCCGCCGCCGACGACGCGCAGCTCGGTCTCTCCGTCCGGCCAGTCGGCGTACTCGACGATCCGGCTGCGGCTGCGCAACCACAAGCCACCGTCGTGCTCCAGGCGCGGCCGGTGCCCGAGCAGCCTGCCGTACTCGAAGCGGCAGCCGCGCAGCCCCAGCAGGCCCACGAGCTCCCGGCGCACGTACTCGACCACCGCTTCCGGTGAGGCGCCGTCCTCGACCAGACGGGCGGTTCCCTGGAGGCTCGACAGATGCGAGGCGTCGGTGACCACGACCGTCCGGAGCCGCTGTACCCGAACGGCCAGCTGCGAGACGATCAGGCCGACGACGAGCAGGAGGACAGCCGTCTGGATCTCATCACGGTCGGCGATGGCGAACTGCTGGTAGGGCCTGGTGAGGAAGAAATCGAACCAGGCAGCCGCAGAGAGTGCGGCCAGCGCCCCGGCCGCCCGGGTCCCGAGCGCGGCGACGGCGACCACCGCGACGACCATGATCAGAGCTTCGTTCGTCGCTGAAATGCCCGTGCGGAACGGCACGAGGGCGAGCGCCACGAGGAACGGCACCACGAGGGCGGCGAGCAGAACGGCACGGTCGTGCAGGCAGTGCGAGGATCCGGACATGTGATGCCTCCCGTCCGGACGGGGCGGTCTTGAATCAGAACCTCTCGGGCCTGATCAGGGCGGCCACGAGGTAGCCGAGCAGAGCGACGGCGACGATGAGCCCGACCACGTTTTCCGTGTTCATCAGCGTGTACTCCCTTGACTTCGGCGGACGTTTGTCGCGCCTTTCAAGCGTGCCCCCGGCCGATGAAGGAGCCACGTGCCCTGTTGAGATCTTGACGCACCTCGTACGACTTTGCGGCCCCGGCGTCAGGAGCACGTGAAGAGTGGCGCGGCGGTCATATGGAATCCGCCAAGAGCACTGGTCATTCGGCCACGCCATCCGGACGCTGTCCTCACTTTGCCCAATCGGAGGAACAGCGAAGATGACCATAGACATGGGAAAGACGACCGCGGCCGGGCAGGCACCGGGCACGGAGGAACCTCCTGATACCGGCGTGCGGACGCCTCACGAGGCGGGGGACCGGCACCGGCTGACCGCCCTCCAGGGCCTGGCCGCGCTGTCGCTCGACGCGATGGCCTCCGTGGCGTACGGGCCCGAGTCGATCGTGCTGGTCCTGGCGGCAGCCGGTGCCTACGGCCTCGGGTTCACCCTCCCCGTCACCCTCGCGATCGCAGCTCTGCTCGCCGTGCTGGTGGCCTCGTACCGGCAGGTCATCGCCGCGTTCCCGGACGGTGGCGGTTCGTACGCCGTCGCCAAGAAGCATCTCGGCCGGCGCACGAGTCTGGTGGCCGCGGCCTCGCTGATCCTCGACTACGTCCTGAACGTCGCCGTCTCCATCACCGCCGGTGTCGCCGCGCTGACCTCGGCCTTCCCCGAGCTGTACGGGGAACGGGTGTGGATCTGCCTCGGGGTCCTGCTCCTGGTCACGGCGGTGAACCTGCGCGGGGTCGTGGACTCCGCCAAGGCGTTCCTCGTACCGACCGCGGTGTTCGTCGGGTCGATCCTCACCATGGTCGCGGTCGGTCTCTTCCGCGACGGCCCGGTCAGCACCGCCTCGGCCGCCGGCCACGCCTCCGCGCTCGGCGAAGGGGCCACCGGGGTCGGCGCGCTCCTGCTGCTGAAGGCCTTCGCGGCCGGCTGCTCCGCCCTGACCGGCGTCGAGGCCGTCGCCAACGCCGTGCCCTCCTTCCGCGCCCCCGCCACCCGCCGAGCCCAGCGGACCGAGGTGGCCCTCGGCGCCCTGCTCGGCGTCATGCTGATCGGCCTGTCGGTCCTGATCGGACGCTTCCACCTCCAGCCGGTCGAGGGGGTGACCGTGCTGGCCCAGCTCGCGGACGCCTCCTTCGGCCACAACCTCGCCTTCTACGTGGTCCAGTTCGCGACGATGGTGCTGCTCGCGCTGGCCGCGAACACCTCCTTCGGCGGGCTTCCCGTGCTGATGAGCCTGCTGGCCCGGGACAACTACCTGCCGCACGTCTTCGCCCTCAAGGCGGACCGCCAGGTGCACCGACACGGCGTGGTGTGGCTCGCGCTCGTGTCTGCCGCCCTGCTGGTGTTCTCCGGCGGCGACACCAACACCCTCGTCCCGCTCTTCGCGATCGGCGTCCTCGTCGGCTTCACGATCTGCCAGGTCGGCATGGTCCGCCACTGGTACGGCGAACGCCCCAGGGGCTGGCAGGCCAAGGCCACGCTCAACGGCTTCGGTGCCCTGCTCACCGGGGTCTCGGCGGTCGTCGTGACCGCCACCAAGTTCACCGAGGGCGCCTGGCTGATCGTGCTCGCCCTGCCGCTGATCGTCCTCGCCTTCGAGAAGATCCAGCGGGCTTACGCCCAGATCGGCTCACGCCTGGAGCTCGGCCGCATCCCTCAGCCGCCCCAGCGCTCCCGCTCGCTGGTCGTCGTGCCCGTGTCGGGGCTGTCCCGACTGACCTGCCAGGCGCTGACCGCGGCCCGCTCGCTCGGCGACGAGGTCCTCGCCGTGACCGTCGCCTACGCGGGTCCGGAGGACCGGAAGGCGGCCGAAGCACTTTGCCGGGACTGGGAGTTGTGGAAGCCCGGCATCGAGCTGATCAAGGTCTCCTCCGACACCCGCTCGCTCGGCCGGCCGGTGTCGGCGTACGTGCGCGAGCTCATGCAGAAACACCCGGATGCCCAGGTGACCGTCCTCATCCCGGAAACGGAACCCGCTCACCTGTGGCAGCGGATGCTGCAGAACCAGCGTGGCTCCGTGGTCGCCCACGCGGTACGCCGCGACACCGACGCCGTCATCTGCCGACTGCGCTTCCGCATCACTGCCGACGGGCGTTGACGGGCTGTTGACGGTGGCTTGACGCGACTCGTGCGCTGCCGTCAAGAAGGCGCCAATTCCCCGGCTCACATGGGAATTGCCGCCGGAACGGGCAGTAGTTTCCTGCCTGTTGCGCCGCCGGGGACCTCGACCACTCACATGACGGCCGAGGGGGTCCATGCGAGACAGTCCCCGGCGGCGACACCCCTCAACCGCATCCGCCGCGTGCCGACCGGCCCGGCAGGGGTGCCCAGCCGAACTCACCAGAAGGTCGCTTCATGCCTCCCGCCGCCGCGCAGCACGTTCCCCCGGGTCTCGGCACACCTCCGCGGACCCCGGTCAACCGGCCGTCCCGGAAACGCTCCGGCCAGGTGAACGTGCTGGAGCCCGAGCTCCTCGCCACCTCGGCCCGGGAGGCCGTCGCCAAGCTCCACCCGCGCGAACTGGTGAAGAAGCCGGTGCTGTTCGTCGTGGCCGTGGGCTCCGTCCTGACGACGCTCTCGGCGCTCATCCACCCGTCCGTCTTCACCTGGGTGATCAGCGTCTGGCTCTGGCTGACGGTTCTGTTCGCCAACCTCGCCGAGGCCGTCGCCGAGGGCCGCGGCCGAGCCCAGGCCGAGTCGCTGCGCAAGGCGCGTACCGACACCGTCGCTCTCCGGCTGAAGCACTGGACGTACGGCACGAACCTGCGCCATGCCGAGACCGAGGTGGTGACCCCGGCCGAGCTCCAGCCCTTCGACTTCGTCCTCGTCGAAGCGGGGGAGCCGGTACCGGCCGACGGGGACGTGGTCGACGGAGCGGCGATGGTGGACGAATCGGCGGTGACCGGTGAATCGGCCCCCGTGCTCCGGGAGTCGGGCGGTGACCGGTCCGGTGTCACGGGCGGTACGACCGTGCTGTCGGACTCGATCGTCGTACGGGTCACCTCGCGCTCCGGGAACAGCTTCATCGACCGGATGATCGCGCTGGTCGAGGGTGCGTCCCGGCAGAAGACCCCGAACGAGATCGCGCTGAACATCCTGCTGGCCGCTTTGACCGTCATCTTCATCCTGATCGTGGTCAGCATCCAGCCGATGGCCGCGTACGCGGGCGCCGCCCAGTCCACGACCGTACTGGTCGCGCTCCTGGTGACCCTCATCCCCACCACGATCGGCGCCCTGCTCTCCGCGATCGGCATCGCCGGCATGGACCGCCTCGTGCAGCGCAACGTCATCGCGTTGAGCGGCCGCGCCGTCGAGGCCGCGGGTGACATCAACACCCTGCTCCTCGACAAGACCGGCACCATCACGCACGGCAACCGCGAGGCCGCCGCCTTCATCCCGCTCCCCGGCATCGACCACACCAAGCTCGCCGACGCCGCCCAGCTGTCCTCCCTCGCCGACGAGACCCCCGAAGGCCGGTCCGTCGTGGCCCTGGCCCAGCGGTACGGGCTCCAGCCGGCCGCCGCCGAGGACCTCAGCAACCCCCGCTTCACCGAGTTCAGCGCCCGCACCCGGATGAGCGGCGTCAACCTGAGCTGGGACAACGGCGCGGGATGCGCCATCCGCAAGGGCGCGGTGACGGAGGTCATGGACTGGGTGGCGATGCGCGGCGGGACCGTACAGGCGGAGGCCGCCGCATGGTCCGCCCAGGTCTCGCAATCCGGCGGGACCCCTCTGCTGGTGGCGGTCCACGACTGGGACGGGCCGCGGGTCCTCGGCATCATCCACCTCAAGGACGTGGTCAAGGAAGGCATCCGGGAGCGCTTCGCGGAGCTGCGGAGCATGGGGATCCGTACGGTCATGGTGACCGGCGACAACGAGCTGACGGCCCGCGCCATCGCCGCGGAGGCGGGGGTGGACGAGTACCTCGCCCAGGCGACGCCCGAGGACAAGCTCGCGCTGATCAAGCGGGAGCAAGCCGGCGGCAAGCTGGTCGCCATGACCGGTGACGGTACGAACGACGCCCCCGCCCTCGCGCAGGCCGACGTCGGCGTGGCGATGAACACCGGCACCTCGGCCGCCAAGGAGGCCGGGAACATGGTGGACCTCGACTCCAACCCCACGAAGCTCATCGAGATCGTCGAGATCGGCAAGCAGCTCCTCATCACCCGGGGTGCGCTCACCACCTTCTCCATCACCAACGACGTCGCGAAGTACTTCGCGATCATCCCGGCGATGTTCACCGCGGCCTACCCGGGACTCGAAGCACTCAACATCATGGGCCTGAGCAGCCCCACCTCTGCGATCACCTCGGCGATCATCTTCAACGCGCTGATCATCGTGGCCCTCATCCCGCTCGCCCTGCGCGGTGTCCGCTACCGGCCCGCCTCCGCGCACGACCTGCTGCGCCGCAACCTCGGTGTCTACGGCCTCGGCGGGCTGATCCTGCCCTTCGTAGGCATCAAGCTCATCGACCTGGTGGTGTCCACCATTCCCGGCCTCGGCTGACCTCGGGTAAACGGCTCGTCAGGGGAACGCGAGGCTCCTGTCCCACGAGCCATCGCAGCCTCCGCTTCCCGCAGGGCTCTTCCCACCCCCGGACCACGGCCCTCCAGGCCGGCCGGCGTTGATCCACACTCCGCCGGTTCCCCGCGGGGGCGGCCTCCGTCCGGGCCGCCCCCGCTCCTCGTCCTTGACCACCGGACGTTCGCTACTCCACAGGTGGCGATGTCCGCGTTAAGGACGCGTCAGGATTGCCTCAGCCGCAGGCATATGAGATCAATCTGCGTACGCTTGCTCCGCCGTCGGTGTCGATGGCTGATTCTTTGCCGTACGACAGGAGCTCCCCACGATGGCCACCCCGGCCCGCTCTTCGCGCCTGCGCGCGTGGATGCTGGAAGGCTTGACCGCCGAGAACAGTTCGCCCGCCGCCAAGGAGGCGGCGGCCCAGCCCCACGGCCGACCGTGGTGGCGGGTCATGTGCCTGACGGGTCTGGACTACTTCTCCACCCTCGGCTACCAGCCCGGCATCGCGGCGCTGGCGGCCGGGCTGCTGTCGCCGCTCGCGACCATCGTGCTGGTCCTGCTCACTCTCTTCGGCGCGCTACCGGTCTACCGGCGAGTGGCCGAGGAGAGCCCGCACGGCGAGGGCTCGATCGCCATGCTGGAGCGGCTGCTGACGTTCTGGAAGGGGAAGCTGTTCGTCCTGACCCTGCTCGGGTTCGCGGCGACCGACTTCCTGATCACCATCACCCTCTCGGCCGCGGACGCTACCGCGCACCTGGTGGAGAACCCGCACCTCACCAGCACGTTGCACGGCCACGAGGTGCTGATCACGCTCATCATGATCGCGCTCCTCGGGGCTGTGTTCCTCAAGGGGTTCAGCGAGGCCATCGGCGTCGCCGTCGTCCTCGTGGCCACGTACCTCAGCCTGAACGTCGTCGTGGTGGCGCGCGGCTTGTGGGAGGTGGCCGCTGAACCCCATGTCGTCACCGACTGGACCGAGGCACTGACCGCCGAGCACGGCAACCCGCTCATGATGGTCGCCATCGCCCTCATCGTGTTCCCGAAGCTCGCGCTCGGCCTGTCCGGCTTCGAGACCGGCGTGGCGGTCATGCCGCACGTCAAGGGCGACCCCGAGGACACCGAGGACAAGCCGGCGGGCCGGATCCGCGGTGCCAAGAAGCTGCTGACGACCGCGGCCATCATCATGAGCGTCTTCCTGATCACCAGCAGCTTCATCACGACGCTGTTGATCCCACCAGCCCAATTCCAGCCAGGTGGTGAGGCCAACGGACGAGCCCTGGCTTATCTGGCGCACGAGTACCTGGGATCGGCCTTCGGCACGGTCTACGACATCTCCACGATCCTGATCCTGTGGTTCGCCGGGTCGTCGGCGATGGCCGGTCTGCTGAACCTGATGCCGCGCTACTTGCCCCGGTACGGCATGGCCCCGCACTGGGCCCGCGCCCTGCGACCGATGGTCATCGTGTTCACCCTCGTCGCGTTCCTGGTGACCTGGATCTTCAACGCCGACGTGGACGCGCAGGGCGGCGCGTACGCCACCGGTGTCCTCGTCCTGATCACCTCGGCCGCGGTCGCCGTGACCATCGCCGCCCGCCGGGCGGGGGAGCGCGGCTGGACCATCGGCTTCGGCGTCATCTCGGCCGTCTTCATCTACACGACCGGCGTCAACATCGTCGAACGTCCCGACGGCGTGAAGATCGGCGCCTGCTTCATCGCCGGCATCATGGCCCTCTCCCTCCTCTCCCGTCTGGCCCGGGTCTTCGAGCTGCGCGTCACGCACATCGAGTTCGACGACATGGCCCAGCGGTTCATCCGCGACACCGCCAACCGCACGATCCGGTTCATCGCGAACGAGCCCGACAACCGGGACCTCGCCGAGTACCGGCAGAAGAAGGAACAGATCCGCGCGGACAACGACATCCCCGCCGGGGACGACGTCATGTTCGTCGAGGTCACCGTCCTGGACGCGTCCGAGTTCGAATCGGGCATGCGCGTACGCGGCGAAGTGCTGCACGACCGCTACCGCGTCCTGACCCTGGAGAGCTCCAGCATCCCCAACGCTCTGGCCGCCCTCCTGCTGCACGTCCGGGACGAGACCGGTCAGCGGCCGCACATCTACTTCGAGTGGACCGAGGGCAACCCCTTCGCCAACTTCTTCCGCTTCTTCCTCTTCGGCCAGGGCGAGGTCGCCCCCGTCACCCGTGAGGTCATCCGCGAGGCCGAACCGGACCGCGCCCGCCGTCCCCACGTCCACGCGGGCTGACATCAGCGCCAAGATGCCGACAGGAAACCCTCCGGATACTCGCCCCCACGCGGATCCGGAGGGATGCTCGCTGTCGTGACCATCTCCTGGCGCCCCGATCGCGCCGTCCGCCGGACCGTACTCGTCCTCGGGGCGGCAGGCCTGACCGTCATCGCCACCGGCGCGATCCTCGATGCCCTGTGGCTGCTCGGCATCGGGGTCTGGGCGGTCATCGCAGCGATGGTGATCGAGCTCGTCTACCGGCCCTAGCCGCCGATGTCCCGGTTGCGGTAGCCCTCCGGCGTTTCGCGCCGTACAAGGATCCGGGCCGCGCCCTAGTGGACCGTTGCCAACCGCGGGAGGGCGGACGAGCGTCTCAGGGGTCATGCTGTCGACGCCAGCGGGGAACCAGAGGTACCCGCCGTGCCGCTGCGGTGCCGGCCGGTCAGATGGCATGGGTCGGTGACGTTCGGCAGGAACTGGTCCGCCGGCGGACCAGACGGTCCCGCTGAGACCCGTCACGCCAGGAGGCGGCGGCATCGGTCGGCCGACTCCAGCATGTCCAGGCTGACCTGTTCCAGGAACGCGCCCACCTTGGCCAGCCGCTGACCCACGGGGCTCTCGGGCCCGTACGTCTGCGCCGCGGCCGTCGAGGCCCGCGCTGCCTCGAGCGTCTGCCGCGAGCTGATCACGATCGAGTGGTACCAGGCGTCGTCGTCGACCACGTAGATGTCGCGACGCCGCTGCGGATCGCGCTCGCGCCGGACATACCCATGCTCGACCAGGAAGTTCACGGCTACGGAGACGGAGGCCGGGCTGACCTTCAGTCTGCGGGTCAGCTCGGCTGCTGTGCGCCTGCCGTCCTCGGACAGCAACAGGTCGACGTGCACGCGTGCTGTCATCCTCGGCAGTCCCGATCTGACCGCCAGCTCGATGATCTCCTCTTCCATCGTTCCGCCGGGCGCTTCGGCCGCGCGTGGGGGTGCTGGTGTGCCGCGCTGCGCCCGCTGGACCGTAGCCAGCTGCGCCTGCTGGGGCCGGTAGCCGCCGGGACCGCCGTTGCGTGCGATCTCCCGGCTGATCGTCGAGGTCGGCCGGTCGAGCCGCCTGGCGATCTCGGCGTAGGAGAGCTTGCCGGTGAGTCCGGCCGCGATGCGCTGGCGTTCCTGCTGGGTCAACCGTCCTCCAGGCATGCCGCCAGTATTGCCTTCGCCGCCACTCAGTGCAACGCACCATTGCATTCGAGCGCAGCGTCATTGCATCAATTCGGCACTCTTCACCTGCACTTATGCGTTCCAGTGGATTGCAGCAATCCTGAATGCAACGTAGCTTTCGAGTTGTATCAAACACGCACTATCGCGAGGTGAGGAATGGTCATGGATGAATCGGTCCACACTGTTACGACGCTGCCGACGGAGCGTCAGTCCGGCTGTCCCTTCAACCCTCCGGCAGAGCTGATCGACGCCCGCCGGCACGGCCCCATCAGCCGCTACACCCACCCCGGCGGGAAACCCGGCTGGATGATCACCGGATACGACCTGGTCAGGTCGGTCCTGGCCGACCCGCGGTTCAGCTCGCGCAAGGACCTCCTGAACGTGGTCGACTTCGAGATCCCTCCGGCGCCGCCCGGCGAGTTCCTCCTCATGGACGACCCCCAGCACAGCCGCTACCGGAAGCCGCTGGTCGGCAAGTTCACCGCGCGGCGGATGCGACTGCTCTCCGAGCGCATCGAGCAGATCACCACCGACTGCCTGGACGCCATGGAGAAGGCGGGGCCGTCGGCGGACCTGGTGACCGCGTTCGCCAAGCCCATCCCCACCATCATCATCTGTGAGCTGCTGGGGGTGCCGTACGAGGACCGGGCCTCCTTCCAGGAACAGATCGACAAATTCATGAACGGGGAGACGGGCGACGAGGAGCTGATGGCGGCCTACACCGCGACCCAGACCTACCTCGCGGAACTGGTGGCCGCCAAGCGCGCGAACCCCACCGACGACGTGCTCAGCGAACTCACCGACAGCGACCTGACCGATGAGGAGCTGCAGGGGATCAGCCTGATCCTGCTGGCGGCCGGCTTCGACACCACTGCCAACATGCTGTCCCTCGGGACCTTCGCGCTGCTGCAGAACCCGGAGCAACTGGCGGCGCTGCGCGCCGATCCCGCGCTCATCGACCAGGCCGTCGAGGAGCTGCTCCGGTATCTGAGCGTCGCCAAGTCGTTCATGCGGACGGCGCTGGAGGACGTCGAGGTGGGTGGTCAGACCATCGAGGCCGGCACGACGGTCGTCCTGTCGTACAACACCGCCAACCGCGACCCCGAGCGGTACCCGGATCCCCACACGCTCGACCTCGGGAGGGACGCTGGCGGGCACCTGGCCTTCGGACATGGCATCCACCTGTGCCTGGGCGCGCAGCTGGCCCGTGTCGAGATGCGGGTCGCGTTCTCCGCGCTGCTCAAGCGCTTTCCCACGCTGCGCCTGGCCGTACCGGCCGAAGACGTCGCCCTGCGCCCGGAGACCGCGGACATCTACGGGGTGAAGAGCCTCCCGGTCACCTGGGAGGTGTGACCACCGGCCGGTGACGGGAGAGGTCGCGTACGGCCGCCGCGGCCGAGCTGTGGTTGCCGGCCTGCGCGGATCGCGTCCGCGGCGCCGGCTGGGCAGTGAGAGGGTCCTGGCCGCGCTCGATCTGGCAGGGGCTCACGTGCGCGTCGGGAATCGCGACGGGTCCGAGGAGGGACACACCTCGCAGGCCGCTCCGGGGGCGCTCACGTCATGCGTCCAGTCGGGCGCGAATGAGGGAGTCGAGCCGCTCCCATGCCGGGGACGAAGCGTTGACCCGGCTCTGGATGAGGGCGGGGATCTCAGAGCCCGTATCCAGCCCGGGCCGTTCGTCGGGCCCGTAGCGCTCCCGATTCGCCTCGGCGATCCTGCGGGCGAGGTCCTCGAGCCGCGGGTCGTCGGCGTCGAGGTCGTGTGCGTGGTCGTAGCCGAGGAAGAGCCGCCGTAGAGTCGGGTCGGCCAAGATCTCGGCCTGCTCGTGAAACAGGGTGGTCGCACGGTCCGGGTGGGTGGCGAACACGAGGATCCACAAGTCGCGTTGCAGGTCCACCCATCGAGGCGTGAATCCCCATCGGGCCAGATCCTCCAGATGGGCGAAGGCCTCGCCGGGCAGTGGCACCAGACGCCCGGCGGCGAGCCGGCGCAGGCGCTCCTGAGTGTCCTGCAGGCTGCGGATGCGGGCGTCGAGTTCGACGTCGATCTCGCCCAGCGCCTGCCGGAATTCCTCCTCGCCCGCCGCTCTCAGATACCGGATACGAGCGAGGGGGACACCGGCTTCTGTCAGTGTCCGGATCTTGATCAGGTCGACAGCGTCGTTCGCGCCGTACCGCCGGTAGCCGGACGCGTCGCGGTCGGGCTCGGGGAGCAACCCCTTGTCGTGGTAGACGCGGACGGTCTTGATCGACACTCCGATGTAGCCGGCCAGCTGTCCGATGGTGATCACCTCGTCATCGTCCCACTTGACCTTGCCCCAGGGGCAGGGTTGCAGCATGGCGTCATGGAGAACACGAACCCCGATCGGGAGACCCTTCGCGACCTGGCCGACGAGGGCAACGAGACCGCGCTGGACCGGCTGGCCGATCTCGCGGACGCGGCCGGCGACGTCGCGGAGCTGAGCGACCTGTTGGACGAGGGATCCCGGCACGCCGGAATGCTGCTCACGCGACGCGCGGCCGCGGCCGGTGACCTGCGCGAGCTGCAACGGATCTCCGACGCCGGATATGAAGAGGCCGGAACGGAGCTGGAGCGGCTGCTGCGTGCACCGGGCGGTCGTCAGGACTGACGATCCGCCCGGCTGCCGCACCTGCCGCCATCCTGTATCTCACCGTGACGATATGGAGAATCCCAAGCGGCGGCGAACGTGCCCTGACGTGGCCTTAGGCGCCGATGTCCCGGCGCCGGTGGTCCTCCAGGGTTTCGCGCCGGACGAGGAGCCGGGCCGTGTCCTCGTGGACCGCTACGACGGCGGGGCGGCCGACGAGGTTGTAGCCGGAGGCCATGGACAGCTGGTAGGCACCGGCCACTGGTACGGCGAGCAGGTCGCCGGGGCGGATGTCGCCCGGCAGCGGGACGTCGGAGGCGAGGATGTCGCCCGCCTCGCAGTGCCGCCCGACGACGGTGGCCGTACGGGGCCCGGCCGTCGAGTGGCGGCCGACGAGCCGGGGCGCGTACCGCACCCCGTACAGGGCGGGCCGCGGATTGTCGCTCATGCCGCCGTCGACGGCGACGAACACGTTCTCGCCGGTGTGTTTGACGGCGAGCACCCGGTAGAGGGCGACTCCGGCGGGGCCCACGACGGCCCGTCCGGGTTCGACGGCGAGCCGGGGCACGGGGAGTCCCGCGGCGGCGCAGCCGTCGACGAGTTCGGTACGCATCCGGCGGGCGAGCGCGGTGAGGTCGAGCGCGGGCTCGCCGGGCCGGTAGGCGATGCCGTGGCCGCCGCCCATGTCCAGCTCGGGCAGGACCACGCCGTGGGTGTCACGGATGCGGGCCATGAGCCCGATCATGCGGCGCAGGGCGACCAGGTAGGGCTTCACCTCGGATATCTGGGATCCGATGTGGCAGTGCAAGCCGGTCAGTTCGAGCCGCGGCTGGCCCAGGATCCGGGCGACGACGTGCTGTGCGCCGCCGTCGGTGAGGGAGAGCCCGAACTTCTGGTCCTCCGTTCCGGTTCGGATCTTGTCGTGGCCGCCGGCCGAGACGCCCGGGACCACCCGCACCATGACCTTCTGGCGGCCGCCCGGGCCGACGGCGGCGGCGATCCTGGCGATCTCGGACGGGCTGTCGATGACGATCCGTCCCACACCGAGGCGCAGGGCGGCCTCCAGGTCGTGAGGGGACTTGGCGTTGCCGTGCAGCACGATCCGCTCGGGCGGGAACCCGGTGGTGACGGCGAGCTCCAACTCCCCGGCCGAGCACACGTCCAGGCCCAGCCCCTCCGCTTGGACCCAGCGGACCATGGCGCGGGAGAGGAACGCCTTGGCGGCGTACAGCACGTCCGCGTCGGGGAAGGCGTCGCGATACGTCCGGCAGCGCCCGCGCACCTCGCCCTCGTCCAGCACGTAGACGGGGGTGCCGAACCGCTCGGCAATCTCGGTGAGGGAGACTCCGCCGACGGACAGGCCGCCGTGCGGGAGCGGCCTCGTGGACGCGGGCCATACGGACAGCTCACCGGCATCGGCGGGCATGTCCGGGAGAACGGCGATGGTCATGTTCCGCTCCCCTTCAGGCCGCACGGGCCGTGGTCTCGGATACCCGCGTGAGCGGGGCTCCGGCGGGTCCGGCGCCCGCCGCGGTGACCGGGGGCGCGGTGAGAGCCGGGTCCACGGTCAGCAGGGACGCGCCGAGCGGCCGGGCCATCGCACGGAGCGCGGCCTCGGAGAGCCGGATCCAGGGCTGGGCCGTACCGAGCGTGGCGGCCAGCCGCTCCGGGCTGGTGAAACCAACGGCGGTACGGGTTCCCAGCGGGGTGCGGAACAGCCGCACGACGACGTGCGCTCCTCCCGGCCGGGCGGGCACGTACAGAGGCCCGGCCGGGCTCTGTTCCTCGGGCTCGGAGTCGGATTCGTCGTACTGGAACAAGCACATGGGGCCCTCCTCGGGGAACCACGAGTGACAGGTCACGCCCCGGCGCGGGGAGGCGGTCCGGGACGTGCAACCGAAGCTATCCCCGCCCCAGCGCCCCGGCGGCCACCCCGTAACGGGACCCATACGGCCACCGGCCCACTCCATACGCATCACTGACGGCAGGACCTGGAGTCCATCAGCAGGGCGTCAGGGTTGTGGACCTCTCCGCCAGAAGTCCGTGAAGGACATGGCTCCGCCATGCCTCATGGCCTCTCCCTCGGGACCGGTGACTGGACGGCGAGGAGAGGGAACAGGTCGTGCGAAGAGTCGTGGTCGGCGTGACCGGCACCCTGGGGAGTCCGGCCGCCCTGCACAGGGCGGCCGCAGAGGCCCGTGTACGGGATGCGGAGCTGCGGGTCGTCCTGGCGTGGCAATCACCGGGCGGTGAACTCGGCAGCCGGAACGGCCTCAGCCCCTCCGCCTTGGCGGAATGCCGTACCGCTGCCGTCGAAAGACTCCGCGAGGTACTCGACACGGCGTTCCGTGCGGCGAATCCCGGAGTCGCCCTCGCGGGCCTCACCGTACGGGGCACTCCCGGCGCCGTCTTGGTGGACACCGCCCGTGGCGTGGACGACCTCTTGGTCGTAGGCACCGGCTCACGTACCCCGTTGCGCCGCCCCCTGCGGCCGTCGGTGGCCCGCTACTGCCTGGCGCGCACGGCCTGCCCCGTACTCGTCGTGCCGCCCTCGCCCCTGCAGAACGAGCTCGACGCGGCGCACCGACGCAACTGCAACGTGGTTCCGGCAGATCAGTTCCCGCGGGGTGCGTACATGATCACAGCCATGCCGGCGAGGCAGACCAGGGCGCCGATGACGTCGTAGCGATCGGGGCGATACCCGTCGGCGACTACGCCCCAGGCGATGGACCCGGCGACGAAGATCCCGCCGTAGGCGGCGAGGATCCGGCCGAAATTGTCGTCGGACTGGAAGGTGGCCACCACCCCGTACAGGCCCAGTGTGATGACGCCGGCGCCGATCCAGACCCAGCCCTTGTGCTCGCGGATGCCCTGCCACACCAGCCAGGCTCCGCCGATCTCGAAGAGGGCGGCCACGGCGAACAGGGCAACGGAACGAGCGACGGTCATACCGGCTGACCCTACCGATGGCAGCTGCCCGTGATCTCCAGCGGGACGGCGCCCTCCCGGCAACCGCACCCGCCCTCGCCTGCGCTCTTCGCTCCGCAAGAGCAAGAGCGGCGGCTTTGCCTTCGCGCCATTCGTTTGAGCGGCAGCGGCTGGAAGCCGGTCGCGAAGTACCAGGAGGACGGAAGCCGTTGGGGAACGGGTGGACTGGATCGAGGCCGGCGATCCAGTCCACCAAGCGGTGTCGGCCCGCGCATCCCGGCCGCCGTGGTGAGGTACAGGCCGAGCGTCCTCGACCGTCCGTTTCATTCGGCGATCTCTGTCCGTTCCCACCACTCGTAGACCGCCAGTTGTCCCTCCGGGCTGTCCTGGTGCCGCGACGTGTTCTTGAAATGCTCGTACCCGCCGCGGTGTGGAATCTTCAGGTCTTGTCCGGGGTCGGAGATCGGAACGATCCGCTCGGGCAGATCGTCCGGGCCGCCCTCAAGCACTGCCTTGGTCGCCATGCTTCCAGTCTTCCCAACCGCGGGCCCGCTCGCATCACGAGGTCGGCACTGGCGTCGCTTCAGCACCACCGGCAAGGCCCCGCCCCGACGCGGTGACGGGGCAGGGTCGGCTTGTGGGCACGGGGTACGCAATGTGGTGGGGGGCCGACCGAACGGCAGGGGTGGGCAGGGTCAAACGCCCCGGCGCCGAGCATCGGTCTGGGACCTGGTTCTCACCTGGGAGCGGAGGGATCGGGCCACGTCCAGGTCGAAGGGCTCGGTGCTGGGGGTGAGCATCGCTGCGGCGGCTGCGGCCACCCCCAGCGCGCAGGCGCTGACGGGATCCTCTCCGGCGGCCAGCTGTGTGATGAGGGCGGCGACCATGCTGTCTCCCGCCCCGGCGTCGCTCAGGGGCTCGCCGGGCAGCGGCGGCGCGTAGAGCTCGGTGTGGCCGTGGCCGGTCGAGCACAAAGCGCCCAGCTCTCCGAGGGTGGTGACGGCGATCTCGGCGGCCCCTGTCGTGAGCAGGTGCTCGTTGAGGGCCCGGGCGTCGTCGAAGCCGCGGACCGGCCGGCCGGTCAGGCTCTCGGCCTCGGTCCGGTTGCACCTGAGCAGGAACACGCCCTCCGCGAGTGCGCTGCGCAGCGCCGGCCCGGAGGTGTCCAGGACCAGTCGGGATCCGGCTTCCCTGATGCGGCGGGCGGCGACCGCGTAGAAGTCGTCGGGCAAGCCGCCGGGCAGGCTGCCGCTGGCCACGACGTACGGGCAGTTGCCGACGGCCTGCACCAGAGCATCCAGGGATCGCCGCCCCTCGTGGTCGTGCAGGTGCGGGCCGGCCGGCACGATGTGGTAGCCGCGGCTCGATTCGGCCTCGAACAGCACGAGTGCTTCGCGGGTGTCGTCGTCGATGTCGACGGCGACGTGGTCGACGCCCTCTTCGTCCAGCAGTCGGTTCAGGCGCAGGCCGACCTCGCCTCCGGCGGTGTGGACGGCGGTGGCTCGTCCTCCGAGCCGCACGACATGACGGGCGACGTTGATGCCTCCGCCCCCGGCGGCCACCGACCTGACCTGGGCGCGGTTCTTGCCGATGTCCTCCAGGTGCCCGACCTCCCAGCAGAGATCGACCGCAGGATTCATCGTCAAGGTGAGGATCGACGGCTTGGCCGCCCTCTCCGATCCCCCTGCGCCGTCGGTACTCCTGGCTGTGGTGGGTTCCGGCGTCGCGGCCGTCCTCATCGCGGTACCCAGGTGGTCGCGCTGACCCTTTCCCGGCGCACCGTCCGCTGGGCACGGCCCCGCTCACTGCAGACTGAGGAAATCGGGGCCTGTTCCCACGCGCTGCGGTCGGTCCCGACCCCGGCCGCTGCCAGGAACAGTTTCGGCTCCTGACCACGGTGCCGACCGTTGGACGCGTGGGGCCTGGCAATGCCCTCTGTCCTATCGGACAGATGCACAGAGGCCGTTTCCCGCCCCGTGCCGTGGCTGCTTGCGCCTTGGGAGCGGTGACCGTGAGCGCATCGTCGGCCGGAGCCGTACCGACGTCCTCGCTCTTCACCGCCGAGGGGAGCGTGGCCTGGTACCCGCATCGGCCGGAGCGGCGTGTGCCGCGCCCGTGGCGCGCCGAAGAACTGGTGCGTGCGGCCGAAGAACGGGTCCGGCTCCACCGGGCCACCGGTCCGGCGCCGCGCGGGAAGCGTCATCGCACTCACCTCCGTGGACAGCGACACGTCCGACCCGACTTCCATACTGAAACAGCCTGACGTCACCTGCATGCCGGCCCACGGCTGGGGCTGTTCCTCGGCATCTGGATCTACAGGAGCATCGGGTAGGCGGTGACAGCTGCGGCACCCGGGGCAAGAACGTGCGGCCTTGGCCATCTCGTCGTCCAGCTCGGACGGGGACAGCGTTGCATCGGCCTTCTTGGAACGCTTTTGCACTGGGGAACGAACGGTCGAGGCTGTAAGCAGGCCGACGCCCGTTGCGGAGGAACGCGGGCTCCGCACTTTGCGGACAGATCGAGCACCGAGCCGGTCGCTGACTGCCGCAGAGGTACGTCCATGCCTTCAGAGGTCGTGCGGAACGTCGCGTGCCGTGGGGCCAGATGGGTGTACGGGCGGAGGGGAGGAGGGTGATTCTCCCGGCTCGCCTCTGGGCGAGGAACTACTGTCGCGATAAGCCCTCGGTGGTCAGGCGTGCTCGTCCGATGGCTGTTGGTCAGGCTGGGCCGACCAGCTTGCCGGCTCGTCGTCGCCTGAGTCCTCGTCGCGCTCCGCGTCGGCGGCTGTCGCGTGGATCTTGCCCGACGCGTGGTGGACCGGTGCGTATACGGCGTAGAGCTGCAGGGTCTCGTCACCGATGTTGGTGACGTTGTGCCAAGTGCCGGCGGGTACGAAGATTGCCCAACCATCCTCGACCTCCTGGTCGAAGTCGAGTCGATCCTTCGCGCGGCCCATCTGGACGCGGCCCCGGCCTGCGTCGAGTCGTAGGAATTGGTCAGTCTCCGGGTGTGCTTCCAAGCCGATGTCCTCACCCACCGGGATCGACATGAGGGTCAACTGAAGATACTTCCCAGACCAGGCGACGGCGCGATAGTCCGTGTTTTCAAGCGTCGCCTTCTCAAGGTCGAAGCTTTGAGGTTCCGGCCCGATGTCCTTGATGGTCATCTTCTCTCCCGGTCAACGAAGGCGGTACGCGGTACGCGGTCGCGGTCTTGGCCAGCGCACGTCGACATTCGCAGAGCCCTGGGCGTTTCTGGCCACAAGTGCGCGAGCTGCTACCGCACGAGCAACCGGTTGTGACCAGTTGCCGCATTCCGCCGTGCGTGCAGTCGATGACGGTCTTGCCGGCCATGCGCCGACGCGGCACCTCCATGATCGAGTGCTTGTCCGCGCACTCCAGCACAATCCGACTCCTGAATCAGAGCCTGCGTCGTTGCGCGACAACGCACCCCCCGGCACAGCCTGCTGGGCATCGATTATCGGCTCCTGGCGCTACCGCGGAACAGGACTCCTACCCGCCAGGATGACACTTTGCGTGATGTTTCGCGCCATTGGTGTCACCTGGCGTGGTGGGCGAGTGACACCGGGACGCGGGTGGCCGGGTCGGCGTGCGGGCCGTGCGCGCACCACCCACGATGGGCGACGCACCCATCCACTACCGCCCGTCAGGAGCACCCATGCTGGAGCGCACGCTGCGCAAGGACCGCACCGAGGTCACCTTCATCCTTCCCGCCGACAACCCGTCGGGGCCGGTCAGCGTGGTGGGCGACTTCAACGGCTGGCAGCCCGGCGTGCACACGCTCAAGGCCCGCAAGGACGGCAAGCGCGCCGTCACGGTCGAGCTGCCCAGCGAGGGCACCCATTCCTTCCGGTACCTGGCCGCCGGGGACTACTGGTTCAACGACGAGAGCGCCCGGGACCAGGACGGCCCCAACAGCCGCCTCCACACCTGAGCCAGCTTCCGCCGCGACCGGCCCCGGCCGTCGGCCACACCAGCAAATTCAAGGGTGGAGGGCTGGAGATCTGCGATGTCTTGGGCCCTGACGATCAGCTGATCTGCGTCAAGAAGGCCACCTCCAGTACCGCCCCCTCAACCACCTCTTCGCCCAAGGCGTGGTCGCAGTGGAGACCTTGCTGAGCGATTCGGAGGTACGGGCCAAGCTCCTCAAGCAGGTGGCTGCCCAAATCCCAAACCACCGTCTCATCCAAGACTTCGGCACGCTCCGCGTGGTCTTCGGCATCCTGCTGAAGGACGGCGAGGGCATTGCCGTCGACTCGCTCTTCGCCTTCGCTCAAGTCTCGCTGCTGCAAGCGTGACCATCAGGGACCGGCTGACGCCGGCGAAGTGAGAGCTGACGCTCGGCAGGGGGCCGGCTTCGCACTGTGGGCTGTCCGTGCCGCTTGTGGTCACGCGGTGCCCGCCGGTCAGACGTGGCGGTCGCAGTCACTTCCTGACGTCACGTCGTTGAGCAGCCGGAATTCGTGGTCCGTGGCCGCCCGGCACCGCACCTGATCGCCTTGTCGGAGGTTCCCGAGTCCGTACAGTGCGCAGGAGCACCTCCGCCTTGCGATGTCGGGGACCGGACCCGCCGTGTACGCGAGGTGAGGTTCGATTCCGGCCGATTGGCGGATGTTGTCGGACCGTGAGCCCGCATGCATGGCTAGGGTGAATTTCCCTCAACTAGCTTCTTGGAGACGGAACATGCGCATATCAGCCCTGTCTGTCACCGCTGCGGCAATGGCCGCGACGATAGCGGGAGGAGCAGTCCCGGCCGCTGCTGACACGTTGGTCAGTACGGTCAACCTGGAGGCCGGCGCCGGCCTCCACCGCAATTCCGCGACTGTGACCTATGAGCGCGTCGACGGCGCGGTGAACTCGGTCAAGATCATCTCGCTGCAGGCCTTCTCCGGCGAGCCCGACTGCGTCTGGGTGGAGTGGAACGACCCGAAGGACGTGGGGGACGGCTGGACCGCCCTCAATTCAGAGCCTCCATGTCACGGCGGCAGCCTCGGGGAGACGATCAACCAGATCATCAAGGCGCCCAAGGGATATCAGCTCAAGATCCGCCTGGTTGCCTACCACGACGGAGGGATCGAAGTGATCCACAAGGACATCGCAAAGCTCTAACCGGACCGTGCGGAGACACCGGACGCCGAAGGCGGTCCGGTGTCTCCGCACCACCAGAAGACACGGGGGACCTTCGGGCCGGTGCCCGGGTCACTCACACGCCGTGCGTATTGCCCGTGACGGTGTCGGCCGGCAAGGCGCACTCAGGCCATCCACACCGCATGGTCAGCCGTTCTTGAGCATCTCGCGCATCTGGGTGATCTCGGCGGTCTGGGAGGTGATGATGTCGTCGGCAAGGGTCTTGGCCGGGCCGTAGAGGCCTTGCCGCTTCTCGGTTTCCGCCATGTCGATCGCGCCTTCGTGGTGCTCGATCATATGGATCAGGAACATGGTGTCGAAGGCGTTGCCCCGCGCGCTCCCGATGCGGTTGAGGTCCTCGTCATCCATCATGCCGGGCAGGGTGGAGTCGTCATCGCCGTGTCCCATGCCATCCATGCCTTCCATGCCGGAGGGCACTCTCTCGCCCCATGCCCTCAGCCAGCCGGCCATGGCGTCGATTTCCGGCTGCTGCGCCTTCTTGATCCTCTCGGCGAGGGCCTTGACCGCATTGGACGCGCCGTGCGACTGGGCCATGTCGGACATGACGATGGCTTGGCGGTGGTGGGGGATCATCCCTTGCGCGAAGGCGACGTCCGCCTTGTTGTGCTGTTCGGCCTCGGACGGAGCCGGGGCGGTCGTGGAAGTACCAGCAGCGGTGCCGGCAGTGTTTGTACTGTCGTCGGTGCCGCAGGCTGTGAGGACCAGGCCGACGGCGGCCGCGGTGGCTGCCAGGGCCGCACGACGCGGTACGGATCGGTTCGTGTTCATTTCGCTGACTCCAGTGATCGAGTGCGGAGGGAACGGGCACTGTGCGGTCGCGGGAGGCGCACCGCAGGAGGAGTCCCTATATCCGCAGGAGCTGGAGTTCGGCGAGCGACGGCGGCGCCCGCTTTCCGACGGCTTTGTAGGCCGCCGAGAGCAGGTTCGGCACCGGGGCAACGGCATCGGCTTCGTGCTCCGCGCCGGTGATGGGTGCGTTGTCCGGTGCGGTGATGTCGGGGGCGCTGGGCAGGGACGCGGAGGCGCACATCGCGTCCGCGTGGCTGATGTGGCGGCCCGTGTTGTGGTCGTCGTCGGGGCACAGGTAGTGCGGACCGGCATGTGCAGTCGGCACGTGGTGGGACGTGTGCTCGACGGTGACCGGCGACGGCAGAGCGGCCGCAGGGCCCAGGGCGTGCATACCGAGCAGCCCGACTGTGAGGGCCAGGACGAGCATCATGGTGAGCCGCATCAGCACCCGTGGTGCCGTGCGGGGCTCGCGGCCGGTCATATCTCCCAGCGTAGGGCGCGCCCGCGAATGGCGCCCCGGGACAGCCGTTAGCCCCGCTCGCCGCCTCCGCCCGCCGGATCCGTTCGCTGAGGGCGGGGCAGGTGGAGGCGCTTGAGCGCGAGGGCGTTGACCGCGACGATGATGCTGGACCCGGACATGGACAGGGCGGCGATCTCGGGGCGGAGGATCAGGCCTGTAGAGGGTTCGAAGACCCCGGCGGCGATGGGCAGGGCGATGGCGTTGTAGCCGATGGCCCAGCCGAGGTTCTGGCGCATCTTGCGCAGGGTGCCCCGGCCGATACGCAGGGCGGTGGGGACGTCCAGGGGGTCGGAGCGCATCAGAACGAGGTCGGCGGTCTCGATGGCCACGTCGGTGCCGGCGCCGATTGCGACGCCCAGGTCGGCCTGGGCGAGGGCGGGCGCGTCGTTGACACCGTCACCGACCATGGCGACTGTGCGGCCGCCCTGCTGAAGTTCGCCGATCTTGGCGGCCTTGTCGCCGGGGAGGACGTCGGCGATGACGGTGGTGATGCCCAGGCGCTGCGCGATCCGTTCGGCGGTCGCCCGGTTGTCGCCCGTGAGCATGACGACCTCGATGCCAAGGCTGTGGAGGTCGGCCACCGCTGCCGGGGAAGTCTCCCGCAGGGCGTCGGCGATCCCGATGAGGGCCGCCACCCGGCCGTCGACAGCGGCGATGACGACGGTGCGGCCGGTGGCGACCAGTTCCTCGCGCCGGCCGCTCAGGGGCCCGAGGTCGACGCCTTCACGTTCGATCAGGCGGCGGTTGCCGACCGCGACCCGGTGGCCGTCGACCACGGCCGTCGCGCCGTGGCCCGGTACGTTCTCGAAGTGGCGGGCCTGTGCGGCGGCGATGTCGCGCGTGGCGGCGTACCGTACGACCGCAGCGGCCAGCGGATGCTCGGATTCCTGCTCGACGGCCGCGATCAGCCGCAGCACCTCGTCCTCGTCGCCGCCGCGAACGCTGATCACGTCGGTGACTTCGGGTTCGCCTTTGGTGAGGGTGCCGGTCTTGTCCATGACCACGGTGCGGATGCCTGCGGACGCCTCCAGGGCCATGGCGTTCTTGAACAGCACGCCCCGCTGGGCGCCCAGCCCGGTACCGACCATGATCGCGGTGGGGGTGGCCAGGCCCAGTGCGTCCGGGCAGGTGATGACGACCACGGTGATGGCGAAGAGCATGGCCTCGCTGAAGGGCCGGTCGGTGGCGAGCAGCCACACAGCCAGGGTGAGCGCGCCGCCGACGAGGGCGACGAGCACGAGCCAGAAGGCAGCCCGGTCGGCGAGCCGCTGACCGGGAGCCTTGGAGTTCTGGGCCTCTTGGACGAGCTTGACGATCTGGGCCAGCGCCGTGTCCGCACCGACCTTGGTCGCCCGCACCCGCAGCGTGCCGTTGGCGTTGAGGGTGGCGCCGACCACCGGGGAGCCGGGGCCCTTGTGCACGGGCATGCTCTCCCCGGTCACGGTCGACTCGTCGACCTCGCTCTCACCCTCCTCCACGACCCCGTCCGCGGCGATCTTCGTCCCGGGGCGTACGAGCAGCAGATCCCCGACGACCACCTCGGCGGTGGCGACCTCCACGGGCCCGCCGTCCCGCAGAATCACGGCTTTCGACGGGGCGAGGTCCAGGAGAGTACGAATGGCATCGTTGGCACCGCCGCGGGCACGCATCTCGAACCAGTGGCCCAGCAGGACGAAGGAGGCCAGCACGGTGGCCGCCTCGTAGAAGACGTCCCCGCCCCCGGTGAGGGTGACGATCAGCGAGTACAGCCAGCCGGCACCGACGGCGACCGCCACGAGCACCATCATGTCCAATGTCCGGGCACGCAGAGCCCGGACTGCGCCGACGAAGAAGATCGAGCAGGAGTAGAAGATCACCGGCAGGCTCAGCAACAGTGCCCACACGTCCTGGCGCAAGCCGAACGGAACGGGTGCGTGCCAGCCGAAGACCTCCTCGCCGATCGGCGACCAGACCACGATCGGGACGGAGAACGCCACCGCGACCAGGAAGCGGTGGCGCATGTCGGCGACCATCGCCGCCATAGACATCTCGCCGTGGCCGTCGTGCTCCTTCGCCTCGTCGGGCGAGCGCGCGCCTGCTGTAGTCACGGGCGTCGTCTGCGGGCGCTGCGGCGCAGCCGTGAAGCCGGGCGGGTCCGGTTCCTGCATCGGATCGCAGATGTGGGAGGGCACCGACTGGCCTGCGCAGTGGTAGCCGCATTCGGTCACCCATGCGCGCAGCTCGGCGAGCGAGGTCCGCCGAGGGTCGAAGACGACCGTGGCCGACTGCGCCACCGGGTTGACCTCGACGTCGAGCACGCCGGGCCGACGGCCCAGTACGGCCGCGACGGTGCTCTGCTGGCTCGCGCGCACCATGCCCCGCACATCCAGCACCGCCGTGCTGCGCTCCTTGCCCGTAGTGCGGTGGTCTGCGGGGTGCGCCATACTCTCGTTCGCCTCCCGGATGGGTTCGGCTCCGCCTGTACAGAAGCCTGCGCTCCTGGTGAGAGCGCCGCAACGGCTGCTGCCGCGCCAGGAGCCGGTGGCGCTGCCGTGACCTGCTCTGCACCAGCAGCGGGGAGACGCTGGTCCTGCTCCTGACCGGGCGGCGTGTTGTCATTCGGGTGGGCGGGGTCCTGGGCGCACACTTCTCGCATGCCCGAGGACGAGGCGCTGACCATCCCTCCCGAACCGCTGTTGCAAGTGATCGCCAACCTCGCGCGGTTCCATCGAGAACACGAGCAGTTCTACTCGCAGGCTCCGTTGCGGCAGGCGGACGAGCTTCAGTCGAGGTCCCGGGCACTGAAGTCGCTGGCAGGCCGGTGGAGCGTGACCGACGTCGGTGAGTCGGCAGGGAATCCGTTCGCCGGTGCGGAGGATCTGAATGCCCCGGGCTCGTCGCGGAGTCGGGGATCCTCTTCATGGAAGGGGAGGACGAGCCCGTCGAGCTCCAGCGGCTGAAGCGGGATGTCAGGGAGCTTGCGGAGGACAGCGACCAGACCGGCATCTGGCTCGCGCACGCCATGGAGCAGGCGTGGGAGGCCGTAGGCCTGCTGGCAGCCTATCCGGCGCTTGCCGATCTGCTCGGGGAGCGCCATCGCATCATCGCCAACGACTGGCAGTCGGCGGGGTTGCTGGCGCTAGTGGCCAGGCTGCTGCGCCGCTCCCTTGACCTGTTGGACCGGGTCGCGTTCTCTCCTGCGGCGCTGCGGTCCGACCTCCGGTCCGAGCGGAACGCCCCCGCCTACCTCTACTCGGCGTCCGAGCTGCTCGACCGAGCGGCGGACCTCCTCGCGGAATCGGCAACACTCGTGCGCGACAACGAGCGGCGCTGGCGCGTGTTCGGCACACGGATTCACCGGCTGCGGTCCGGATGAGGCGGGTTCCTCATGGGGATGCCGCCGAGAGGGAAGCCAGGGACGATTGCGGTGTGCTTGCGTACCTGCCGCGTCGGATCGGTTGTAGATCCGTTCATCGCGCTGCCCGCGGATGGCCGGATGATGTGCCCGCTGGTACGCGACCAACCATCCGGTTGGCGACCATCGGATGGAGGCGCGTGGCCGACCCGTTGCGTGGGCTCGCGGAGTACGACCCAGCGCGACCTCCGTCGCGTCCGGCCCCCGGGCGCGGATGTCACCTCCGGTGCGGCGACCATGGACCGCGCGAGGCCAGGGGGCATGGCTTCTCGCGAGAATTACCCCCGGGAGGTATATCTCGAGCGTAGCACTAGTACCCCCGGGGGTACTTTCGGTGGCGCCGTGGGGCCCGTTCTCGGCTCACTGCGCGTCGGTCCGGGCCAGGGCACAGACTGGTGGGGTGGGCGCCATGGACGCGATCGAGCTCATAGGACTGACCAAGCGGTACGGGGCAGTGGTCGGGGTGGAGGAACTCACACTCGGCATCGGTCCGGGCGAGGTGTTCGGCTTCCTCGGGCCGAACGGGGCGGGCAAGACCACCACCCTCAGGTGCCTGACGGGCTTGCTGCGCCCAACCGCCGGGCAGGTCCGGGTGCTGGGGATGGACCCGCTCGCCGATCACCGCCGGGTGGCCCGGGAACTCGGCTATCTCCCGGGTGAGCTGCGGCTGTACCCGGAGCTCACCGGGGCGCAGACCCTCGACCTCATGTGTTCCCTCCAGGGCCGACCCTGCACACGGCGGGCCGAGCTGTGCGAGTGGCTGGGACTGACGCCCGCGGTCCTGCGCCGCACGGTCGGCGGGTACTCGCGCGGCATGAAGCAGAAGCTGGGCCTGGTGCAGGCGCTGCAGCACGATCCCCGGCTGGTGGTACTGGACGAGCCGACCGAGGGGCTGGATCCCCTGGTGCAGGAGACGTTCTTCGAGCTGATGGAGCAGGGAGCGGCCGACGGCCGCACCGTGCTGTTGTCCAGCCATGTCCTCCCGGAGGTGCAGCGGGCCTGCGGACGCGTGGCGATCGTCCGGGACGGGCGCCTGGTGACGGTGGAGAGCGTGGCCGCCCTGCGGGAGGCGCGTGCGCGGCGGATCCGCCTGACCTTCGGCGACGGGAAGGGGGCACGCCCTCTGGGGCGCGCGGAGCAGTGGGCGCCCCGCTGGGAAGGCGACCGGGTGGAGCTGCTCGTACCCCCGAGCGAGGTGGTGGGGGCACTGCGCGAGCTGCTGACCCTGGGGGTGGCCGACGTCTTCGTGGAGGAGGCGGGGCTGGACGAGGCGTTCCTGGACCTGTACCGCAACGGCAAGGCGGAGGGGGCAGCGCCGTGAAGACGCGGTGGCCCCTGCTGTGGCTGGCACTGCATCGGCGCCGGCGGATGCTGATGGCCCTGGTGGTGGGGATGGTCGTCTTCGAGGCGCTGATCGTGGTGGTGGCGAACACGATCGCGCCGGGGCAGCTGTTCTCGGCGGGCGGGAAGGGCCCGCCGTCGGCGTACCGCGCGTTCAGCGGGTCGGGCGGGGACGTGTCGATCGCGAGCTATCCGGGGCTGCTCGGGGCCGGACTGGTGCATCCGTTCTGGATCGCCATGCAGCTGACCGCGATCGGCGCCCTGGCCGCGGCGGCGGTGGCGGCCGACGTGGAATCCGGGACGATCGAGCTGATCATGGTGCGTCCCGTGAGCCGCAATCGACTGCTGGCCGAGCGGACGGCCGCCGTGGTGATTGCCGCTCTCGCCCTCAATGCCGCGGCGACGCTGACCGTGGCGGCAGGCGTCTGGCTGTCGCCGGACATCCACCGGGACGTGCCGCTCAGCGGTGTCTTCGCCGCCGGGTTGATGGGGTGCGGCTTCGCGCTGTGCCTGGCCGGACCGGCCCTGGCCGTGTCCGCATGGGGGAGCCGGCGCGCCCAGGTGATCGGTGCGACGATCGCGATCGGGGCGGTCGGCTTCGCGCTGAACTTCATCGCGCTGGCCTGGTCCAAGGCGGCACCCCTGCGGTTCATCAGTCCCTTCCACTACTACACACCGGGTGACGCACTGGCGCAGGGCCACGTGCTGTGGCCGCAGTTGGGCGTTCTGGTCGGGGTCGGAGTGGTGGGGCTCATCCTGGGCCACGCGTTGCTGATGAGGCGGGACCTGGCCCCGTAGCGCAGGGACAGCAGTCAGGGGGATGCAGGGCCTTCGAGGCGGGAGTGCACACCGACGACGCCTTCGACAGCCCGGGCGAGGCGAGTGGCCACGGGGATGAGGTGGGGGTCGCGGGTCCTTCCCCTCAGGGTGACGACGCCGTGCGTCACCTCAACCGTGATGTCACGTTGCGAGAGCGGGAAGAGTCGCTCGACGACCTCGCGGCGGACTTCGGCGGCCAGGTCGTCGTCGGAGCGAAGGAAGACCTTCAGGAGGTCGGCGCGGCTGACGATGCCGAGGAGGGTGCCATCGGCATCCACGACCGGGAGACGCTTGATGCGGCGGTCGGCCATCAGGCGGGCGGCCTGGGGGAGCGTGGCGTCGGGGCGGATGGTGACGGCCGGGCTCGTCATCAACTGCTCGGCGCGGACCGATCCGGCCTTCGCGGTGTCGCCGAGGCGGCGCATCTGCTCGATGAGGCTCGGTCCGTGTTCGTGGAACTCCTCCTTGGTGAGGAGGTCGGCCTCGGAGACGACGCCGACGACACGGCCTTCGCCTTCGATGACGGGGACCGCGGTGACCTTCCAGCGCTCCATCGCGGTGGCGATCTCCTTGAATTCGGCGGCGGGCGTGACGGTGACGACGGTCTTCGTCATGACGTCGTTGACGGTGTACGGGGTGGAGGTCATGGCTGGTCCTCAGCGGGCGTAGGCGAGGGGCATGTCGCTGTGGTGGGGTGCGAACAGGTCGAGGATCCGGGTGCGGGCCGAGTCGAGCCGACGGGCGATGACTGCGGCAACAGCGGTGGATATGCAACGGCCCACGGGCGGGTTCTCTTCGCAGAGCTTCCGTACGGCCACCGCGTCGAATTCGAGTGCGCGGACGGGGTGGGTGGTGACGGCGCCCAGGTGCCAGGCGTAGGGCGGGACCATCCAGGACCAGCCGAGGAGATCTCCCGAACCGAGGGTGTCGATGACGGCGACCTTGTGCCCGGGGACGTGCATGTCGAGGTCGACGGTGCCGTTCTCGATGATCCAGAAGCGGTCGGCCCGTTGTCGTTCCTTGAAGATGCGGGTTCCGGCGGGGATGTCCACGCGGTGGGCGTGGGCGAGCAGGGCCTCACGCGCTTCGGGTTCCATCGCGCCCAGGAGAGTGTTCATGGTGGTCATGGTGTGCCTCCAGCCCTTCCCCTTCAGGCTCGCGCCGGTCCTCGGGGTGCGGGAGTGCCTCGCGGTGCATACCGCAGGGCCCATACGGCCCTGGTCAGCGGACCAGGACGGCCTCCCCGGGCTTGGGTACGACGGCCGTCCAGCCCAGCTCGCGGTCGATGCGGTCCCGGAGGGTCCCGGCCGCTGCTTCCTCCCCGTGGACCAGGTAGGTGGTGTGCGGGGCGGGGGCGGCGCGCAGCCAGTCGATGATCTGGTCGGCGTCGGCGTGGGGGACGTCCGTGTCGTCGTAGAGCGGCTTGGCGGGGCGGTGCTTGGACCAGCCGTGGCTGTTGGCGTGCTCGGCTGCCTCCATCTGGAGGCGGGCGCTGTCACGGAGCACGATCTCGGCGAGCCGGGCGGTAGGGGCGGTGCTCAGAATCGGACCACGGAAGCCGTGCCGGACCAGGCGCGCCAGATAGCCGCAGTGGTCCAGGTGAGCATGGGTGACGACCACGGCGTGGAGGTCGGAGGCATCGAAGCCGGGCTTCTCCCAGTTGCGACGGCGCAGGTCCGCGAAACCCTGGAAGAGCCCGCAGTCGACCAGGATGCGGGCGTGGTCGCTCTCGACGAGGAACTTGCTGCCGGTGACCGTGCGTACCGCACCGAGCAGACGCAGGAGTGCGGGTCTGGGCGAGGCGGTGGCGGGGCGCTGGGCTGTCTCGGACACGACCGACCCTCCCTTCGGTAACGGGATCCGGTTCTCACCATCGCACCGGGTGCGGGGGCCGGCAGGGGGCCGACAGGCCCCGGCAGGGGACCGATCGGCCCATGCGCGGCCGGTCGAGTCCGGTCCAGCCTGGCGGTGACACCTCAAGCGGTGGGAAATGGAAGAAAGGGACGTCATGGAGGCACTGGTCTTCCACGGCGCCGGACAGACCGCATGGCAGGGCCTACCGGACCCGGGCATCAAGGACGCCGCCGACGCGATCGTTCGTGTCGACGACGTCACCATCTGCGGTATCGACCTGCACGTCGTCAAGGGCGACGTGCCCGAGGGGACCCCGGGCAGGATCCTCGGCCATGAGGCGGTCGGCACCGCCGTCGAGACCGGCGGCGACGTCCCTACGGTGCGGCCCGGGGACCGGGTGCTCGTCTCCTGCATCTCGGCCTGCGGCCGCTGCCGCTTCTGCCGCGAGAGCCACTACGGCCAGTGCTGCGGGAGCAGCGGGCGGGTGCTGGGCCACACGATCGCCGGCGCAGCCCGTGCGGGCGACACCGGTGCCCTCAAGGTCGCGCTCGGTGGGGCCCGGCACGACGCCGTCACCGTCCCGGCCACCCGGCCGTGACACCGAGAGGACGTGAAGACGATGAGTAGAACCCAGCACAGGCCGGGCGCCGCGGAGGCGCCGGCCGGACGCACGGACCTCGGACGGCGGATCGCCATGCGCCGTGAGGAACTCGGCCTCACCCGGGACCAACTGGGTGAGCGCTGCGGGGCTGACGGCGCGTACATCACCTACCTGGAGGAACACGCGGCAGCGCCGGCGACCGGCTCCCTCCTGCGTCTCGCCGACGCGCTGGGGACGACCACGGCGGAACTCTCCGGCGCGACGACGGAATACCCACCCGGCAGAGGAACGGCCGTGCGGGACGCCGAGCTGGTCGAGTTGTCCGACGGCGAGTGCCGGGGGCTGCTTTCCACGCACGGCGTCGGCAGGATCGCCGTCTTCACTCCGGACGGTCCGGCCATCTTCCCGGTCAATTACGTAGTGGCGGGCCGCGACATCGCCTTCAGGACATCGGGTGACGCGGTGCTCGCGCGGGCCGCCGGGACGGAAGCGGCCTTCGAGGTCGACCGCATCGACGACGTCACGCGCCTGGGCTGGAGCGTCATGGCCGTGGGCGAGGCAGAAGGCGTCACCGATGCGGAGGAACTCGGCCGGCTCGATGCCGTCGCGTACTCCCTGCCCTGGGCCGGTGGTCCGCGGACCCACTGGATGAAGCTCACTGCGATCCGGATCACCGGGCGCCGGGTGATCCGGCAGTGAGCCCGCTGCGCGCCGTCGTCCTTGACACCGACGGGGTCCTTCTCGACTCCGCCGTGCTGCACGCCGCAGCGTGGAAGGCGGCTTTCGACGGCTGCCTCGACGCCTGGGCGGCCGTCCCCGGCCACGCAGCTCAGCCGCCCTTCGACGCCGAGCGGGAGTACCGGGAACTGGTGGACGGGAAACCCCGTCTCGACGGCGCTCTCGCCTTCCTGACCGCGCGCGGCATCGAGCTCCCGCCGGGCGACGCCGCGGATCCGCCGGGGTGCGGTACGGCGTGGGCGGTCGCCGCCCGGAAGGAGCGCGCGTTCACGGAAGCGCTCCAGGCCGGAGCCGTCGAGGCGTTCTCGGAAGTCCGGCCCGCACTTGAAGCGCTGCGTGCCCAGGGGATGCGGTGCGCCGCGGTCTCCGCATCCAGACATGCCCGCCCGTTGCTGGAGTCCGCCGCGATCACCCCCCTCGTCGACGTGCTCGTGGACGGCGCGGATGCCGAGCGGCTGACCCTGGCGGGCAAGCCGGACCCCGCCCTGTTCCTGGAAGCGGTACGCCGGCTGCACGTGGACCCGGCCGACGCGGCGATGGCCGAAGACGCTCTGGCGGGGGTGGAGGCAGGCCGACGCGGGCACTTCGGCCTGGTGATCGGCCTCGACCGGTCCGGCGGCACGTCCGCCGCAGCGAACCTGCGGGATCGCGGCGCGGATGTCGTCCTCCATGACCTCACCGCCGTCGTCGACACCGTTGCCGGAGCGCGGCCGTGAACACCGCGTGGACCTGGACTTTCGACCGCTACGACCCGAAGACGGAGCGGGTCGTCGAGGCCCTGTGCACGCTGGGAAACGGCCGGTTCGCCACGCGCGGAGCCGCCCCCGAATCACCCGCCGACGCCGTGCACTATCCCGGCACTTACGCGGCGGGCTGCTACAACTGGCTCCCCTCGCAGGTCGCCGGCAAACAGGTCGGCAACGAGGACATGGTCAACCTCCCCGACTGGACCCGGGTGCGCTACCGCTGCCTGCCGGAGGACGGGCCGGCGGGGGAGTGGCTCACTCCCGACGACGCGAGCCTGCGCCACCACCGCGCCGTTCTGGACCTGCACGCGGGGACCCTCACCCGCCGCATGCTGTTCCAGGACGGCCACGGCCGTCGGCTCGGCGTCACCCACACCCGGCTCGTTCACATGGCGGACCCCTACCTCGCCGCTCAGCAGAGCACCTTCCGCGCGTCCGGATGGCGCGGAACCATCGAGATCCAGTCCGTACTCGACGGTGACGTCACCAATGCCGGCGTAGCACGGTACCGGGCCCTCAACGGGCGCCACCTCACCGGCCACCGCGCCGGCGTCGGCGCGGACGGCATCGCCTGGCTCTCCTGCGAGACCACATCGCTCCGCACCCGGATCGGCATCGCGGTACGCACATCCTCCCGCCCCCTGGCCGCCATGAACCAGAGCTGCACGGAGGCGGCGACCGCGCAGACCTTCCGGTTGCCGATCTCCCGCGGACATCCCGTCGTCGTCCTCAAGGCAGCCGCCCTTTACAGCTCGCTGGATCGACCCGCGGGCGATCCGCTCACGTCTGCGGTCGAACACGTCACGCACGCACCGGACTTCGCGACCGCGCTCGCCGACCACCAGGCCGCCTGGGAAGACCTGTGGAGCCGAGGCGAGGTAAAGGTGCCCGGTGAGGCCGGCCGGATCCTCCGCCTCCACGCCTTCCACGTCCTGCAGACCCTCTCCCCGCACACGGCGGAGCTCGACGTTGGCGTACCCGCCAGAGGCCTGCACGGAGAGGCATACCGGGGTCACGTCTTCTGGGACGAGCTGTTCGTCACCCCCTACCTCACCCTGCACCTCCCCGAGGTGGCACGCGCCGTGCTCATGTACCGCCACCGGCGCCTGCCCGCGGCCCGTGCCGCAGCGCGGCGGGCCGGGCGGCCGGGCGCGATGTTCCCCTGGCAGAGCGCCAGTTCGGGGCACGAGGAAACGCAGACGTTGCACCTCAATCCGCGCTCCGGCCGCTGGCTCCCGGACCACTCCCACCTCCAGCGCCATGTGGGCTCCGCGATCGCCTGGAACGTCTGGCGCTATGCGCAGACCACCGGTGACACCGGCTTCCTGTACGGGCCCCGGCGCCGAACTGCTCATGAGCATCGCCCGCTACTGGGGAGCGGCCGCCGACTACGACACCGACCGGGAGCGCTACCGGATCCGCGGGGTCGTGGGCCCGGACGAATATCACGACGCCTACCCCGGGGCCGCAACTCCGGGGATAGACGACAACGCCTACACGAACGTGACCGCCGCATGGGTGCTGGCCCGCGCACTCGAGCTGGCCGCAGAGCTGCCGAGGACGCGCATGCGTCAACTTGAGCAACAACTGGACGTCGATGCAGAGGTGTTGAACCGCTGGGAGGACGTGTCACGCCGTCTCCACGTCCCCTTGCACGGCGATGTCATCCAGCCAGTTCGAGGGCTACGGCGATCTGGCCGAGCTGGATTGGGACGCCTATCGCGCTCGGTACACGGACATCCGCCGCCTCGACCGGATCCTGGAGTCCGAGGACGACACGGTGAACCGCTACCAGGCGTCGAAGCAGGCGACACCCTCATGCTCGGCTACCTCTTCCGCCCCGACGAGCTGCACGACATCTTCGCCCGGCTCGGCCACCGGCTCGACGACGACCTCTGGCGGGCGACCGTCGCGTACTACTTGCAGCGCACGAGCCACGGTTCGACGCTCAGCAGCCTCGTCCACGGCTGGGTCCTGGCCCGCCACAAGGGACCCGACGCCTGGCGGTACTGCGAGGAAGCACTGCTCGGCGACGTGATGGACATCCAGGGCGGCACCACCGGCGAAGGCATCCACCTCGGAGCCATGGCCGGCACCCTCGACCTCATCGAACGGGGCATCGTGGGGCTCGAGGTCGGCCCGGACGGACTGCGCATCGACCCCGTCCCGCTCCGGGAGGTGCCGCGCTGCTCCTTCACCGTCGACTGCCTGGGTCACCGCGGCATTCATATCCGGTTCGTCCCAGGAAAGCTGGGCATCGAGGTCCCCTCATCCCGAACGGCGCCTCCCCTTCCGCTGTGCCTGCCCGACGGCGTGACTGCGGACCTGCCCGCAGGTCGGCAGAGGTGGTTCCACATGGAAGCCGGCTGACCAGTGAACACCGTTCAGGAGCGCACACACCCTCTCGCGGGCACGGCACCGCCATCGTCGCCTCGTAGACGTCGGCGGTGGTCGTCTCGGACTTGCCCGCCGCCTGCACGGCCTGCGCCTGTCGGGCATGAGCCCTGCGGTCCCCTGCCCGGCCCGCCATGGGCAGGTCGGCCCCTCGCTCCTGTCCCACTCGGCACTGCGGCGCAGCCACCTCCAGGCGTGACCGTGGAAGCCCGATGCCGATCCAGGCTCCGTTTCCGGAAGAGGTGGCCACGATGCAGCGCATCCGTATCCAGCCCCACAAGAAGCAGCCCCACAAGCCCGCGCCGCTGGACCTCCGCACGCCGTCCGGCCGCCCGCTCCCGTACTGAGTCCGGAGGTCGTCATGGCAAGCACACGGCACGTCATTCCGTTCGCGGAACTCGGCCGACAGGACGTCGGGAGTGTCGGGGGCAAGAACGCCTCCCTGGGGGAGATGACCGCCCACCTGGCCGGTGCCGGTGTGCGCGTCCCCCCGGGGTTCGCAACGACGGCCGACGCGTACGGAGAGCTGCTCGACGGACACGGACTGCGCGGGCGGATCGAGGAACAGATCGTGCGCCTGCGCGAAGGCGCCGCGCTCGACGAGGTCGGGGCCGCGATCCGGTCGATGACCCTCGCCGAGCCGCTGCCCCCAGGGCTGCGGGCCGAGATCGTCTCCGCGTACGAGCAGCTGGGGCGCGACGAAGGACGCGCGGACCCGGAGGTCGCCGTGCGCAGCAGTGCCACCGCCGAGGACCTGCCGGAGGCGAGCTTCGCCGGCCAGCAGGAGACGTACCTGAACGTGCGTGGGACCGCCCGGCTGCTGGAGTCGGTGCACCGCTGCTACGCGTCCCTCTACACCGACCGCGCCATCGACTACCGGGAGCGGATGGGCTTCGACCACCTCCAGGTCGCCCTCTCGGTCGGCGTCCAGACCATGGTCCGCTCGGACCTGGCGGGCGCCGGCGTGATCTTCACCCTTGACCCCGAGAGCGGATTCCCCGAGGTCATCGTCATC
This sequence comes from Streptomyces sp. NPDC001549, assembly GCF_042894025.1. Classification (NCBI taxonomy): domain Bacteria; kingdom Bacillati; phylum Actinomycetota; class Actinomycetes; order Kitasatosporales; family Streptomycetaceae; genus Streptomyces; species Streptomyces sp. NPDC001549. Next base: position 104,033 of record NZ_JBIAVJ010000026.1, read on the forward strand.
AGCGCGGCGTTCGGGCTCGGTGAGACAGTCGTCAGCGGGCAGGTCGACCCCGACGAGTACACCGTCTTCAAGCCCAGCCTGAAGGACCCGGAGCTGGATCCGCTGATCGACGTACGCGTCGGAGCGAAGCGGCGGAAGGCGGTCTACGCGGAGCACGGACTGACCCGGACCGTCGACACCACCCCCGAGGAGCGCTCGCAAAGGGTCCTGACCGACACCGAGGTCCGGCTCCTCGCCGACTGGGCACTGACCGTCGAAGGGCACTACGGCTGCCCCATGGACCTGGAATGGGCCAAGGACGGCCTCACCGGAGACCTGTGGATCGTCCAGGCCCGGCCCGAGACCGTACAGTCCCGCCGCGCCGCCTCCACCCTGCGCCGCTGCCGCCTGACGGCCACGCCCGGTACGCCTCTCGTGGACGGCACCGCCGTGGGCGAAGCCATTGGCAGCGGACCGGTCGTCGTTCTGGACACTCCCGTCGACCTCGACCGCTTCCCGTCCGGCGGGGTGCTCGTCACCGGCATCACCGACCCGGACTGGGAACCGATCATGAAGCGTGCCTCCGCCATCGTCACCGACCACGGCGGCCGCACCTCGCACGCAGCGATCGTCAGCCGCGAACTCGGCGTCCCCGCCGTCGTCGGCACCGGCCGGGCGACTCAGGCCCTGCCCGACGGACAGAAGGTGACCGTCTCCTGCGCCGAAGGCGGACGCGGCAAGGTCTACGAAGGGCTGCTCGCGTACGAGGAGACCGAGACCGACCTCGCCGGCATCCCCGCCACCCGGACGCGCGTCATGCTCAACCTCGCCGACCCCTCCGCCGCCTTCCGGTGGTGGCGCCTGCCGGCCGACGGTGTCGGCCTGGCCCGGCTGGAGTTCATCGTGGCGCACCAGGTCAAGGTCCACCCCATGGCCCTGCTGCACCCCGAACGCCTGGACCACGCCGACCGCTGCGCCGTCGATCAACTCACCGAGGGCCACCTCGACCGCACCCGCTACTTCACGGACCGCCTGGCGTACGGCATCGCCCGGATCGCCGCCTCCCGCTGGCCCGCCCCCGTCGTCGTACGGACCAGCGACTTCAAGACCAACGAGTACGCACGCCTCCTCGGCGGCCGTCCGTTCGAGCCGGTCGAGGCCAACCCGATGATCGGCTGGCGGGGTGCGAGCCGCTACTACAGCGACGGATACCGGGAAGGATTCGCTCTCGAATGCCGGGCGCTGCGCCGGGTCCGCGACGAGATGGGCCTGACGAACGTGATCGTCATGATTCCCTTCTGCCGCACCCTCGAAGAGGCCGACCGGGTCCTGGAGGTCATGGGCGAGGAAGGCCTCAGACGAGGGGAGAACGGGCTGAAGGCGTACGTCATGGCGGAGATCCCCGCCAACGTCATCCTGGCCGAGGACTTCGCCGAACGCTTCGACGGCTTCTCCATCGGCAGCAACGACCTCACCCAGCTCACCCTGGGTGTCGACCGCGACTCCGAAGCCCTCGCCCACGTCTTCGACGAGACCGACCCGGCCGTCACCCGCAGCATCGAGACCCTCGTCCCGCGCGCCCAGTCCGTCGGCCGCACGGTCGGCCTGTGCGGCCAGCGTCCCAGCGACGACCCCGCCTTCACCGAGTTCCTGGTCAAGACCGGTATCGACTCCATCTCCGTCGCCCCGGACAGCTTCGCCGCGGTCAAGCAGCACGTGGCCGCCGCCGAACTGGCCCGGTACGGGGAGGGCCGAACGGCCCCATCCGGGACCCGATGGCCCCAAGCGGAGCAGCCGTCCCCCTCGCGACAGTGAAAGAAAGCAGCACGGGAAGGCGCTGACCAGGCGCCGGAACGGAGCACACCATGCCAGGAACGCACCCAGAGCGCAGGCGCAGCCCGTTCCCCGACGTGAGGGACTGGTTCGGCACCGACTTCCCCCGGTTCCCGCTGTGGCGGACGTCGTTCGACACCCACCCGATCGCGATCGAGGTGACCAACAAGGACGGGCAGTACACGCTGCGTGCCGAACTTCCCGGGATGGACCCCGACAAGGACATCCGGATCACGGTTGAGGGGGACACCCTCACCGTCAGTGCCGAGCACACCGAGAGCAAGGAGGAGAAGGATCACTCGGAGTTCCGCTACGGCTCCTTCCAGAGAGTTGTGCGCCTGCCCGGGCCGATCCCCTCCGACGGGGTCGAGGCAGCGTACGAGGACGGCGTACTCACCGTGCGCGTGCCGATGCCGGCCGCGCCCGAGGAGTCCAGGCGCAGCATCCCCGTCAAGCGCACCACAGCAGATGGCAAGGGAGAGTCGTCATGACTTCCAAGCGCGTCCTGGTCGCCTACGGCACCAAGCACGGTGCGACCGCCGGAATCGCGTCCGAGATCGGCAGGACCCTGCGTGAGGACGGCCTCGACGCCGTCGTGGTCCCCGCCGACGACGTGGACGACGTACGCGGCTACGACGCCGTGGTGCTCGGAGGGGCCCTGTACGCCGGGCACTGGAGCGGCAAGGCCAAGCGCTGCGCCGAACGCAACGAGCACCTCCTCAAGCACCGCCCGGTCTACCTGTTCAGCAGCGGCCCCGTCGACAGTTCCGCCGAGCAGCACGACATCGCGCCGGTGCCGGCGGTGGCCCGGGAGATGGAGCGCCTCGGCGCACGCGAGCACGTCACGTTCGGCGGCAGCATCACCTCCAGTACGCCCGGGTTCATCGCCCGGGCCATGGTCCGTGCGGGCAAGGGCGGGGACTTCCGCAATCCCGAGCGGATCCGGACGTGGGCCCACCACATCAGCGCCGAACTCGCCGCTCCCCGCTGAGCGGCCGGCCGGGCAGGATCAGAGCGCGCGGAGGTGCACGATGTCCGAGGCCGCCACGCCCGGAGACGGGCCCACGCGATCGCGTCCGGCGAGGGCCGGTCGGGTGCGTCGGCTGTTCGACGGACGTCCGAACGAGCTGCGTCGGCCGGTCGACCGGACCCGGCGCCGCTGGAGCGTCGTCGTCGTACTGTCCTTCCTGATCGCCTTGCTCTGCGGCGTCGTCGTCACGACGGCCGTCTGGGACTCCGAAAGCCGGACCGCCAGGGAGACGGCCCGCCACCGGCACCGGATCGAGGCGACGACGGTCGGCTCCGCGGAGCGCGCGGTCTCCAGCCGTTCCAGCGGCAACTTGCGGGTGGTTGCACCAGCCGTCTGGGAGTACCCGGCCGCTCACCAGCACTCCGGCACGATCTCCGTCCCGCTCGGCACTCCGGCAGGCCGGCCGGTCACGATCTGGGTCGATGACGCGGGCACGGAAGCGCAAACGCCTTCGTCCGAAGCTCGACGCGCGTTCACGGCCGCAGCTGCGGGAGCCGGAGCTTTCGGACTGCTCGCCCTTGCCTCGGGAGCAGTGATCCGTCTTCGCCTCCACCTCGTCGAGACCCGCACACTGGCCCAGTGGGAGCACGAGTGGGAGGCCGTGGAGCCGCGCTGGTCCGGCAGGCTGCGGCCCGAACAGGGACCTGGCGATGACTGAGGCAGCCACCCGGCCCCCGTCCCCCGCGGTCGGGCTGCCCCCGAGCCCTGACCCGCTGGAACCGTTGCCGCTCCTGAGGCGCGAACTCGGCACCGGGCCGAGTGGACTCTCCGCACGCGAGGCAGCCCGCCGCCTTGCCGTCTACGGCCCCAACGAGGTCCGCCGCAAGGCGAGTACGTCACTGGGACGTGAACTCGTACGGCAGCTGGTCCACCCCTTGGCCCTGCTGCTCTGGGCAGCCGCGGCGCTGGCGTTCGTCGCAGGCATCCCCGTGCTCGGATGGGCCATCATCGCCGTGGTTCTCGTCAATGCGGCGTTCGCGCTCCTCCAGGAACGGCAGGCCGAACAGGCGGTGGAGACTCTCGCGAAGTACCTGCCCGAGCACGCCCTGGTGATCCGCGACGGCCGGCCCTCGGCGGTGGAGGCAAGAGAACTGGTGCCGGGCGACCTGGTCGTTCTCGAAGAGGGCGCCAAGGTTCCCGCCGACGCACGGCTGACCGAGGGAGGCATCGAGGTCGACCTGTCGATGCTGACGGGGGAGTCCACCCCCGCCGAACGCATCGCCGGCCCCGGACTCATCGGAGCACCGCTGCTGCAGGAACCCAACCTCGTGTTCAGCGGCACCGTCTGCACCGGGGGCCAGGCCCAGGCGATCGTGTTCGCCACCGGAGACCACACGGAGCTCGGCCGCATCGCCGCACTGAGTCAGCGCACCCGCCGCGACCCCAGCCCCCTGGAACAGCAGGTCAAGAAGGTCGCCTGGCTCATCGCCGCCGTAGCGGTCGCCATGGGCGGCGTGTTCCTGGCGGCCGGAGTCGCCGTGGGCCTGCCGCTGACGGACACCCTCATGTTCGCGATCGGTCTCCTCGTCGCCAACGTCCCCGAGGGCCTGCTGCCGACCATCACCCTCGCACTCGCCGTCGGCGTACGCGTCCTCGCCCGCCAAGGAGCGGTGATCAAACGTCTGAGCGCCGTCGAAACACTCGGCTCCACCAACGTCATCTGCACCGACAAGACTGGAACCCTCACCCAGAACCGCATGCGACTCCAAGCCGTGTGGACGCCGGAGCACGGAAGGGAGCCCGGCCCCTGGGACGGAGAGCTGATGCGCACCAGCGCGCTGTGCACCACGGTCACCCGCGGCGAAGAAGGCGAACTTCACGGCGACCCGACGGAAACGGCTCTGGTAGAAGGTGCCGCCGCCCACGCCGCCCACGCCGCCCACGCCGCCCACGCCGCCCACGCCGCCCACGCCGCCCACGCCGCCCACGCCGCCCACGCCGCTCCCGTCGACCTCGACGGCCGTGACACCGGGCGCCGCGCCCTCTTCCGCTTCGACCCCAGGCTGCGTCTGATGTCCGTCGTCCAAGCCGATGGCGTGCACGGTCTGCGCGTCATCGTCAAGGGCGCGCCGGAGACGGTGCTGCAAACCCTGGAAGGCAGTTCGCAGTCCGCGGCCGCAGCGGCGGAGGAACTCGCCCACGAAGGCATGCGCGTCCTGGCCGTCGCCGTCCGAACACTGCCGGCCGGTGCCGAGGTACCGACCCGTCGCCAGGACGCGGAAACCGGACTCCGCCTGCTCGGGCTCGTCGGCCTGTACGACCCGCCACGCCCCGAAGTCGCCGCCGCCGTCCGGCGCTGCCACGAGGCAGGACTCCGCGTGCACATCGTCACCGGCGACAACGGCGCCACCGCCGCGGCCGTCGCCCGCGAAGTCGGCATCGGCCTGCCTCGTCTGCAGGTGGTGGCGCAGTCCGAGTCGATCGGCGACCACGAACTCGACGCGCTTCTCGCATCGGCGGACACCGAAGTCGTCTTCGCCCGCTCCTCACCCGAGACAAAGCTGAAGGTGGCCGACGCCCTGCGCGCCCACGGGCAGATCGTCGCCATGACCGGTGACGGGGTCAATGACGCCCCCGCCCTGCACCGGGCCCACATCGGAGTGGCGATGGGACTCTCCGGCACGGACGTGGCCCGTGAGGCATCCACCATGGTGCTGACCGACGACAACTTCGCCACCATCGTCACCGCGATCGAATCCGGCCGCCGCGTCTACGACAACGTCCGCAAGTTCATCGTCTACATCTTCGCCCACCTCACCCCCGAGGTCGTTCCCTTCCTGGTCTTCGCGCTGTCGGCCGGCACGGTCCCGCTCCCGCTGACCGTCCTGCAGATCCTCGCCATCGACCTCGGCACCGAGACCCTCCCCGCCCTCGCCCTCGGCCGCGAACGAGCCGAGCCGGGCACCATGAGCCGCCCGCCCCGCCCGAGTTCGCAAGGAGTCATCTCCCGAGACATGCTCATCCGCAGCTGGGGCTACCTCGGTACCGTCTCCGCCATCCTGGTCATGGGCGCGTTCTTCTACGTACTGTGGCGCGCGGGCTGGCACCCGGGCGACCCCACCGGCACGGGCAGCCCCCTGCACCACGCGTACGTCACCGCGACCACAGCCACGTTCGCCGGCATCGTCACCTGCCAGGTCGGCACCGCCTTCGCCGCCCGCACCGACCATGCGGCCCTGCGCGACATCGGCCTGTTCACCAACCCCCTGCTCCTGGCCGGCATCGCCTTCGAGCTCGCCTTCACCGCGGCCCTCGTGTACGCGCCGCCCCTGCAGGGCCTGTTCGGTACCGCCGCCCTGCCACTGGACGTCGTCGCCCTCATCGCGACCTTCCCCGTCATTGTCTGGGGCACCGACGAACTGCGGCGATGGGTCCGGCGCACTCACCGGCACACGACGCCCTGACACCCTTACCGGAGGCACGCCATGTCGCACACCGCTGAATGGAAGGTCCGTCTCTACCTCTTCGAGGAGGACCACACGACCAAGGCCCGCCTGGAGCTCGACACGGGCACGAACAGGCTCACGGGCCACGGCACCGCCCGCTGCGCACCCGAGGACACCGACGTCCCGGAGATCGGCGACGAACTCGCGGTCGCTCGCGCCATGGAGGATCTCGCCCTCCAGATGAAGCGAGCCGCCTACGGTGACATGCGGCCCGCCAGTGCCCCGTCCCTCCCGGAGTCCCTCAAGCCGTACCCCGGGTGGCTGGACACCGGAGCGTGAACAGCAAGGACTGGGGGCCGGTCCGACCAGTGCGTTCGAAGGCGATCAGGGGATCTTGCACACCTTCCTCGGCAGGGACCTTTGGCCCCCATGAAGGTCCTGAGCGGCCCTCTTCCTGACGGGGTCCGCGGTGTCAGCGTGAGAACAGACCCCCACTGGCCCCGGGCGAGGAGACATCATGAACAACACCGTCAGCGGCTCGGAACTCGGCTCCGTCATCGTCGGCGTCGACGGCTCCGAGCCCGCCCGTCAGGCCGCGCTCTGGGCAGCGGCAGAGGCCGAACGCCGCGGGCGTCCGCTGCACATCGTGTACGGCGCCGACACGGACGGCCGGGCCCTCTACGTATCCGCCGAGACCATCGAGCGCGTCCGCAGCGCCGGCCGCGAACTGCTCGACGAAACTGCCACCGCGGTCAAGGAACAGCACCCTGGTCTGGTCGCCACCACAGAGTTCAGCCGCGGCGACCCCGTCGCCAGCCTGCACCGGGCGGCCGGCCTTCGCGGCACCATCGTGGTCGGCAACCGGGGGCTGGGCGGATTCAACTCGCTCATGCTCGGATCCGTGGGCCTGAAGGTCGCGGCCGGCGCGAAGACGCCCGTTATCATCGTCAGAGGAACCGACGGCGGCGCCGAGAGCGGGACGGTGCTCGCCGGGGTCCGTGACGAGCACGACCTGGACTGCGTCCGTCACGCGGCGCGGGAGGCCGAGCTGCGCAAGGCCGAGCTGCGGCTGCTCCACGTGTGGAACGTGCTCGAGTCCGTCGGCAGCGTGGTGACCATGATGGACGACGTCACGGAGATCGCCGACGAGTACGTCCGGCACCTGACCGCGGTGACCGAGCAGATCCGCCAGGAGTTCCCGGACCTCACCGTGCGGGCGGACGCCGAGAAGAGCGTGTCCGTCGCCGGTGTCCTGGTCGAGGCTTCCCACCACGCCGACCTGCTGGTCATGGGCGGACGGCGGGCGTCCGCGTACCTGGGACCCACCCTCGGGCGGCAGACCCACAGCCTCGTGCACCACTCCCACTGCCCCGTGCTGCTCATCCCGCGCCACACGGACAAGCACAGAGACGAATCGTGATGGCCGCCGCCGAACGCCGCGAGATCGTCGTCGGCATCGACCCGGCCAGGGACTGGCACCTGCCCCTGGCCTGGGCGTCGGACGAGGCCCACCGCCGTGGGCTCGGGCTCCGACTCGTAGTGGCCGTGCCTCCTCCGCACCACACACGGCGCGTCGACGACACCCCTCGCACCACGGCCCTGCGCCAGGCGGGCTCGGAAGCCCTCGCGGCCGGTACCGACTGGGCGAGGGAACGGCACCCGGGGGCCGCCGTGGCCACAGACCTGATTGAAGGACTCCCCGTCCCCGCCATAGGCCGCCTGTCCAAGCAGGCCCGCATGCTCGTACTCGGATCCCGCCACCTGAGCCGGACCGCGGAGCACTTCAGCGCCGGCTCCACGGTGGTCCCGGTCACGGCCCAGGCGCACTGCCCGGTCGTCGTGGTCGGAAACCCCGAGCACATCACCCAGCAGCCGCCCTACCTGGTCGTGGGCATCGACGGCAGCGAGTCCTCGAAGGCGGCGCTCGCGCTGGCCTTCGAGGAAGCCGACCTGCGCGGCGCCGCACTGCGCGCCATCGCAGTATGGCAGCCGCCGGTCTTCCTGCTCCACGACGAGGAGGTCGCACTGCAGGCCCAGCGGCGGATGCTGTCCGAGGCCACGGCCGGCTGGTCGCAGAAATACCCGGATGTGAAGCTCTCCCACGAGATCCCGATCGGGCATTCGGTGGAGGAGCTCGCGGAGGCCGCCGAGCACGCCCTGGCCGTGGTGGTGGGCCGCCGCGGACGCGGAGGCTACTCCGGCATGCGCCTGGGTTCCGTCGTCCACGGACTGCTGCACCGGGCGTTCTGCCCGGTGATCACGGTTCCGGCCGAATAGGACCGCCATGGCTATGACCCCGGCCACCGCAGAGGCACCGGTACGCACGCTCAGCGGGCTCACCGACCTCGAGGCAGAACGTCGGCTGGCCGAGCACGGCCGCAATGAGATCCCGCCCGCCCCGGCGACACCCTGGTACGCCAGGGTGCTGGCCCAGCTGCGCGATCCGCTGATCATGGTGTTGCTGGGCGCGGTGGTACTGACGATCGCGATCGGCGACCACGCCGACGCGGTGGTCATCGCCGTGGTAATCGTCGTCAACACAACCGTGGGCGTCGTGCAGGAGACCCGTGCCGACCACGCCGTGGCCGCTCTCTCCGCGATGTCGGCACCGAAGGCACGGGTCCTGCGGGACGGAGCCCCGCGTGAGGTCCCCGCCGCCCTCGTGGTGCCCGGCGATGTCCTGCTCCTCGCCGAGGGCGACATCGTGGCGGCCGACGCCGATGTCACCGAGGCGTCCGCCCTCATGATCGACGAATCCATGCTCACCGGGGAATCCGTCGCCGTGGACAAGGCGGACGATTCGACGGTGGGCGCGGGGACCGTGGTCGTGCGAGGCCGGGGTGTGGCGACGGTGAGGGCCACCGGCCCGGACAGCGCGCTCGGCCGGATCGCCGCGCTCCTCGACACCAAGCGGGAGCCGACACCCCTGCAACACCGTCTCGCCTCGCTGGGGCGCATCCTGGCCGTCGTCACCCTGGCCCTCTGCCTGGTGGTCTTCGGCCTCGGGCTCGTACAGGGCCTGCCGCTCGGGATCATGGCGGTGACGGCCATCAGCCTCGCCGTAGCAGCGGTCCCGGAATCCCTGCCGGCTGTCGTGACCCTGGCCCTCGCACTGGGAGCCCGGCGCATGGCGGCCCGGCACGCCCTCATCCGTCGGCTCCCCGCCGTGGAAACCCTCGGCTCCGTCACGGTCCTCGCCACGGACAAGACAGGCACCCTCACCGAAGGCCGCATGGTCGTCCAGCACGTGTGGACGCCACGGGCTGCGGTCGACTTCTTCGGAGTGGGGTACGAACCGCAGGGAGACGTCCTGGTCGAGGGCAGGCAGCCGACGGCGGCCGAGCTCGGCCCCGTACGGGAGCTGCTGACGGCCGCGTCGCTCTGCAACGACGCCTCCCTGCGGCCGCCCCAGGGAGAGCCCCCGCACGAGGACCGGTGGACCGCGGTCGGCGACCCCATGGAGGCCGCCCTCCTGTCGGCCGCCGTCAAGGCCGGGTGCGACGAGCCGGAGCTTCTCAGGCGCACCCACCCCAGGACGTGGGAGATCCCGTTCGACAGTGGACGCAAGCGCATGACGACAGTCCACCGCCTGCCGTCCGGCGGCGCCCTGGTGTGCCTGAAAGGTGCCCCGGAGGTGGTGCTGGACGCAGCCGTTCTCGCCGACCGCACCGACCTGGTGGCCGGCGCCCGGCAGCAGGCGGCGATCCTGGCCTCCCGCGGATACCGGGTGCTCGCCGTGGCGTCCGCCGAACACGCCGAGCAACCGGATAACGCGGAGACGGCCGAGGCGGGGCTGAGGCTCTTGGGCCTGGTCGCCATCAGCGATCCGCCGAAGCCCGCGGCAGCGGCCACTCTCGCCGCTTGCCACGCGGCCGGCATCACCCCGGTCCTGATCACTGGAGACCACCCGGCCACGGCACGCGCGATCGCCGTCCGCGTGGGCCTGTCCGGCGCGGACAGCGATGACGAGACCGTGGTCAACGGCCCCGATCTGGCGGCAGGCCGGGTGGCCGACCTCACCGCCGCACGCGTCTTCGCCCGGACCGATCCGCAGCAGAAGCTCGACATCGTCGACGCCTGGCGGGCCAAGGGGGCCGTCACCGCCATGACCGGCGACGGGGTCAACGACGGCCCCGCCCTGCGCCGCGCCGACATCGGGGTGGCCATGGGACAGCGGGGGACCGAAGTCGCCCGCCAGGCTGCCGACCTCGTGCTGACCGACGACGACCTGTCGACCGTGGTGGCGGCCGTCGAGGAGGGCCGACGGGTCTACGACAACATCCGCCGCTTCCTCGTCTATGGCCTGGCCGGCGGCGCCGCCGAGATCCTCGTCATGCTGATCGGCCCCCTCCTCGGTCTTCCGCTCCCGCTCCGGGCGGGCCAGATCCTGTGGATCAACCTCCTGACCCACGGCCTGACCGGGGTGGCCATGGGCGCCGAACCGGTGGACCCGGAGGCGATGCACAGGCCCCCGAGGCCGTCCGGCCAGCACATCCTCGGCGCGGGCGCCTGGCAGCGCCTCGTGGTGCTCGCCGCAGTCGTCACAGCCGCCTGCCTCACCGCCGGGACGGTCGCACGGGCCTGGGACCTGCCCTGGCAGAGCGTCCTCTTCCTGTCCCTGCTCGCTGCGCAGCTCGGCGTCGTGCTGGGCCTGCGAACCCGCTTGCTGACCCGGGAGAACCTCTTCCTGCCCCTGTCCGTCCTCGCCTCCGCCCTGCTCGGGGCGGCAGCGCTCTACCTCCCGCCGCTGCAGTCGGTTCTGGAGACCGCACCTCTTGGATGGCCGGGCCTTGCCCTGGCATCAGCCGCCCTCGTGAGCGGCTTCGCGGCAGCCCGACTCGCACGGCACGCTTTCCGAAGGAGCTGATGATCGTGAAGGCGCACACGTCCGAGCACGGTCCCCACGCCCGCGTGGGCGACGAGATCGTGGTGGGCGGGCCCTCGGTGGGCAAAGCGGGTCGCGACGGCGAAGTCGTCGGTCTGCACCACGACGACGGCACCCCGCCCTACGACGTCCGCTGGTCGGACACCGGCAGGACGACCCTCTTCTTCCCCGGACCGGACGCACACGTCCGGCATCTCGGCACCGACGACTCCGGCTGACGCCTTCAGCCTGCGCGGGAAGGCGGTGGCGGGGATACGGTGAAGAGGCAGGCCGGACTTCCCCTGGGCGCCGCTTGGAGGTAACGCATGGGCGGGGACGAGCAGGGTGCCGAGCGTTCGGGGCTGCCGCGGCTCCGGCTGGACGAACTGCTCGAAGAGCTCCAGGTCCGCATCGACGAAGTGCGCGGCACCAGGGACCGGCTCAACGGGCTCCTTGAAGCCGTGATGTCCGTCGGCCGGGAGCTCGACCTTCCGCAGGTCCTGAGGGGCATCGTCGAAGCCGCCGTCGTCCTGGTGGACGCGGAGTACGGCGCCCTCGGAGTCATCGGCGACGACCAGAAGCTCGCCCAGTTCCTCCCCGTCGGCATCAGCGACGACCTCCGGGCCGAGATCGGCGACCTGCCCTCCGGCCACGGCATCCTCGGCGAACTCATCCGCCACCCCGAGACCCTACGGCTGTCGGAGTTGTCCGATCACCCCGCCTCCTACGGGTTCCCGGCCCACCACCCCCCGATGCACTCCTTCCTCGGCGTCCCCATCCGCGTCCGCGAGGACGTGTTCGGCAACCTCTACATGACCGAGAAGCGCGGCGGCATCGACTTCGACGAGGAGGACGAGGGGGTCCTGTCCACGCTGGCGGTGGCAGCCGGCATCGCCATCGAGAACGCCCGCCTCTTCGAGGAAGTGCGTCTCCGGGAACGCTGGCTTACCGCCAGCTCCGACTTCACCAGTGCTCTGCTCTCCGGCTTGGCCGAAGCGGAGGTACTGGAGGGCATGCTGGAGCGGGCCCGCGACATCACGGGAGCCGACATCGGTGTCTTCTACCTCGTGGGCCAGGGCGGGGAACTGCGCGGCTCGCTGGCGCTGGGAGACGGCGCCGAGGCGCATCGCGGCATCGTGCTGCCCAGCAGCGCGGGAACCCTGGCAGCAGCCGCCCTCGGCGAGGAGGACGGACTGATCACTGTTGCCGACGTCGGAACCGAGGTCCGGATCACCGTGCAGCCGGAACGTTGGAAGGGCTTCGGCCCCGCCGTCGCCGTCACGGTCGGCACCAAGGAGAAGCTGAGCGGCGTCCTCATCCTGGCCCGCAGGTGCGGCCGCCCGGCGTTCGCCCGCGCCGAGATCGCAGCCCTGCCCGGTTTTGCCGGCCAGGCCGCCCTGGCCCTGGAGCTCGCCGACCGGCGCCGGGACGCCGAGCAGATGAGCATGCTGGAGGACCACGACCGCATCGCCCGCGACCTGCACGATCTCGCCATCCAGCGCCTTTTTGCCACAGGCATGACCCTGCAGAGCGCCCGACGCTTCGTCGAGCATCCCGAGGCTTCGGAACGGCTCGCCCGAGCCGTAGACGACCTGGATGCCACCATCAAGATCATTCGCTCGACGATCTTCGGACTCCGCGAACACGAGGCGCCCGGGGTTACGCCGAAGCTGCGGCTGCGTGCTGTCCAAGCCGTGGAGGAGGCCGCCCGGACACTCGGCTTCGCCCCGGCCCTGCGGATGGAGGGCCTGATCGACACCGACGTACCCCTCGAGACCGCGGACGCGGCGCTCGCCGTCATCGGGGAGGCGCTCACCAACGTGGCACGGCACGCAAAGGCGGGCCGGGCGGAAGTTTCCCTCTCGGCCGTCGAGGGCGTACTGACCGTACGGGTCACCGACGACGGAGTGGGAGTGGCACAGGGAGGCCGTCGCGGCGGGCTCCGCAATCTCGCCGAGAGGGCCGAACGCCTGGGCGGCGAGCTCTCCGTATCGGCGCACGGGTCGACCGGGCGGGGGACGAAACTGGAATGGCGGGTACCGCTGGATGGAGGCGACTTCCCACCCTCCGGGTGACCCCCGTCGACACTCAGCTCCGGCCCATGCCGTGCTCCGGCTCGTGCCCGCGCCCGTGTTCGTGTTCGTGGACCTGCGCGGCGATGACGGCGGCCTGCACCCGGCGCTCCACCCCCAGCTTGCCCAGCAGCCGCGAGATGTGGTTCTTGACCGTCTTCTCGGACAGGTACAGCCGCTTGGCGATCTGCGCGTTCGTGAGGCCCTCGCCGATCAGTTCGAGCACGGAACGCTCCCGCTCGGAGAGAGCCGCCAGCCGATCGTCGTCCGGAGCCTTGACGGTCTCCGGGTCCCTCAGCGAGTGCATCAGCCGAGCGGTCGTCGCAGGGTCCAGCATGGACTGTCCGGTCGCCACGGTCCGTACGGCCGAAACCAGGTCCGACCCCTTGATCTGCTTGAGGACGTAGCCGGCCGCTCCGGCCATGATCGCGTCGAGCAGCGCGTCCTCGTCATCGAACGAGGTCAGCATCAAGCAGGCGAGATCCGGCATCCGCGAGCGCAACTCGCGGCACACGGTGATCCCGTCGCCGTCGGGCAGCCGGACGTCGAGCACGGCGACGTCCGGGCGCAGCGCCGGCCCGCGGGTCAATGCCTGCTCGGCGGTCGATGCCTCGCCGATGACGTCGATGTCGGGCTCCGCGTCCAGCAGATCGTGCAAGCCGCGGCGTACTACCTCGTGGTCGTCCAGGAGGAAGACCCTGATGGGCGCCCCGGACGAGACAGAGGGTGCTGATGCGTCGGACATGTACGCCCCTGTAATCGATCGGCTGTGCGTACGTCTTGTCGTACGCATTGTCTCAGGGGAGCGGGCGGACGCACCTTGTGGTGCGTCCCAGAGCCGGCGCGGCGGTGAAGGGTTTCAGGCAGCTCCGGCGGGCTGCCCTTCCAGCTCCATCCGGACGTCCACCACGCCTTCCACGGCACGGATGGCGCGGGCCACCAGCGGCACCAGGGCGCGACTACGGAGAGATCCCCGCAGGGTGACGACGCCGTCCTTCACCGATGCCTGTAGATCTACCGGGGGAGCGAGCTCGGCGAGAACCGCGTCGCGGATCTCCTCCTCGATCTCCTCGTCGGTGCGCAGGAAGACCTTGAGCAGGTCGCTCCGGCTCACGACCCCCTCCAGCATCCCCACGCCGTTCACCACGGGGAGGCGCTTCACGTGCTTGCGGGCCATGATCTGGGCAGCTTCGGCGAGCGTGGCGTCGGGGTGCACGGTCACGGCCGGACTCGACATCAGCTCCTCGGCCAGCACACCCCCCGCCTTGGAAGCCTCTTCCATCTGATCGGGAAGCCGGGGGTCGTCCCGCCGGAACTCCTCCTTCGGCAGGAGATCCGCCTCGGAGACCACTCCGACGACACGCCCCTCGCCCTCCAGGACGGGAACGGCGCTGACCTTCCACTGGTCCATCAGCTCGACGATTTCCTTGTACGAAGCCTCACGGCCGATGGCCACGGCCGTATGGGTCATGACGTCGCTAACGGTGTACCGGGACGCGGGCATGACGCCCTCCTCACTGCTGGGGGTTCAGGTGCGGGACACCGGCCGTCAGAGATAGCTGCCACTGCCGTGCGGGGCATAGAGATCGAGCAACCGGATACGGGCGGCGTGCAGCCGGTGCGCGAGCACCTGCGCGACCCAGTGGCCCATCGCGGAGCCGAAAGCAGGGTCGGTATCCATCATCGTGCGCACCGTGGCGGCGTCGAATTCGTACGTGCGCACCGGCGTCGTGGCCACCGCGCCCAGTCTCCAGGCACTGGGCTGCAGCATCCACGAGCACCCCACGAGTTCGCCCGGTCCGAGCTTTTCGATCACTGCCGGCTGTCTGCCGGGCACATGCACGTCCAAGGCGACGATGCCGGTTCGGACGATCCAGAACCTGTCCGCCCGGCCGCCCTCGTTGAAGAGGCGCGCCCCCTCGGGGAAGTTGACCTCCCGTGCGATGTCCATCAGCCGGGAACGGTGCTCAGCCGGCAGCGCGCCGGCGATCTTTGTAGGGGGAGTGGTCCTCATGGCGGCCTCCGGTCGATTCCGATTCAATTCTGGGCGGCTCCAGAGGCGCTGGGTATGGGCCGACCAGCCCCCGATTCCGCAGGACAGGGGACCGTTCGGCCCTGGCACGGCACGCGAGGAGGCAAGGACGCTGGGTGAAGCCGACACCGACACGATGCGGTCGGAGCGGAGGGCCGTGTGATGGATCACGAAACCGCCTGGAGGCCCGACCGCGGCCCCGTCCTGGACCCGATGCGGTCCACGGAGCAGCTGGACCGCTCCGAAGCGTTGCGGCTCCTGGGCACCGTGCCGCTGGGCCGCATCGTCTTCACCCACCAGGCGCTGCCGGCCATCCGACCGGTGAACCACGTGGTCGAGGGGGAGGACGTGATCGTCCGGCTCGACGAAGGCGCTTCACGCGCGTCGCTGGTGGCGATCCCCGGCACACCCGGCATCGTCCTCGCCTACGAAGCCGACGCCATCGACCCCGACACGCATTTCGGCTGGGGTGTCGTGGTGATCGGCTACGCCGAGCTCGTCGAGAACCGCAAGGACGCCGAACGGCTTGAGGCGCTGCTCGACCCGTGGACGAACCAGCCGATGGCCGGCGTGCTGCGCATCCGGGCCGAACTCGTCACAGGGTTTCGCCTGGGGCCGGAACCTCGGCCGATTTCCGCCGCCGGGTGAGGCCCGGCACTGCTTCTGACACCTGGCGACGGCGTGGGCTGCGATCAGCGGCTACGGAGGTGCGCGAACCTGGGCGAAACGCGGTGGAAAAGAGGTGCCGGATGGATTGGCTGGTGACGGTCACGGGCGCGGCCCTGGTCCTGCTGATCCTGCGGGACGTGTTCCACACGCTGTGGCACCCGACGCGTCACGGCGGGCTGAGCCGCCTGGTCATGACCACACTGTGGCGGCTTTCGTCCGTCCTGGGCACCCGTCGCACGGCAGCCGGCCTGGCCGGCCCGCTCGCCATGGTGTCCGTCGTCGCCCTGTGGGCCCTGATCGTGGCGGCGGGCTGGGCGCTGATCTACTGGCCTCACATGCCCGAGGCGTTCGTGTACGCGGGAGGGTTGCACCCCGACGATCATGCGAGCCTGCTGGACGCGACCTACGTCTCGCTGGTCACGCTCTCCACGCTCGGCCTCGGTGACGTCGCACCCGCCGAGGGGTGGCTGCGCCTCCTCGCACCCCTGGAGGCGCTGGTCGGGTTCGCCCTTCTGACCGCGACGGTCTCCTGGATCCTCGGCATCTATCCGGCGTTGGCGCGCCGCAGGGCGCTGGCATTGCGGCTCTCCCACCTCTCCCGTACCCATCCCTCGAAGGAACAGATCGACTCCCCGGCCGGGGCCGCCATGCTGGACAGCCTGGCCACGGCGCTGTCCGTCGCAGCGGTCGACTTCCTCCAGTACTCGGAGTCCTACTACTTCCACGACGGCGACGACCGGACCTCCCTCGCCCACCAGATCGGCTATGCCCTCGACATCGCCGATGAGGCTTCGGAAGCCGGACACCGGGATGTCCGGCTCGCCTCCACGGTGTTGCGTTCCGCCCTGGAAGACCTCGCGAGCATCCTGGACGAGCGCTTCCTGCACACCCATGGCCCGCCCAGGCAAGCTCTCGACGCGTTCGCGCGCGACCACGGGCACCGGTGACCACGCCCTGCCGTGAGTCTTCCGGCGTGGACGACGACCTCGACCGTCACCCCGTTTCGACGCCGCGGCGTCGACACCGCGCTGCCCGGAAGACTCCGTCGAGGTCCGGACCGGCGATGTGCTCGTGGTGACACATGCCGGGCCAGGCCGCCTCCGCAACGGTCGCGCCTGGTCGCACGATGAGGCCGGAGCGGTCATGAGCAGCTCCGCCGTCTCCTTGCGGGCCTCGTCGCTCAGCGGTACTTCGCGGTACCGGGCGAGGACCCCGGGCAGGGGGCTGCGCCGTGCGCCGTTTGCCCCATGGCGCAGGACCGCGTCCCGCGCGTAGGGCAGGCTGTACCTGGAGACGCCCGACGAAGGAAGCGGGTACGTATGAAGCCGCTCGCCGGTACGGCGGTCATCGGGGTCGGCAACGAGTTCCGGCGCGACGACGGGGTGGGGTGGGCCGCCATCGCGTTGTTGTGCGAACGGGCCGCACAACGACCGCTGCCCTCCGGTACCGGGCTCGCTCGGTGCGACGGAGACCCCGGCAGGCTGATCACCCTCTGGGAGAACACGGCCCTCACCATCGTCGTCGACGCCTGCTTCCCTCTTTCGGGACAGCCCGGGCGAACGCACCGGTGGTGCGTGGCCCCGGGCGAGATGCTGCACCCGGCTTCCGCAGGCAGGCAGAGCACGCACGGGCTCGGGCTCGCCGAGGCCCTATGTCTCGCCGACAGCCTTGGGTGCGGCCCGGGCCGCCTCATCGTGTACGCGGTCGAGGGAGCGGACCGCTCGCTGGGCACGGGGCTCACGCCGGCGGTGGCGGCCGCCCTGCCGTATCTGGTCCGGCGCATCGAGGAAGACGTCCGGCAGTACAGCTGGAGAACTCGCCGGACCAGCTTCGAACCCGGGAGCCCGCTGGTCTGACATGCTGCCGGATCTAGGCACGTGGAGACCGAGAGGTGCACCATGACCGACGCTTCGGACGCCGGAGCCGTCCTCGGCCACCAGGACGAGGCGGTTCTCGACCGCGACGGTCTGGCCGCGCTCGTGCGTGTCCTGAAGCGGCGCGGCCGCACGGTGATCGGCCCGACCGTGCGCGACGGAGCGATCGTCCTCGAAGAGCTGGAATCCGCCGATGCGCTTCCCTACGGGTGGGGGGTCGAGTTGGAGGCGGGGCGGTACCGGCTCCGCCGCCGCGAGGACGGGGCGGCCTTCGCGCACAGCGCGGGACCCCAGTCGTGGAAGTCGTTCCTGCATCCGCAGCGCGTCCGTCAGTGGTCGGCGGACCGCGGCCCGGACGGTGCGCCGGTCGTCCGTGAGGAGAAGCAGGAGAGCATCTCGTACGCGTTCCTCGGCGTGCGGCCCTGCGATTTGCGTGCCATTCAGATCCTGGACCGTGTGATGAGCGGAGGCAGGTACCGGGATCCCGCCTACCTGTCCCGGCGGACGGGCGCCTTCCTGATCGCGGCCGAGTGCACCGAGCCGGGTGCCACCTGCTTCTGCGTCTCGATGGGGAGCGGGCCGGCCGCGGACGCCGGATACGACCTCGCCCTCACCGAGGTCGTGGACGATGCGGGTCACCGCTTCCTGTGCCGGAGCGGGAGCGAGGAGGGAGCCGCGGTCCTCGCGGAACTACCGCGCCGGAGCCCCGATGGTTCCACCCGAGCGGCTGCGACCCAGGCGGTGAGCGCCGCCGCCGAACGCATGGGCCGCTCCATGCCGCCGGTGGACCTGCGCACGCTGATGCGGGACAACCTGGAAGCGGAGCGCTGGGACGACGTCACCGCCCGGTGCCTCAGCTGCGGCAACTGCACCATGGTCTGCCCCACCTGCTTCTGCACCACCACGGAGGACGTCACCGACCTGACCGGCGATCACGCCGAGCGCTGGCGCCTCTGGGACTCCTGCTACGACCTGGACTTCTCGCTCCTCCACGGCGGCCCGGTCCGGTCCACCCCGCGCAGCCGCTACCGCCAGTGGCTCACCCACAAGCTGGGCACCTGGCACGACCAGTTCGACAGCTCCGGCTGTGTCGGCTGCGGCCGGTGCATCGTCTGGTGTCCCACGGGCATCGACCTCACCGAGGAAGCCCACGCCCTGCACCAGGAAGCCACGCAGCGGGAGAACACGCCGTGACCTCGCAACCGGGCGGGCCTCCCGGCGAGGAGGTGTTCGCCGCTCTGACGGCGGAGCACCGCGGGAAGCTGATGGCCCTCGCCCGGCAAGTCGCTCTTCCGGGCGGCACGCGGATCTTCGAGGAAGGGGAGAAGGCCGACCGCTTCTGGATCATCCGCTCGGGCACGGTCGCGCTCGATGTCCACATGCCCGGCCGGGGGCGAGTGGTCGTCGAGACCATCGGTGCGGGCAGCCTGCTTGGCTGGTCATGGCTGTGCCCGCCGCGGCAGTGGCACCTCGCGGCCGAGACCCGGGACCCCGTCCGCGCCTGGGAATTCGATGCCGCGGCCGTCCACGACCTGTGCGCCGAGGACACGGCGCTGGGCCTGTCGCTGGTCACCGTCGTCGCCGAGACCATCGGCGACCGGCTCCGAGCCACCCGCACCCGGCTGCTCGACCTGTACGGACCGCCGGGACCGCAGGGGAGCGGGCCGGTGCCATGACGCTCACGCCCCTCTCCTACCGCGTGGTGGACCGCCGCGACGAGACGCACGACACGGTCACGCTCGTACTGGAGCCTGCCGCGGATGCCCTGAAGCCCTTCGCAGTCGGCCAGTTCGCGATGCTGTACGCGTTCGGTGTCGGCGAGATCCCGGTGTCCGTGTCCCGGATCACGGACGGGCACCGACTGACGCACACGGTCCGCGCCGTCGGGGCCGTCTCCCGCGCACTGTGCGGGCTGCGGATCGGCGGGTGGGTCGGCGTGCGCGGCCCCTTCGGCACTGCCTGGGACTCGGCCGCCGCTCACGGCAACGATCTGCTCGTCATCGCCGGAGGCATCGGGCTCGCTCCGCTCCGTCCCCTCGTCGACGCCGTTCTGGCCGAGCCCCACGCCTTCGGGCGGCTGAACGTCCTCGCGGGCGCCCGGACCCCCGCCGATCTGCTGTACGGGGACGAGTTCCCCGCCTGGGAAAAGCCGTTCGGCGCCGTCACGGTCGACCGGCCTTCCGGCGGCTGGACCGGCCGGGTCGGCATCGTCACCACGCTGCTCCGCGAGGCCCGGTTCACACCGTCGGAGACGGTCGCCTTCGTCTGCGGTCCCGAGGTGATGATGCGCGCGACCGCACGCGCGCTGATCCACCAAGGGGTACGTCCTGACCGCATCCGGGTCTCCCTCGAACGCAACATGCGCTGTGCCACCGGCCATTGCGGACACTGCCAGCTCGGACCCCTGTTGCTCTGCCGCGACGGCCCGGTCGTCGGCTACGACCAGGCCGAGCCCCTGCTCACCGTCCGGGAACTGTGAGATGAGCACCCCCACCCCACCCCAGCCCCCTGCCCGCCCCCGCCTCGGCGTGTTCAAGTTCGCCTCCTGCGACGGCTGCCAGCTCACCCTCCTCGACTGCGAGGACGAACTGCTCGGCATCGCCGCCGAACTGGAGATCGCCCACTTCTTGGAAGCGTCCAGCGCCGCTGCTCCCGGCCCGTACGACCTCGTCCTCGTCGAAGGGTCGGTCAGCACACCCGAGCACGCCGAGCGCATCCGGCGCATCCGCGCCGAAGCCCGCCACCTCGTCACCATCGGGGCCTGCGCCACGGCCGGCGGCGTGCAGGCGCTGCGGAACTACGCCGATGTCGAGGGGTACCTGGCGACCGTCTACGCCCGCCCCGACTACATCGAGACCCTCGCGACCTCCACACCGATCTCCGCCCACGTACCCGTCGACTTCGAACTGCGCGGCTGTCCCATCGACCGCGGCCAGCTCGTCGAGGTCATCACCGCCTTCCTCGCCGGACGCAAGCCCGCCATCCCGAACCACAGCGTCTGCTTCTCCTGCAAGCGGCGCGGCAACGTCTGCGTCACCGTCGCCCACGGCACGCCCTGCCTCGGCCCCGTCACGCACGCGGGCTGCGGGGCCCTGTGCCCGACCTACGGGCGCGGCTGCTACGGCTGCTTCGGGCCGGCCGGAACCACGAACCTTCCCGCGCTGGTCCCGCTCATGCAGCGCGACGGGATGAGCGAGGAAGACATCGGCAGGTTCCTGCACACCTTCAACGTGACCGCCTTCACCGCCGTGGAGGAGCAAGGACAGCCCGGCGTGACCGACGCTGAAGGACCCGGATGAGCGATCCCACGCCCCGGTCCCAGGAGCTGCGCATCCCCTCACTCGCCCGTGTCGAGGGCGAGACCGCGCTGCACCTGAGGATCCACCACGGCACAGTCATCGAGGCGCGGCTCAAGATCTACGAGCCACCGCGGTTCTTCGAAGCCTTCCTCCGGGGCAGAGCGCACACAGAGCCGCCCGACCTCACCTCCCGCATCTGCGGGATCTGCCCCGTCGCCTACCAGATGAGTGCCTGCCGTGCCATCGAGGACGCGTGCGGCGTTGTCGTCGACGGACAACTGGCCGCCCTGCGCCGACTGCTGTACTGCGGCGAATGGATCGAGAGCCAGACGCTGCACATCCACATGCTGCACGCACCGGACTTCCTCGGCGAGGACGACGTGATCGGTCTGTCCCGCTCCCATCTGGAGCACGTCAAGCGCGGACTGCGCTTGAAGCAGACCGGTAACGCCGTGGTCGAACTGCTCGGAGGCCGGGCCATCCACCCCGTCAACGTCCGGCTCGGCGGCTTCCACCGCGCCCCGACCCGCGCCGAACTCCGCCCCCTGGAAGAACGGCTGCGCACCGCCCTCGACGACGCCTGGGACACGGTGCGCTGGGTCGCCGGCTTCGAATTCCCGGACGCCGAGTGCGACGCCGACCTGCTCGCCCTCGCCGAGGAGGGCACTTACGCCATCGAGTCCGGCGTGCCCACCGTGCTCCCGTACGACGAGACGCTCCCGCCCTACTGCTTCCCCCTGCGGGACTTCACCGACCACTTGGCCGAGGAGCAGGTCTCCCACTCCACAGCCCTCCACTCCCGTTTGGACGGCCGTAGGCATCTCACGGGCTCCCTGGCGCGCTGGGCGGTCAGCGGCCACCTGCTGTCCCCGCTGGCCCTGCAAGCGGCACGGGAGGCCGGACTGGGTGACGCCCCGTCGCGAGCGGGTGCCGGGCGGGGAGAGGTCTGCCGGAACCCGTACCGAAGCATCCTCGTCCGGGCGGTGGAAGTCCTGTACGCGGTGGAAGAGGCCCTCCGGATCATCGCGGAGTACGAGCGTCCGGCCAGCCCGTACGTGGAGGTGCCGGCCCGGGCCGGCACCGGCCACGGTGCCACGGAGGCGCCACGCGGCCTGCTCTACCACCGCTACGCGTTCGACGACGGGGGGCGTGTCACGGACGCCCGCATCGTGCCACCGACCGCCCAGAACCAGGGCGCCATCGAGGAGGACCTGCGTCGGCTGGTCCAAGCCGGCCTCGATCGGGGCGAGGGCTCCGAGGCCGAGCTCACCCGGCTGTGCGAGCGAGCCGTCCGCAACCACGACCCGTGCATCTCGTGTTCGGCCCACTTCCTGGAACTGGACATCGAGCACACTCAGTGATCACCCCAGGAGTGACCTCAACGGTCGGGCTCGCATCTGCCTCCTGCGCGCTGTGGAAGGCTTCAAAGTGCTCCTCGGATGACATACGGCCGTGTGCTCGGCGCGTTGGCACAGATGCTTCATCGAGTACCGCTTACGGTCGCTTCACGGCTACCAGCGCGAGCGCGGGGACGACAGGGCTCCGGCCGGCCGGCCGGAACCGGACACCTCACCGCCATTCCAGTCACCTACCAGACGGAGCAGCCGGCATGGAGCCAGTCGTCACTGTGGGCCTCGACGGCTCACCCGAGAGCCTCGCCGCTGCCCGCTGGGCCGCTGACGAAGCCGACCGCCGCAAACTCACGCTGCGCCTGTTGCACGCGTGGCCCCTGCTGGCGCCGGAACCGACCCACCTCCCCTCCGAGATGGATCAGAACTACTGGGCGAAGCGGATCGTGCACAACGCGAAGGCGGAGCTCCAAGCGCGCCACCCGGGCCTGACCATCGTCGGCAACCTGGTCGCCGAGGATGCTCAGGAGGCGCTGCTGAAAGCGTCAGCAGAGTCCGAGATGACCGTGCTCGGTTCGCGAGGGCTGGAGCCCGTCGAGAGCTATTTCCTGGGCGACATCAGCATGCCCGTCGTGGCACGGGCCGAGCGGCCGGTGGTCCTGGTGCGCGCCGGGACGCGCGAAGAGGGTCCGCCGTCCGCTCCAGGTGCCTCAGGCGGCGTAGTGGTGGCATTGAAATTGCACGGTCCGTGCGACGACCTGCTCGCGTTCTCCTTCGCCGCCGCCGCGGCACGGGGCGTTCCCCTGCAAGCCGTCCACGGCCGAAGCATGCCCCTCCACGCTCACGCTCCCTGGGGCGTGGACCACGACGTGACCGAGAAGATCAGGCAGGACGCGCAGAAGGTCCTGAGTGACGCTCTCCGCCGCTGGCGCGAGAAGTTTCCGAGCGTGGAGGTAACTCCCGGTATCGGTCTTGAAAGCCCTACCAAGGTCGTGGTCCGGACCGCCGAGGGGGCAGGACTACTGGTTGTCGGCCGACGCAGGCACCGCCCTGCCCTGGCACCCCCATTGGGTTCCGTGGCCACCGCCGCGATCCATCACGCGCGCTGCCCCGTCGCTGTCATTCCCCATGACTGAGCCGAGCCACCACGAGGAGCCGCCGGTGCCGGCGCACCGGACCGACGCGTCCGCGCTCCGGACCGGCACCGGCCTCCAGGTTCCGCCACTACCGCGCGCAGAGGTGTGCGAGACGCACACCGCGGTCCTGTTCTTCGTCGGTGACCGCGCCTACAAGCTGAAGAAGCCGGTCGACCTGGGGTTCCTCGACTACACGACCACGGCGGCCCGGCGGGCCGTGTGCGAACGAGAAGTCGCCCTCAACCGTCGCTTCGCCCCTGATGTCTACCTGGGCCTGGGTGAATTTCGCGGACCGGACGCGGACACGCCCGAACCTCTCGTGGTGATGCGCCGCATGCCGGCGGAACGCCGCCTGTCCCTGCTCGTGAGTCAAGGCGCCGACGTCGACGAAGCCCTGCGGTCTGTCGCACGCCTCCTCGCCTCCCGTCACGCGGACGCGCTCCGCGGCCCGGACATCGACGAGCAGGGCAGGCGGGACGCGCTGTCCGCGCGCTGGGAAGCGAGCTTCACGCAGGTCAGGGGACTGACCGAAGACGGCCAGCTGCTCGACGGGGTGGAGGAGACCGAGCGCTTGGTGCGTCGCTATCTCGCCGGCCGCGAGAAACTGTTCGACGCGCGTATTGGGCAGGGGCGGGTGGTCGACGGCCATGGCGACCTGCTCGCCCAGGACATCTTCTGTCTCGACGACGGCCCCCGCGTCCTGGACTGTCTGGAATTCGACGACCGCCTTCGCTACGTCGACGGTCTCGACGACGCGGCCTTCCTCGCCATGGACCTGGAGCAGACGGGTGCCCCGGAGGCCGCGGCGTTCTTCCTCGCCCAGTACAGCGAGTACTCCGGCGACCCCGCACCGCCGTCCCTGTGGCACCACTACGTCGCTTACCGCGCGTTCGTCCGTGCCAAGGTGTCCCTGATCCAGGCAGCTCAAGGCGCCCGCGGCGCGCAGGCGGCAGCGCGGCGACTGGTCACCACGACGCTGCGCCACCTGCGTACCTCCGCTGTCGGCCTGACCCTCGTCGGCGGCCTCCCGGGCAGCGGAAAGTCCACGCTCTCCGGCGCATTGGCCGATCGCCTGGGCGTCACGCTGCTCAGCAGCGACCGCCTCCGCAAGGAGCTGGCAGGCATGTCGGCGGAGGAATCCGCGGCCTCCGACTACGGCGAAGGGCTGTACACGCCCGAGTGGACCACGAGGACGTACGCGGCCCTGCTCGACCGGGCGTCCGCCCTGCTGTCCCGGGGCGAGTCCGTCGTCCTCGACGCCACCTGGTCCGATGCCGGACAGCGTGAAGCCGCCCTGCTCATGGCCGGACGCACCAGCGCCGACCTGGTGGCCCTGCACTGCCAGGCTCCGGGAGATGTGTCGGCAGCGCGCCTGAGCACCCGCGCCCCCGGGGCGTCCGACGCCACCCATGAGGTGGCCAAGGCCATGGCAGCCGCGGAGCCGCCGTGGGAGGAGGCCGTCCCCATCGACACAGGCGGCCTTCTGGAGGCCGCGGTCATCCAGGCGATGGCGGCCGTACGCCCGTACGGCGCCGGCCAGGCCCCGGTCTTCCGCCGCCCCTACATGGAACCGGACTGAGGCGTGAGGCGATGCAGCGTGCAGCGGCACGCTCGCCGCGACGGACGTCCTGCCGGAGCATTGCCGCATGTCGTGCATGGCCGAGTCCCGAGACATGGCCATGGCTCGGGCCGACTGAACCGTTTCCCTGCCCTGGGCCTCGGATCTGCGCGCAGGAGGTGCCGCGCTGTTTGGGCCGTGCGGCCCTGGTCGGGGGGCCATTCAGCCCTGCACCACCCCTTCCGCCCGGTGGAGCATGGCCCTGTGGGGTCCTTGCGAAGCGGGGAGGAAGGGGACACGGGACATGACACCGACGTGGACGACCACAGGAGTGTTCACCGGCGCGGGTGGCGTCCGCACCGACGAGGCCGGGGTCATCACCGGCGAGGTGAGCGTACGCACCATTTGGAAGGACGGACAAGCCCACATCGCGGTGCAGTACGGCGGTGCCCCCCAGTGGTGCACCATGACCGGAAGCCCCCTGTCCTGTAGCGAACGAGCCAGTCGGACCGTGCACCAGAGCGCTGTCGAAGCCGTTCGGGCAGGCGCCGCGGCCACGGCCCGGGGTATCTACCCAGAGTCATGATTGTCGGGACAAGCGGCCGATCGCCGAGGTACGTGCCGAGGCACAAGGCAGCTTCATCTCCTGTTTCAGCGGATGTCCAGCACCTCGGCCACCGGGCGCCGGGGCGTTACCGGGCCCTGCGGTCCGTAGCCGAGCCGGATCACCATCTGGACATGGGTCATCGCCGAGCCCGGATCGCGCACCGTCCAGCGGAGCGCGGGCCATTCGAGAGGCTGCGAAGTCATGGACGTGACCAGTCCGTCGGCGGTGGCTTGAAGGAGAACCCGCTGCAGGGCCTGTCCTGCTCGTAGCCAGTCCTCGGGCCCGTCACCCGAAGTACCCAGCAGCACGATGTGCGGGTTCTGCTCGAAGGTGGCCCACCCACGCCCGGGAACGCGCCGGGAGCGACCGAAGTCGCGCACGACCCCACCGCGACCCGCGTGCTTCGGACCGAATGCGTCCACGGAGATTCCGTCTGGACGGGTCTGGCCTTCCGGAGTGTCGGCATGTGTCCACGCCATCGTCTCCGCCGTCATCGTGGGATCCATCTCCTCGCGATGCTCGGAGTCGTGTACCAGGCCCAACACCGTGTCGGTGTGCCAGGCGTCCGGCACGGCCAGGCGACACCCTTCGAGAAGGGCGGCGGCTCGCAGACCGTCCAATAGTGCGGGAGCGATCTCCTCCTCCGCGAAAGGGAAACGGCTGGAGTGACGTCGCCGTACGGCTGGATGGAGGGTTCCGAGTTCGCTGTCCGTGGGCCCGGGTTCCCGGAGGTTGGCAGCGGCCAGCAACCACGGAACGTCCGGGTCGGGCAGCAGCCGTACGTCAGCGCCCCAGCCTGCCGAGGCTGCGGACACCCGTAGGTTGAACAGAGCGGCGGCGCAGCCCACATGGAGGGCGCGGTGGTCCGGGTCGGCATGGGGCATGGCACGGCCAGGGTCGCCGTACAGCTCGATGAGCCCGGAGGCCGGTCGGTAGAGGAACTTCCATGGCTGGGCGTTGTGCATGGACGGAGCCGTGACAGCATCCTCGATGAGCGGAATAATCTCTGCCGGGTTCGGAAGCGATGCGGTCATGAGACTTTCCTGCCTGTGCGGTGGGCCTCACTCGTGGGCGATGACGGCCACCGGCGAGACCGCGTGGTGCATCACGGCGTGTGTGATGGGGCCGATGTGAGTGCCGAATGCGGAGTGGCGGATACGGCGGCCGACGACGACGAGGGCGGCGGTGGAGGCCGCGTCGAGGATTTGAATCGCCGGCTGGCCGATGGTGGCCCGGGAGTCGACCTGCAGCGAAGGGTACTTCTCGTGCCAGGGGCTGATCATCTCGTCCAGTGCGGTGGTGATGCCGTGGGCCATTTCCTGCTGGACCCCCGGGTCGAGGGCTGGTGCGTAGCTGAGGATGGGCGGTGGCGACCAGCCGTGGATGATCACGAGCGGGCAGTGGCGGTGCGACGCCTCCTCGAAGGCGAAGGCGAGCAGCTTGTCACAGGGCTGGTGGATGTCCACGCCGACCACGATGAGCCCGCGGTCGCGGGTGCCGTCCGGCGGATTGCCCGCGCGGTCCACCGACCGGACCAGCACGACGGGGCGAACGGCCTCGATGAGGGTGGCAGTGCTGGTGGACCCGACGAGGAATCCCGCGATGCTGCCGAGCGCGCGTGAGCCGAGTACGAGCATGTCGGAGTCCTCGGCGGCGTGCGTGAGCGCCAGGGAAGGCAGCCCGCCCACTCGGCGTGTGTCGACCTTCAGGGACGGATGTACGCGGCGCGTCTCATCGGCGGTGTCGCGGAGGACGGCCTCTGCCCACTGCCGACGTTCCTCGGTGGTCGTTACGGGAAGGGGGGGATTCTCCAGCCATTCCTCTGCATGGACCAGGTCCAGGGAGGCACCGCGGAGCTCGGCCTCATGGGCTGCCCAGCGGGCAGCCGCCGTACTTTCCGGGGACCCGTCGAGACCGACGGTCACTCGGTTCGCCATGGTCTCCATTTCCTTCTGCATGGGTCGGCGCTTCTCCCGCCCACTTCAGCCTGACTGCCCGACGGTCTCCTGTTGAGGGGCCGGTCGGCCCCCCGTGGGACCGACCGGCCCCGTCTCCGGTGCGGTGGACGAGAGGTCTGGGGCCTTGATCAACCAGGGCGGTCACGTCAGGCGGTCTGTCGGCTGGCCCGGCGTCCGGCAAGAGCCCGGAAGGCCTTGGGCTGTTCTCCATGGCGCAGGGAAGCCACGCCCCCATGATCTCGCGTCGACGAGCGCGGCGCTGGGCCCAAGCCCAGACTGGAGGCGGACAGGGATACGCACGTGAGGAGGCAGCCATGACCACCGCACGGGACATCATGCACAGCGGTGCCACCTGCGTACAGGAGACCGAGACGCTCATGGACGCGGCCCGGCGGATGAGCGAACTGGACGTCGGTGCGCTGCCGATCTGCGGGCCCGACGACCGTCTGCACGGCATCATCACCGACCGTGACATCGTGCTGAAGTGCCTGGCCAAGGGCAAGGACCCGCACCACATGACAGCCGGGCAGCTCGCGCAGGGCAAGCCGATCACGGTCGACGCTAGCGCTGACACGAGCCAGGTGCTGCAGACGATGCAGGATCACCGTATCCGGCGTGTCCCGGTGATCGCCGACCACCGCCTCGTCGGGATGATCAGCGAGGCCGATCTCGCCAGGCACCTGTCCGAGGAGCAGGTAGGCCACTTCGTCGAGACGATCTGCGCGGAGCGGTAAGCCGCAGCGCGTCGTCTTGCACCGCTATTCGTGCGCGATGACGGCGACGGGTGCCTTGGCGTGGTGAAGGACCGAGTGAGTGACCGGTCCGATGTGCGCGCCGATCGAGGACTTTCGGATGAGGCGGCCGACGACGATGAGACCCGCTTCGGAAGACCTCTCGACGAGTTCTGTAGCGGCGTGCCCGGCGCTCGCGCGCGAGATGACGCCGACATCCGGGTACTTGTCCCGCCAGGGTCCCAGGACGTCGCCCAGAGAGGCCTCCGCGCTCATTTCGAGCTGGGCGTGAACTCTCGGGTCGTACGCCGCGCCGTACCCCACCAGCGGAGGCAGTGACCAGCTGTGCAGGACATGGAGGGCGCAGGCCCGTCGCGCCGCCTCCTCGAAGGCGAAGGTGAGCAGCGCATCGCACGGCCGGCTGATGTCAACGCCCACCAGCAGCTCACGGGCTGCGTGCCGGTGGTCGGGGTGCGGCACCGCGTCCTCGCTCGCCCGCACCATGACCACCGGCCGTACCGTCGCCTGGATGACCGCCATGCCGACGGAACCGAGGACGAAGCCCGTGACGGTGCCCAGTCCCCGAGAGCCCAGGACGATCATGTCCGCGCCGGCCGCGACGCCGACGAGCTCGGCGGCCGGCCTGCCGTCGAATGATCGGATACCGACCTCCAATTCGGGGTGGCTCGCGCGCAGTTCGTCGGCGGTCTCATTAAGCAGCGCCTGAGCCCAGTGGCGGCGTACATCGCTCGTCGGCACCGGGCGGTCGCGGGGAGATGACCATTCCTCGGCGTGGACGAGGTGGAGCGGCACGCCGCGCAGGAGGGCCTCTCGCGCCGCCCAGTGGGCGGCCGCGAGGCTTTCCGCGGATCCGTCGAGGCCGACGACGATTCGACCGTTCATGATGGCTTCTCTCGGCAGGGGTCCGCATCGGTCAGGGAGTTCGTCTCCGCCCGTGTCGAGGCGGAGCGCCGGCTTCTTCAGACTGAGTTCGTGTCGTCGATGGCGTATCCGAGATGCTGGGTTACGGAGACCACGCCGTCCACGGTCCGGCAGAGGCGTTCGATGAGCGGGATGAGGCTCCTGAAGTCGACGGTTCCGTGCAGTTCGACCCGGCCGTCGGTGACGGCCACGGTGATGGCTGAGGGGCTCTGACGCACGCCGAGTTCGAGCACATCACCCATGATCTCGTGACGGATGTCCTCGTCGTCCCGGAGGAAGATCCGCAGCAGGTCCCGTCGGCTGACGATTCCGATCAGTACGTCCGAGTCGTCCACGACCAGGAGCCGCTTGACTCCTTGGGCTTCCATCAATCGGGCGGCTTCGGCGACGGTCCAGTCCGGTCTGGCGCACACGGGGGGCGAGGACATCAGCTCCTCGGCACGCGTACCCGCGGCCTTGTCCTCCTGCCAGGCCTCCCGTTCGGGAAGTGACCGGAAGTAGTCGCTTTGGCCTGCGGACTTCGGCAGCAGGTCCCGCTCCGAGATCACGCCGAGCGGGTGGCCGGAATGGTCGACGACCGGGACGGCCGACACCTTGTGTTCCGTCAGGGTGCGGGCGATCTCCTTGAAGGGGGCGTTGTTGGGGACGGTGACGACCTCGCGGGTCATCAGCTCGCGGACTTCCCGATGCTTCATGCTCTTCTCCTACCGCTCCGCGGTCGGCCCAGCGCCGACCGACACGTCGTCCTGCTCGTAGTCGAGCCGGTTGACCACGTCCACGACGCCGTCGACGCTCTGACACAGGCGCAGCACGATGGGGACCAGGCTGCGTCGGCCGACGGTCCCGCTGAGGGTCACCAGCCCGTCGGTGACCTCGACGGTCAACGACGACGGGCTGAGCCCGAGGGTGCGGGTCAGAACGTCTTCGAGGATTTCCTCCTGGATCGCGTGGTCCCTGCGCAGGAAGAGCTGAAGCAGGTCGCTGCGGCTCAGGATGCCGATCAGTCGGCCGGCGGCGTCCACTACGGGCAGTCTCTTGACTTGGCGCCCCCGCATGACCCGCGCTGCGCGGACGACGCTCCATTCGGTCCGAGCGGTGATGGCGGGGCTGGTCATGACATCGGCGGCGGTGTTCGCGCCGCTGCCGGAGCTGCGCTTGCGGAGCAAGTCGGCTTCGGAGACGACGCCCACGGGGCGTTCGGCCTCGTCCACCACGGGTACGGCGGAGATGTCGAACTCCTTCAAGAGTCTGGCGATTTCCTTGAACGGGGTGCCGCGCCGGACGCTGACGGCTGTCGGGGTCATCAGGTCGGCGACGCTGCGGTGCCTCATCGTCGGCCTCCTTCACGCGCGGACTTCGGTGTCGAGGCGCACGGCCGTGACGTCCACGACCCCGGGTACGGTGCGAGCGACTCGGACCAGCACGTCTTTGAGGGCCGGGTCCGGGATGGAGCCGTCCAGCTGGACGATGCCGTCGGCCACGTGGACCTGCACCATGGCCGAGCCGACGGGGATGAGCTCGGCCATGATCAGCCGGCGGAGCTCCTCGGCGATGTCCGCGTCGGGGCGGAGGTAGATCTTGAGGAGATCGCCCCGGCTGACCACGCCGACGAGGCGGCCGTCGCCGTCGACGACGGGGAGCCGCTTGAGGTGGCCGCGGGCCATCAGGCGGGCGGCGCCGGGGATGGTGGCGTCCTTGGTCACGGTGACCGCTGGTACGGTCATCAGCTGCCCGGCGCTGACTGCGCGGGACTCGTCCGCGCCCTGGGCCTTGAGCAGCAGGTCCGCTTCGGACACCACGCCGGCGACCCGTCCTTCCTCCGACAGGACGGGCAGAGCGCTGATCCGCCACTGCCGCATGGCCTCCACGATGTCCTTGAACGGTGTTCTGCGGTCGACGGAGATGACGGCATGAGTCATCACGTCCTCGACGGTGCGAAGCTGCTTCATGATGCCTCCAGAAGCGGAGTCCTGATACGTCCGAGCGTGGGCACCTGTGCCCGTCGGCGGTAGGGCCGTCAGGGGGTCACTTCTGGCTGATCAGCCCTGTTGTTCAGGTATCGGGCGTGCTTTTATGAAATTGACGGAAAGAGTCCCTGAGAGGATGCGGAGAAGCGGCTGGCGGCCGTGCACCGCACGATCGGGATCCGCGAGAAGCGGGCGGGCTCTTTCCGCCCTTTGTCCTGAGGAGTCAATGCGTCGCACGGTGAGGGTCGGCGACCGGAGACAGGTCGTCGACCGCGTAGCCGAGGGCTTGGTCCACGCTGACGACCCCGTCGACCGATCGGCACAGCCTTTCGACAACCGGAATCGTCGACCGCTCCTCGACCCGACCGCTCAAGGAGACGACCCCTTCGCTTACGTCCACCGCAACGCCTCCCGGGGTGATCCTGAGGGTCCGGCCCAGTACGTCGTCGACGATTTCGTCGCGGATGGCGTCATCACGGCGGAGCATGGGGCGCAGCAGGTCGGTGCGGCTGACGATGCCCACAAGGGTTCCGGTCTCGTCGAACACCGGCAGACGCTTGACACCTCGCTCGTGCAGGAAGCGGGCCGTCTCGACGATGCCCCACTCCGGACGGGCGGTCAGGACCGGGGTGGACATCAGATCGCCGGCGGTCCGGGCGCCCATGGAGGCACGGTCCATGGGCGCCGCGGCGCGCATGGGGTCGCGCCCTTCGGTATCGGGCAGCCCGGCCTGCCTGCGAAGCAGGTCGGCTTCGGAGACGATGCCGATCGGATGGCGACGGGTGTCCACGACGGGCAGGGCCGAGACCTTGTTGTTGTCGAGGCTCCGGGCGACCGTCTTGAGCGAGGCTTCGGGGCTCGCCGTGGCCACGTTCCGGGTCATGACGTCTGCGACGGTGCGATGAGACATGGTCCGATCTCCCTTGTGAGTAGGGCCGTCAGTCGTGAGCGATGACCGCGACGGGGGCGGCGGCGTGGTGCAGGACCGCATGGGCCACGGAGCCCAGATGCGCCCCCAGCGGGGAGTGGCGCTGATGGCGGCCCACCACGACGAGGTCCGCGCTCGCTGCGGCCTGGACCAGCTGGTCTCCGGCGGGGCCCATGAACGCCTCGTGGGTGACGCTCACGGACGGGAACTTGTGCCGCCACGGCATCAGCATGTCGTCGAGCATCACGGTGACACTCCGGCCGACCTCCCGCTCGTTCTCCGGGTCGAAGAAGGGCGCGTACTGGTACATGGAGGGCATCTTCCAGCCGTGGATCGCACGCAGGGCGCAGCCGCGACGGTCGGCTTCCTCGAAGGCGAAGGTCAAGACCTTGTCCGCTGCCTCGTGGATGTCGATCCCCAGGACGATCTCCCCGTACCGGATGGGCAAGGCCTCCTCGGGCGCGTGCGACACGCGTACGAGCACCACAGGCGTCTCGGTGGCCACAAGTGTTGACAAGCTCACCGAGCCGATGAGGAATCCGACCAGGCCTCCCACCCCACGGGAGCCGAGTACGAGCAGCCCGGCGTCCACCGCCTCCGCGGCCAGGGCTGCCGCCGGCCTGCCTGAGAGGCATCTCGTCGAGACCTCCAGGCCGGGATGCCGGCGTCGCACGTCCTCCAATGCCTCGGTGAGCGCCTCGTCGGCCCAACGGTCGGCCGCTTCGCGGCCCGGCCTCGGTACCGCAGGGCTGATCAGCCAGTCGACGGCGTGGACGAGCCTCAGCGGCACTTCGCGCAAGGCCGCCTCCCGGGCGCCCCAACGGGCCGCAGCCCGGCTCTCTGGAGAGCCGTCCACGCCGACGGTCACATGGTGCTTCATGGCCAGAACCTCCTTGGGCGGCGCGGGGCCGCGGTCCTCTTCCAGCGTGGCCTGCGGCGCGATGACCGAGGAGGGGCCGAGTGGCCCCATATGGGGCCGATCAGCCCCGCTACTCCATGGAGGCGCGCGAGGCGACGTAGTCCGCACAGCCGTCCAGGGTGTTCAATGCCGGATAGTCGGACTCGGGCAGGGCGAGGCCGGTGCGCTCGCTCAGTGCCTCGATGAAGTTGAGGAAGTCCAGGGAGTCCATTTCCAGGCTCTCCCGGAAGTTCTCGTCCGGCGAGAGTGCGCCTGCGTCGGCGCCGGGAACCACGTCTGTCAGGACATCCTTGATCAGTACGAGGGCCTCGTCACGGTTCACAGTTCCTCCGGTCGTTGGAGCAGACGGTCGATGGCCGTCAGCAATCGCGCCCCGGTCGCACCGTCGCTCGCGCGGTGGTCGGCGGCGAGCGTGGCCGTCACGGTCGGGTGCACCGTGAGCATCCCGTCCACGGCCACCGGCTGCTCGATGACACGCCCCAGGCCGACGAGGGCGACCTGAGGTGGGTAGATCACCCCGAAAACGGCCTCGACCCCCTGATCGCCGAGGTTGGTCACCGTCAGTGTCGGATCTGCCGTCTCCGAAGCCCGCAGACGGCCGCTGCGAGCCCGCGAGACCAGACCCTTCAGCGCCGCCATCAGCTCCGGCAGTGGCATGGTGTCGGCGTCCGCCAGCGCCGGTGCGACCAGGCCGCCGCCGCGCAGGGACACCGCGACACCGAGCCGCACAGTAGGCGAGGGGACGAACGCCTCGTCCTTCCAATAGCCGTTCAGTTCCGGCACTTGGCGTGCTGCCAGGGCAACCGATTTGAGCAGCAGGGCCGCCGGCACGAGCCGTTCCACCACGGGCCTGCTCGGGTTCCGGTCGCGCATCCACGCCATCGCGACGGCCAGGTCGATCGTCGTCGACAAGTAGTAGTGGGGGATCTCGCGGTTGGCGCGGCTCATCAGAGCCGCGATCGCCGCGCGCGCCGGATGCTGGGGCTCGGCCACTGCCGACGACCGGCGCGCCGGTTCGTGGCTTTCGACCGTAGAGGCCGGAGGGCTCCCCGTGGCGGCGCGTACATCGTCAGCCCGAATCGTGCCGCCCCGCCCGGTTCCCTTCAGGGCACTCAGGTCGACGCCCGACGACCGGGCCAGCCGACCGGCGAGGCCTTCACCCGATGCGGGCCCTCCGCCGGTGTGTGCTCGACATCGAAACGTGTGATCCGTCCGCCCTTGCCGGAACCGTGCACGGACGACAGGTCGATGCCCTTCTGCTCGGCCAAGTGCCTCACCAAGGGCGTGGACACGTCGCCCCCGCCCCGGGTCGTGGTGCGGCCGGGAGAGGCTTGCAGGTCGGAGGCCGGGACCGTCGGCCGCTTCGCAGGCGCAGGCGCAGGCGCAGGGGCAGCGGCCAGAGGCTCGGCCCCCGAGTCGATGACGGCCATCCGTGTGCCGACCGGCACGGTGGTCCCCGGTTCGACGAGGAGTGCACCGACCGTTCCCGAGTCGAAGCACTCGACCTCGATCGTCGACTTTGCCGTCTCCACGACGGCGACGACATCGCCCTTTGTGACGGTGTCACCGGGCCCTACCAGCCATTCCACGAGGGTGCCCTCGTCCATGTCCGCGCCGAGGGAGGGCATGGTGAATTCAGCCATGTCAGCTCACCGTCCGTCGGACGGCGTCCACGATGGTCGCGGGCTGGGGCAGCGCCGCTTCTTCGAGCTGCCGGGCGTAGGGAATGGGGACCTCCGCGCTGCAGACGCGCTGAACGGGGGCGTCGAGCTCGTAGAACGCCTGCTCGGTGATGCGGGATGAGATCTCCGCGGCCAGGCTGCCGCTGCGCCATGCCTCGTCGATGATCACGGCCCGGTGAGTTCGGCCGATGGATGCCATGACGGTGGCGTCGTCGAGGGGGCGCAGGGTGCGTAGGTCCACGACCTCCGCGCTGATGCCCTCCCCGGCAAGGGTTTCCGCGGCTGCCAGAGCCTTCGGCAGGGAGCCGCCGTACGTGATCACAGAGACGTCCGTGCCTGACCTGCGTACGGCCGCCGTGTCGAGTTCGACGGCTTCGACGGTCTCGTCCAGGGTGCCCTCCGCGTTGTACAGGCTGCCGTGTTCGAAGATCAGCACCGGATCGGGGTCGGCGAGGGCTGCTGCGAGCATGTGGCGCGCGTCATCGACCGTCGCGGGGGCCAGCACCCGGATGCCGGGGATGTGGGCGTACCAGCCTTCGAGGCTGTGAGAGTGCTGGGCGCCGAGCTGCCGGCCTGCTCCGGTTGTGGATGATCACGTGATCCATGGCCGGGTCCCTCTCCTCGCCTGGGAATCTTCAAGGAGACAGCGTCACGTTGGGTGACGGGCGTAAACGCGGCGCGTGGCTTTCCGGGCGTCCCCCGGACGGTCCACACCGGACGTCGCGGTTACAGAGACATCC
Organism: Streptomyces sp. NPDC001549; assembly: GCF_042894025.1. NCBI lineage: Bacteria > Bacillati > Actinomycetota > Actinomycetes > Kitasatosporales > Streptomycetaceae > Streptomyces > Streptomyces sp. NPDC001549. The sequence goes on from NZ_JBIAVJ010000026.1 coordinate 139,588, forward strand.
CCAGGGCGCTTCGGTGTGGTGGGGTGAGCAGGGAGTCATCGATGCGGGCCGTCAGGCGGGGGGCGACTGCGACCACACCGTCCAGCTGGCTGGTGAGGCGGATCAGGACCGGAACCTGGCTCTGTCTCTCCAGCCGGCCCTCCAGCGTCACGATGCCGTCGACCACGTGGACGGTGACCGCATCGGCGCCCAGCCCCATGGTGTCCACGAGTATGTCCGCGACCACGCGGTGTCGTATCTCCGAGTCCGGTCGCAGGAAGAGCCAGAGAAGGTCGCGGCGGGTGACGATACCGACGAGGCGGTCCTCGTCGTCCACGACCGGCAGCCGCTCCACGCCTCGGCGGGCCATCAGCCGGGCGGCTCCTGCCGCGGTCTCGTCCGCGTGAACCGTGACGGCCGGTGCGGACATGGCCTCACCAGCGGTGAACGTCACCTTGGACGGGAACACGGCCCCACCTCGGCCGGCACCGGGCTCTTCGCCCATCGGTGGGTGATCGGAGGCTACGCGACCGATCAGGTCGCTCTCGGAGACGACGCCGAGCACTCGGTCCTCGTCGTCGAGGACCGGCAGTCCGCTGATGTCGTGCTGAGCGAGCAGCTTGGCGACATCCTTGAAAGGGGTGGACGTCAGGACCGAGACGACCTCGTCGGTCATCAGGTCTCCGACCTTGATGTGCTTCATGAGGCACCTCCTGCCGTCACAGCGATCCACCCGGACGGGAGGGCCGGAGGACGCCGATAACCACGATCCGACGAATGCCTCGAGAGGAGGAGGGCCGAATGGCCCGGAGCCGGGCCCGATCGGACCCCGTGCCGCACCCGCGATGCGGTATCGCGTGAACCAGGACCACTGGTCCCCGCCGGGGACTGAATCCCCTTCTGGCGGAGGAGCCCGAAGAGCCGACCGGAGAGCCCGACCCCTGGCGGCTCTCTGAGGAGGAACCATGGAAGGCACCACGAGCAGCTCTGAACTCGGCGCCGTCATCGTCGGCGTCGACGGCTCCGAACCGGCCCGCCAGGCAGCGATGTGGGCAGCGGCGGAGGCCGTACGCCGCGAGCGTCCGTTGCACATCGTGCACGGGTCCGACACCGACGGCCGGGTCCTCTACGTCTCGGCGAAGAGCATCGAAAGCGTCCGCCAGGCGGGTCGCGAACTGCTGGACGCCACGTCGGCCGCGGTCACGGAGCGGTTTCCCGGCCTGCAGGTCAACGCCGAGTTCAGCCGCAGGGCACCTGTCCCGAGCCTCCACCAGGCCGCGGGCCCCGATGGCACCATCGTGGTCGGCAGCCGGGGGCTGGGCGGTTTCAGCTCCCTCATGCTCGGATCGGTCGGCCTCAAGGCCGCAGCGGGAGCGAAGACGCCCGTCATCATCGTCAGAGGCACCGAGAACGGCGCCGACACGGGTGCGGTGCTCGCCGCTGTCCGCGACGAACACGACCTCGACTGCGCACGGTACGCCGCACGCGAGGCACAGATCCGCGAGGGCTCGCTACGGCTGCTGCACGTGTGGAACATCCTGCAGTCCGTCGGCGAGGTCGTGACCCTGCTCGACGACGTGGAGGAAATCGCCAACGAGCAGGTCCATCACCTGAACGCCGTGGCGGACCGGATCCGCGAGGAGTTCCCGGACCTGACCGTGCAGGTGGACGCGGACAAGAGCACGTCAGTGGCTTCTGTACTGGTTGAGGCCTCGCGCCAGGCGGACTTGCTGGTGATGGGCGGCCGACGGTCACCCAGCTACCTCGGGCCCACCCTCGGGCGGGTCACGCACAGCCTGGTCCACCATGCCCACTGCCCCGTGCAGCTCATTCCGCGCCACACGGACAAGCACGGGAGCGAATCGTGAGCGACGCGGGCGAACACCAGGAGATCGTCGTCGGCATCGACCCGGCCAGGGACTGGCGTCTGCCCGTGGCCTGGGCGGTGGACGAGGCCGGGCGACGCCGGCTACGGCTGCGACTCGTCGTAGCCGTACCTCCCCAGCACGACACGCAACACGTCGACGACACGCCGCGCAGCATCGCCCTGCACCAGGAGGCCTCGGACGCCCTCGGCGCGGCTGCCGCCTGGAGCAGGGAGCGACACCCGGAGGTCGAAGCGGTCGTGGATCTCGTCGAGGGGTTCCCCGCTCCGGCGATCGGTCGACTGTCGAGGCGGGCCCGCATGATCGTGCTCGGCTCCCGTCACCTGAGCCGGACCTCGGAGTTCCTCAGCGCCGGCTCCCTGGTCGTCCCCGTCAGTGCGCAGGCGCAGTGTCCGGTCGTCGTCGTGGGCGACGCCGAGCACGTCACTCAACAGCCGCCCTACCTGGTGGTGGGCATCGACGGAAGCGAGTCCTCGAAGGCGGCCCTTGCGATTGCGTTCGAAGAGGCCGACCTCAGGGGGGCCAAGCTGCGTGCCGTGTCGGTGTGGCAGCCACCGCTGTTCCTGCACCACGACGAGGAGGCCGCGCTCCAGGGGCAACGACGCATGCTGTCCGAGACGACGGCAGGTTGGTCGCAGGAGTACCCGGACGTCGTGTTGACGCACGAGGTGCTGACCGGGCACCCGGTGGAGGAGCTCGCCGGTGCCGCCGAGCACGCCCTCGCCGTGGTCGTGGGCCGTCGAGGCAAGGGCGGTTACACGGGCATGCGACTCGGATCAGTCGTCCACGGGTTGCTGCACCGGGCGCACTGCCCGGTGATCACGGTTCCTGTGCGGTGAGGACTGCGTGACGACGCCTGCCGCCCGGTGCACCGAGCATCGTGGCGGTACGACAGAAGTCGAACCGGAACCCGAGATCGGACAGCGCTGAGCCCTCAGGCGGTACTCACCGAGGGACGGTCTGCGTGACGCGCCACAGCCGCCGGGGGAGGCCGCCCTCCTCGAAGGCGGCGACCTCGTCCAGAGTCCAGCTTCTGGCGAGGGCGTCGACCAGGTCGCGGGGGAAGAAGTGGACGGCGAAGCCGCCGTGTTCCCAGATGTCGTCTCCGTGCCCGCCACCGGCCTGGTAGTGCGCGTCCCCGGTGTGACGGACGGTGTAGACGAAGACTCCGCCCGGCCGCAGTACCCGTCGCACCTCGGCGACCAAGGCGTGGATCTCCTGGGTGGACAGCGCCATGCAGAGCAGCATGTGCGCGAACACGGCATCCACCGAGGTGTTCGCGAGCGGCAGAGGCTCGCGGACGTCATGGACCGCTGTGGTGACCCGCCCCGCGACGTCTTGGGCCGCGGCGGCTTCGCGCAGCTGCTCCAGACCCGCCGGGCTGAAGTCAGTGGCCAATACGGAGAATCCCTGGCGGGCGAAGTACAGCGCATCACGGCCGTGGCCGGCACCCAGCTCCAGCACCTTCCGGGCACCGACGGTCCTGAAGACGGCAGCGGCATGGACCGCTGGATCGGACGGCTCCTCGCCGTACATGCCGGGATGATCGCCGTAGGTCTGCTGCCAGTGCGCACGCTGAACATCGGCCAGCCCCTGCTCCGACTCCGACATGCTGACGCCCTCCTCACCAGGCCGGCATCGAACCGAGCGGCCCCCGCCAGGCCACCCTAGAGGGACACCATGTCGTCACCGCGCCCGCCCGCTGCGCCACGGCCGTCATTGCTGTCGATACTCGGCTTCTGGCACAACTTCTGTGGTGAAGAGCCAACCTTGCGGTGGCGCCCAGGGCGGGAAGGTGTGCTCATTGCGGCCTCCGTTCGGTTCCCCGCTTCCCGTCTGGGGGCAGACACGGTCATGGGCATGGGCCTATCGGCCCTGGTCGTGACCCCGAGCGGCCCATGCCCGGACGACACGGGGCGACGGACAGTGAGGACATGGGGGACATGCCCTGAGGGCCGTGTCCCAGACCATCGCAACAGGAGCGTGAGCCATGTTCTGGTACGACCACGGAATGGGCGGATGGGGCTGGGTCGCCATGTCGTTCAGCATGGTCCTCCTCGTGGCCCTGGCCATCGCGGGAGTCGTGCTGCTCCTCCGCAGTGTCGACCGTTTCCCCTCGGGCCCAGTGCAGCCCCCGGCTGCGCCTTCCGCCAAGCAGGTGCTCGCCGAACGGTTCGCCCGAGGCGAGATCGACGAGGAAGAGTACGAACAACGTCTGACCGCCCTGCGTGCGCACGGGCCGGGTCAAGGCCGGCCTGGATCGGGAGAGAACTGAACCCACCCTTCCGGGAGGGTGGCAGGCCGCGACTGAGGACCTGCGGAATCTTGTTCGTCGCCTGATCCCGCTCGTGTCCATCCCTCTCAGGTGGCGCAGTGGGTTGTTCCCGGCGCGCATCGCGCAGTCAGAGTGGTAGGAATGCCTGGCCTTTGCCTCCTCCCAGCAATCGGGTAGACCATGCGCGGCGCGAAGTCAGTATCGGTAGCAGCGTTCCTCTTCTTGCTCACCACGGGTTGCGCGCGGACCTCAGCAGGGCCGGAGCAAGAGACCCTCTGTCCACCCGAGGTGCGTACGGCCACGGCCACACCCTCAAGAGATGTCGGGCCAACGAGTCAGGTCTCGCTTGGCTCGCTGAAGTGCGCCGACCCAGAAACGGGCATGTCGCTCATCGAAGTCAGCGTTCTCAATCCGCACGCCACCCGAGCGGCCTGGTACGAGGTGACGCTGCAGTTCACGACATCGGAGGGGGCCGTGTTTGCCACCGAGACGGCTTACCTCGGGAGGGTCGAACCCGGCAAGCAGGCAAAGAGGGATGTGGCTGTCGCCAGGCCGGCGATGGGAGACGGCGTCGGCGTGAGGGTTCTTCGATGGGAGCATGGGTTGTTCGACGCACCGTCCGTCGAGCCTCAGGCATCGCCACCGGCGACGGCCGTGGACGTCTTGGTGAGAGCCCTCGTACGGGCTGGAGCGATTCCGTCCACCACTCCGTACGGAGCGTGTCCCAGTGGATCTCCTCAGGGATATTGGCTCGGCGACCCCGGGAACTGCGCGGTGACGCCGGGGCGCAGGCCCTCTGCGCCGGCTGTCACGCCGGCGCCCGTGTACCCGGGCACGCTCTGCGGGGACGGCTGGGCTTCCCGGTCCAGGGGGAGGGGCACGTGCTCCCACCACGGTGGGGTCGTGCGCTGACGGTCGTGGTGCCGCTCCGGAGGCGGGCGGTCTGGGAGGGAGCTTGAGGCGTCGGCACCCCATCTGGGTGCCGGCGTCTCAGAACGTGCAGCACTGGTTCCCGTGCCGCTCAGTACGGCCAGGACCAGTCCGCGACTTCTGGCAGGTCGGTGCCGTGCTTGCGGATCCAGTCGTGGTGGCGGATGCGCTGGTCGGTCATGGCCTGGCGCAGGCCCTCGGTGCGGCCCGCGAGGCCGGGGACGCGGTCGAGGACGTCCATGACGAGCCGGTAGCGGTCCATGTCGTTGCGCACGACCATGTCGAAGGGGGTGGTCGTGGTGCCGGATTCCTTGTAGCCGCGGACGTGTAGCCGGGGGTGGCCGGTCCGGCGGTAGGCGAGGCGGTGGATGAGCCACGGGTAGCCGTGGTAGGCGAAGATCACCGGCCTGTCGGTGGTGAAGAGCGCGTCGTACTCGGCGTTCGTCATGCCGTGGGGGTGTTCCTCGTGGGGCATCAGGCGGGCGATGTCGACGACGTTGACGACGCGGACGGCCAGCGAGGGGAGGTGCTCGCGGAGCAGGGCTGCGGCGGCCAGTACCTCCATGGTGGGCACGTCGCCGGCGCAGGCGAGTACGACATCCGGCTCGCGGGAGCCGTGGTCGGTACCCGCCCACTCCCACACGCCGGCGCCGCGCGTCACGTGCGTGCGGGCCGCGTCGATCGGCAGCCAGTCGAAGCAGGGCTGTTTGCCGGCGACGATGACGTTGACCTGGTCACGGCTGCGCAGGGCGTGATCGGCCACGGCGAGGAGGGTATTGGCGTCCGGCGGCAGGTAGACCCGCACGACCTCCGGGCTCTTGTTGAGGACGTGGTCGACGAAGCCGGGGTCCTGGTGGGAGAAGCCGTTGTTGTCCTGGCGCCAGACGTGCGAGGTGAGCAGGTAGTTGAGGGACCCGATCGGCGCCCGCCAGGGCAGTTTGCGCGAGGTCTTCAGCCACTTGATGTGCTGGCCGACCATGGAGTCGACGATGTGCGCGAAGGCTTCGTAGGTGGAGAAGAGGCCGTGGCGGCCGGTGAGCAGGTATCCCTCCAGCCAGCCCTGGCAGACGTGTTCGGACAGGATCTCCATGACCCGGCCGTGGCGGGACAGATCTCGGTCCGTGGCCTCCGTGATGCCCTGCCAGGCCTTGCCGGTGGCCTCGTACAGGTCGTCCAGCCGGTTGGAGGCGGTCTCGTCCGGTCCGACGACCCTGAAGTCCCGCCGCCCGGCCGTCTCCCGCATGATCTGGGTGAGGAAGTGCCCCAGGACGCGGGTCGGTTCGTGGAGGGTCCCGCCGGGCTTGTCGACGGGGACGGCGTGCGCGTCGAGCGGCGGCATCGGCAGCGGCCGCAGCAGACGGCCTCCGTTCGCGTACGGGACCGCGCCGAGGCGGCGCTCGCTTTCCGGGACGCAGGCCAGGACCTGCGCCGTCGGGCGGCCGTCTGCGTCGAAGAGTTCGTCCGGCCGGTACGAGCGCAGCCAGTCCTCCAGCTGCTTCAGGTGTGCGGGGTTCTCGCGTACCCCGGCGAGCGGGACCTGGTGCGCCCGCCAGGTGCCTTCG